>CAWISY010000064.1:0-7205 GCA_963838455.1 Bryobacterales bacterium
GAACAACGCGTCTTTCAGGACGCACCATACTGTTAGTCTAGCCCGGCCGGCAGCAGATTCACTTCGCCGGGTAGCCCTGCCAGATGTACTCGAGCGCTTCGGCCAAGGTTTGCTGCTTGGTGGGGCGGTCGGTGTGGCCGGCGTTGCGGGCGAAGACGAACTGATAATGGTAGCCCTTTTCCGCTAAAACGCGAGCCATATTTTCATTGGCCAGCACCCAATCATGGTAATTGTCGTTCCTGCCCAGATTGTCGCGGTCGCCGACCTCCATCCAGATGCGGATGGGCTTGACTGGACTCCCAGGGATCAGGTGCTCGTGATACTCCCAGGCGCCGTGCGGAGTCTCCGGATCCACCGGCCACTGCTGATTCACGTAGGTTCCGGAGTAGGTGAGCACGCGATGATAAAGCTCGGGGTGATACCACGCCATGCTCAACGCGGCTGAGCCGCCGGAGCTGCCGCCCATGGTCGCGCGCGCCTCGGGATCCTTCGTCAGCTTCACGTTGTACTGCTTCTCCACCAGCGGCAGGACCTCCTTCTCGACGAATTCGGCGTGGAGTCCCGACATGGTGTCATACTCATGGCCGCGCTCGCTCGCCTGCGCGTCGCCTCCGCCGTTGCCGATGGAGATCGCGATCATCACCGGCACCTTCTTCTCCGCGATCAGATTGTCGAGCGCGGTGAACAGAGCCGGATCGGGGCCGTCCGCGCCGACGATGAACGGCGCAACGGAGCCGGCGACGTACTGCTTGGGGACATACACGGCGACCTTACGCGTGTACGGCATGGGCTTGCTGGCGATGACGCCGCGTCCGCCACTGGTATCGCGAGCGATGCCGGGATAGATCTTGCTATCGGCCGACTCCATCGTGAAGTTGTAGACCGTCCCCTGCGGCACAGCCTCTCTTACGGTCATCTCCGGCGCAGGCGTGTGCGTAGGTCCCAGTATGAAGTTGCCGTCGACGTTTGCAGATGGAACTGCGCCATCCAGCAGTTCCTTGGCATCCGCGTAACCGGGAGTGTGAGGATCGCGGGTGGGCGGCTGGGGCCGGGCGGTCGGTTGAGCCGGCGCCTGAGCAAACCCCGCTGGCGCTGCCAAAGCCACCAAAATAACTGCGTTCAGAAGACGAGCCATACGGACTCCTTTTGCCTTCTGAGATCTTATCGCAGCCTCAGTTCACAGTGACGGTCACTTTGGCCGTGGACCGGCCGTATTCGTTGGTCGAGTACAACTCATACGTGGTGGTGACGGCGGGAGCGACGGTTACGCTCGATCCATGCACCGGGCCGACGTTGGAAATGATGTTGTAACCCGGGTTGCTCGCGTTCCAATTGACGGTCCAGTTCAGCGTCACCGGATGGCCGGGGGCGATGGTCTTCGCCGAGGCGGTGAAGCTGGAGATCTTGGGCGAGAGTCCGGTGGGCAGATTGTTCGGCGTGTAGATGGTTCCCTGGAGGACCACCTCGAAATCGGCGCCGGTGAGCTGGCTCAGATTATGGAGGTCGCTATTATTCCAGCGGCTGTCCGGCGCGCCGGTAATATAAATGGCGCTGCCATTATCCGCCAAAATCATTCCATATTGCTGCAGCGCTTTGAGGATCACCTGATTGGTCGCGGAGAATCCGGAAATGTCGAAGCTGGATTTCAGACGCAGGCGCGTGCCCATGGGAGGCGCGCTCAAAGAAGTGTCGCTGGAGGCCCAGTGCGAAGCCGGCGCGACGAAGGCTTCCCGCGTGGTGGGAACGGTAAATCGAATGGCGTGATGAATCGCTCCGCTGGCGACCTCGTCGTAGCGGATCAAGCCGGGGAAGATGGGAAGGCCCGCAGCGTCCGCCGAGGTCCACTCATAGGGGCGCAGCTCGTTGGCGGTCAGATCCCAGACTGCGGTCGAGTTGGCTTTCCACTCACCGCTGCTGTTCAGGCTGGCGTTGTACAGCTCATACAGCCAACAGTTGGCGTTGTCTAGAACCAGCACATGGCGGTCGCCGCCGCCGGGGTGCAGGTATCCTTCGATCAGGGCGTTGGAGGGAACGGGCATCGGCCCGGGGTCGCTTTCGCTCGCATAGGCTCCGAGTTTGATCGGCACGTTAGCCTGCGATCCATTGACCACCTGGTAGGGGATGCCCATGTAAGAGTCGTCGTATTCGCCCGCGCCGAAATCCGGATGCAGCGTGGTGGAAGTACCGATAAAGTTCATAATGTTGGCGGAATTGGAATCGACTTCCGCGGCCGCAATGTTCTGGTTCCACAGGCTGCTGGTTCCCTGGAACGGGACGAAGCCGTTCAGGCTGGTGAGCTGACCTGGCGTCATACCGGCGCAGGTGCCGTTTTGTGCAGACGCGACCGGGATGGCCAGAAGCGATAGTACGAAATAGCCGATGGTTCTCATAATTGACTCTTCCGAAGCCGCGCGAAGGTACAATCAGTCAAATCGCCGATGACGGGGTACGGGCGGCCCAAGCACTCTGCCCGCTACCCTAGAAGACATGCCGCAAATGTCTCCCGACGAGTTTCGCGCCGCCGCGCACCAGGCCGTCGACTGGATCGCCGATTATCTTCGCGACATCCGTGATTATCCGGTAACGCCAGATGTGCAACCCGGCGACCTCACCGCGCTCCTGCCCAAGCAAGGGCCCGAGCAGGGCGAGCCGATGGAAAAGATCCTGGAGGATTTCCGTACGCTGATCGTGCCGGGCCTGACCCACTGGAACCATCCCCGCTTCTTCGGCTATTTCTCCGTATCGGCGTCAGGGCCGGGCATTCTGGGCGAAATGCTCGCGGCCGCGTTGAATGTCAATCACATGTTGTGGAAGACCGGCCCGTCGGCCACGGAGCTGGAGCAAGTATCGCTGGGATGGCTGCGGCAATGGCTGGGGTTGCCGGACACGTTTTTCGGCATGATTCACGACACCGCATCTACAGCGACCCTCCACGCCGTGATCGCTGCCAGAGAGGTGGCGCGCGAGGCCGCTGGCGGTGGCCAGCAGGAACTCGTCCTATATACTTCGGAGCACGCCAACCTCTCGGTCGACAGGGCCGCGCTGGGCGCGGGAATCGGACGCGGCAGCATCCGCCACATCGCGATTGACGACGATTTCCGCATGCGGCCGGAGGCGCTGGAGGCGGCCATCGAAGCCGACCTGGCAGCCGGGCGGAAACCGTTTTGCGTGGTGCCCACTCTCGGCACTACATCTTCCACCAGCCTGGATCCGGTGCCGGAAATCGCGGCTATCGCGCAACGCTACAACCTGTGGCTGCACATCGACGCGGCGTACGCCGGTCCGGCAGCGATGCTGGAAGAATACCGGCATATCCTGAAAGGCGCGGAGCTGGCCGACTCCTTGGTGCTCAATCCCCACAAGTGGCTGTT
Source organism: Bryobacterales bacterium (assembly GCA_963838455.1). Lineage (GTDB taxonomy): Bacteria > Acidobacteriota > Terriglobia > Bryobacterales > Bryobacteraceae > Palsa-187. Next base: position 3,372 of record CAWISY010000064.1, read on the forward strand.
CACGCCGGTAGATTTGAGCGCGTTCTACACGCGCCGTCCGGAAATGTTGCGCCGTGCGCTGTCGCTCGACCAGGCGCCGGCGTATCTGCAGACGTCGGTCAATCCCGCTGCGGTGAATCTCTCCGACTACAGCGTGAACCTGGGACGGCGCTTCCGCGCGCTGAAGCTGTGGTTCGTGCTGCGCTATTACGGGCGCGAAGGGATCGCCGAAATTCTGCGCGGGCACATGCGCATGGCGCGGGAGTTCGCGCGGCGCGTGGAAACCGATGAACGATTCGAGCTAGCCGCACCCGTGCTGTTTTCGCTGGTGTGCTTCCGGCTGCGCGCATCGGACCAAGAGAATCGGGACCTGCTCGACCGCGTCAATGCTACCGGCCGGGCGCTGCTATCGGGAACCACGCTGCGCGGAAAGTTCGTGCTGCGCCTGGCGATCGGCAACATCGCCACGGCGCCATCGGATATTGACGTCACCTGGGAGCTGATATGGAGCAGCGTGTCTGCTCCATCGTGACTGATTTGCCAGGAGGCGGGTCAGCTCCGCCGCGCTTCCACTCCGCCGGTCAGATGACGCTCCAGCGTGGTGATCAGGTGCGCGGGCTGGACCGGCTTGGAGATGTATCCGTTCATCCCGGCTTCGATGCATTTTTCGCGGTCGCCGGTCATGGCGTGAGCGGTCATGGCGACCACCGGCAGCTTGGCCCAGCGCGGATCCCGGCGTAACACGCGCGTGGTCTCCAGGCCGTCCAGAACGGGCATCTGGACGTCCATCAGCACCAAGTCGTAGGGCCGGGGAGCGGTCTCCAGTTTTTCCAGCGCCTCGCGTCCGTCGTTGGCGATTTCAATCTGGTAACCGCGCTTGCGCAGCATCGCCAGCACCACCTTCTGGTTCACCAGGTTGTCTTCCACCAGCAGCAGCCGCACTCCGGAGCTGGGCGCGACTGCCGGCCGCGATTCCACCGAAGGCGCCGGCTCAGGCAGCGGCGCGGGGTCGAAGGGAATGGTGACGAAGAAGGAGCTCCCTTTGCCGACCTCGCTTTCGACGCGAATCTTGCCGCCGTGGATCTCCACCAGCCGCCGCGTGATGGCCAGGCCGAGGCCGGTGCCGCCGTATTTGCGCGTAATGCTCGAATCCGCCTGTGTGAACTTTTCGAAGATGTAGCCGAGCTTTTGGTGCGGGATTCCGGCGCCGGTATCGGAGACTTCGATGCAAGCCTCGATCTTGCCGCCGTGCATCTCGGTGGTCAGCAGCACGCTCACCGCTCCGCGCTCGGTGAACTTCACGGCGTTGGAGAGCAGGTTGGTGACGATCTGGCGCACGCGCAGAGGGTCGCCGAAGACGCCGGCGGAACGGGCTCGCGAGGCATCCAGTTTCAGCCCGATTCCTTTTTGCGCCGCCTTGACGGCGTGGGATTTGATGCAGTCTTCGATCACGCTGCGAAGGTTGAAGGGGACTTGCTCCAGCATCATTTTTCCAGCCTCTATCTTGGAGAGATCCAGAATGTCGTTGAGGAGGGCCAGCAGCGAATACGCGCATCGCTGGGCGGTCTCCAATTGATCCCGCTGTTCTTTATCCAGGTGGCTGTCGAGAGTCAGCTCCAGCATCCCCAGCAAGCCGTTCATGGGCGTGCGCAATTCATGCGACATGTTGGCCAGGAACTCGCTCTTGGCCTGGCTGGCGGCCAGCGCGGCGTTCTTGGCCACTTCCAGTTCGCTGGTGCGCTCCAGGATGCGCTGCTCCAGCAGCTCGTGATGCTGGCGGATTTCCTCGCGCGATCCGGCCAGGGCCTGAATCATGCGGTTGAAGCTCTCGCCCAGGTATTCGATCTCGTCGCCGGTGCGGCTGACCTGGATGGGCCGCAGTTGGCCCTCGCCGACCGAGGTGATGCCGGCTTCCAGCAGCTTGAGGGGACGGGCCAAGGCGCGGATGGTGAAGCGGGAGATGGCGAAGGCCAGGAAGGCCAGAATCGCGCATAAGATCAGGCCTTTTTCCCAGCTAAATTCGCCCCGGAAAATGACCCAGCATACCAACACCACCCACACCAGCAGAACGCCCGTAAAGACGGAGAACTTCGACGAGAGTGCGCGCAGCTTGGGCGGATTAGTCCCTTCCACATCTCTATACTCGGTTGCTTTAGCTTAGGAGACCATCGGGCGAACACCCTAGTCGGGCCCCTGTCCGGAGCTAAGGAGGAGTGGGCAGAGCGCAATTCGAAAACTCAGGCAAAGCAGCTATGCTTTAGAGGAGTGCCTTCCCGGCTGGAAACTTCTTTGTGCGGCGTCACGCTGAAGACGCCGGTGCTGGCGGCTTCCGGCACCTTCGGCTACGGCGTGGAGTTTCGCGAGCTGGTGGATCTCGGCTCCCTGGGCGGCGTGGTCGTTAAGGGCCTGTCGCGGGAGCCGATGGACGGCAACCCTCCGCCGCGGCTGTGGGAAACCCAGGCCGGGATGCTCAACTCCATCGGGCTGCAGAACATCGGCGTGCGGGCCTTCGTGCGCGACAAGCTGCCGGAGTTGCGCGCGCTGGGTGTGACCGTGTTCGCCAACCTCTTCGGCTACGCGATCGAGGATTACGTGGAAGTGGCGCGCGTTCTCGAAGACGCCGAAGGCCTGGCCGGTTACGAACTGAACGTTTCCTGCCCCAATACAAAGCATGGCGGCATCTATTTTTCCAGCGATCCCATGCTGCTGGGCGAGGTTGTCGCCGCGGTTAAGAACGTGGCGCGAAAGCGGCCGGTGATTGTAAAGCTATCGCCCAACGTGGCGCGCATCGAGCCGCTGGCGCGAGCCGCGGCGGATTCCGGCGCCGACGCCCTTTCCTTGATCAACACGTTTGTCGCGCTGGCCATCGATCCTCGCACGCGCCGGGCGCGGCTGGGCGGTGGATTTGGAGGATTGTCGGGACCCGGGATCAAGCCAGTGGCTCTGCGCATGGTCTACGAAGCCGCGCACGCCGTGACCCTCCCGGTGATCGGACTGGGCGGCATCGCGACCGGAGAGGATGCGGCGGAGTTCCTGATCGCGGGCGCCTCGGCCGTCGAGGTCGGCACGGCCAACTTCTGGGACCCGCAGGCGCCGGCGCGCATCGCGCGGGAGCTGGACCAATTCCTGGAACGGGAGGGCGCCGCGCGGGCGGCCGATCTGGTGGGTACGCTTAAATTATGAAGACCATTTCGACGCAACACGCGCCCGCGGCCATCGGGCCTTATTCACAAGCGGTGGTATCGAACGGATTGGCGTTCCTGAGCGGGCAAATCCCCCTCGATCCAGTGACGGGGCATCTGGTCGAAGGCGACGTCGCGGCGCAGACCGAACGGGTGCTGGAGAATCTGAAAGCCGTGCTGGCGGCGTGTGGTTCTTCGCTGGAGCGCGTGGTCAAGACCACGGTGTACTTGAAGGACATGGGCGAGTTCGCGAAGATGAACGAAATCTATGCTCGATATTTTCCGAGCAATCCGCCGGCCCGCGCGACGGTGGAGGCGGCACGGTTGCCGAGAGATGTGCAGGTGGAGATCGACTGTATTGCGGAAGTGAGTTAACGCGATTCAAGGTGCTTGAGGCGGGCGTCGAGGACCTCCTCGACGCGCCGCAACTCGGAGCGCCACATCTCCTGCATATGGTCGAGACGCTCTTCGATGCTCCGGAATCGCAGGTCTACGGAGCTGAATTTGGCGTTGATATAGGCCACGACGAACCCAAGCAAGGCCGCGTTGAGCAACGCCGGAATGCCGATGGCGAGGTAAAGCTGTTCGTTGGTCACCACGGAAATGGTCGCGCTAAGCTGACTTTATTCTCGCACGGACCTAAGTCGGATAATTGTATTGGGGAAGTCGGCTA
>CAWISY010000065.1:0-3328 GCA_963838455.1 Bryobacterales bacterium
GCGGGACTCGATGTGCTTGAGGCGGGCGTCAAGGACTTCCTCAACGCGGCGCAGCTCGGAGCGCCACATCTCCTGCATATGATCCAGCCGCCGGTTCACCGCGTCGAACTGGACCTCCATGGACTTGAACCGCTCGTCAACCGCAGCAAATTTCGAATTCATATACGCCACAACGAAGCCGAGCAACGCGGCGTTCAACACAACTGGGATGCCGATGGCGAGGTAAAGCTGTTCGTTGGTCACCACGGAAGTAGTCGCCCTATGTCAACTTTATTCTCGCACGTGCCTACTTGGCGGGATGGGCGGGATCGGAGCTGTACTGCGGCTGCGGAGGCTTCAGTTGAATCTCGATAGTCTTGTCCGCCTCTTCAATCTCGAAGGTCTCTCCGTAGGTCTGATAGTTGTTGGCGTTGACCTGGATCACGATCTTGCCTTGCGGAATGCCCGGCGTGCTGACCGTGCCTTCCTGAGTGGTGCGAAGCTCCCAGACCTCTTTCTTCTTGGGCTTCAGAATCCGGCTTTCCAGAAAGCGGACGATCACCTCGGCGTTGCCCACCGGCTTGCCGAGATCGTTGACGACGTGGATATGGATGTGCGTCTCATCGGCCGCAGGCAACGGGGGCGCGGACAACCATAGCCCCGCGACCGCCATGCTGAAAATCGCAAGCCCGGGCCCCAGCTTCTTACGCATGCCTCAATTATGATGCAGCCTTAGCCTTGCTGCAAGAAGACTGGCCGCAAGAACGCCTACCGCAAGAAGGAACGCCGCGCGCCGGCCGCAGCCGTCAGGGCCTCCGCCGCCAGGTATCCGCTTCTCACCGCACCTTCCATCGTCGCGGGCCAGCCGGAGCGGGTCCAGTCGCCCGCCAGAAACAGGTTGCCCAACGAAGTGCGGCTTTCCGGGCGGTGTGCATCAAGGCCGGGCTTGGCCGAAAAGGTAGCGCGAATTTCCTTCACCACGTGCGATTTTTCCAAACTGGCTTGCTTGACGGCGGGGAAGAATTCGGCCAGCTCTCGAACCGCCAGCGCGATCACGTCCTCCCTGCGCATCTCCACCAACGACCGCGACGCGCTCACCACCAACTCCAGGTAACGGCCGCGGCTCTTGTTGAACATCCACTGAATGGTGCGGTCGAGCAGCGTGGCGTGAGGCAGATCGGTGATGGGACGGTCGAACCAGAGGTGAATTCCGGTGATGGGGGAGTGCTCGAACGGGGCCAGATTCAGCTCGCCCGCCAGCTCCGGCGCGATCGTCAGGATACGCTCAAAGGGAACGGCGCTGATGTAGAAGTCCGCCGTCAGTTCCCCGCCCGCGGTGGCGATCGCGGCCACCTGGCCGTCGCGCACGATAACTCGCCCCACCGGGGTGCGCGGAAGAATCTCGACGCTGCCCGCCGCGTTACCGAGCGCCCGCCAGGCGTCGGTGGAGTAGAGCTTGGCCAGCGGGACGGCGGGAACGCCCATGTGATAGAACTCGGGGCGCGAAAGAAAGCCCACTTGAAACACCTGGAAGGCGTGACGCGCAGCCATGCGGTCCAAGTCTTCATTGATCGCGCTCACCAGCACCTGGCGCCAGAATCTGTCGATGGCGCGGGCGGGCTGGCGTTTCTCCTCCAGCCACTGCTGCATGGTGATGCGGTCGAGATCGGTTCGCGTCGCGTACTCGCTCCGGATCGCCAGCATACCGCGGACCACCGCGATCTTCTCGGACAGGTTCAGGAAGTGCAAGCCCAGGAAAGAGCCGAGGCTCCGGCGCATGACGCTGGCGCGGCCGCCGGGCTCCAGGAAATAGAACTCGCGATAGAAGATGATGTCCTGCGCGACTCCTAACCGTTGATAGAAGTCAAGCAGGTTGACGCAGCAGCGCATCAATACGTGCTGGCAGTTGTCGATGGTCTCCGCGCCGGCTTGATACGACGTGGCCCGGCCGCCTAGAAAGGGACGGGCTTCAAGAACGCGGACACGGTAGCCTTCGCTGCCCAATGCAGCCGCTGCGGAGAGTCCGGCGAGTCCGCCACCGATGACGAGAACGTCCACGAGGGCGCTAAGCGGAGGCGGGCACGCGCCCGCGCCGGCGACCACCACCGCCGCCGTCATCGCTATTGACCGCTAGCCATAACAGCCACAATATGAACGCGATGAACACGTAATCGGAAGGTTGAAGATTCATAGCGGTGCTATAGGGCACCTACAGTATGCCGCATAGACGGTTGCACCATCAAGTACTATGCGCTCCCGTACCTACGGGAATATGCCCTAGAGTTTTCACGACATTTTCCATTAGCATCAGGCCGCACTGGCCGTCCAGCGTCAGAATCGACTCGGGATGAAACTGTACCGCTTCCATAGGGAGATCGCGATGGCGCACGCCCATAATGACGCCGTCCTCGCTCTCCGCGGTGATTTCCAGGCAACTGGGAAGGCTCTCGCGGATGGCGTACAGCGAATGATACCGGCCCACGCGGAAGGATTCGGGAAGGCCCTCAAAGACGCCGGCGCCGATGTGGCGCACCAGCGACGGCTTGCCGTGCATGGGATAATCCAGCACGCCGAGCTCGCCGCCGAAGGCTTCCACCATGCCCTGCAAACCGAGACACACGCCGAAGACCGGGATTTCCAGCTTGGCGGCGTGACGGATCAGCGCAGGGACTCCGAAATCGGAAGGGCGGCCCGGACCGGGCGAGACCAGGATCAGCGACGGCGCCAGGCTCTCGATCATATCCAGCGAGAAGCCGGCGCGATACGTCATGACCTCGGCGCCGGTCTGGCGGACGTAATTGGCCAGAGTGTGGATGAAGCAGTCTTCGTTGTCGACCAGCAGCAGGCGCACGCCGCGGCCATCGGCTGGCTTGGGCGTGTAGACGGCCGGCGCTTGCGCCTCGGCGCGCATGGCGCGGAAGAATGCCGTGGCCTTGAGCCGGGTCTCGCGCTCCTCGGCTTCGGGGATGGAATCGTAGAGCAGGGTCGCGCCGGCGCTGTAGCGGGCCATCCCGTCGCGCAGGAAGATGGTCCGGATAGTGATGCCGGTATTGATTTCGCCGTCCATCGAGATCATGCCGACGCAGCCTGCGTACCAGCCGCGCGCGTTCTTTTCCAAATCCTCGACAGCCTGCGCGGCCCACTTCTTGGGCGCGCCGATCATGGTCACCGACCACATGTGCGTCAGCAGCGCGTCCAGCGAATCGAAGCCGTCGGCCAGCATGCCTTCGACATGATCCACGGTATGAAACACGCCGGCGTAGGATTCGATCAAGCGGCGGTCCAGCACCCGCACAGACCCGGGCACGCACACCCGCGACTTATCGTTGCGGTCGACGTCGGTGCACAT
>CAWISY010000066.1:0-7481 GCA_963838455.1 Bryobacterales bacterium
GCAGAGAACGAAGCTCAGGAAATCGCCGTAATGCGGATCGCCGAGACTTCGCGCACGTTGGCATCTGTAGCGCCATGCGACGATAATGGGTGAGTGCCCTACATACCGGTCGGGTTCATTCACCAGTCAGCGCTTCACGAAAGTATAGAGCACGCGAAATCTGCGCTCGGCCCCGAAGTAGCGCACGTTGCCTACCGAGTCGGTGAGGATGACACCGGCGCTCCCGCCATTTTCTTTCGTATCACAATGCTCGACTTCGCGATGACCGAAGCGGCCATCGCCGATTCCACGGGCCGCGTCGTGACAATCCTATTCGATCAAGTCCGTCCCATTGAGAACTGGGGCTTGCATCCCTACTTCAATTTCAGGAGCGTCTCAGATCAGCAGCGGCGCCCCGATCCCAAGTGGATCTAGCGCGTGGCATACCACGACGAGTTGATGGCTCACGCCCTCAACCTGATCCATTCCAGCCCACCCACGGACCTGACACTGCGCCGCGCGGTGTCCGCCGCTTACTACGCAGTATTCCATCTCCTGATCTTTGAATCTGTGCAGCACTGGGACAACGCTGCGCTACGCGTCGTTCTGGGGCGAGCATACGATCACAGCCTGATGCGAACCACCTCCAACCGCATCCTCGATAGCCGGGAATTTCCTTACACGAACGAGGACCCGAAGATCGTGGCCGCGCTCAAGGACATTGCACGGGAATTCAGCCAGCTTCAGCTCGACCGGCACTTCGCGGACTACAACCTCACCGAACCGCTCGATCCAGGAGCCGCTTTGAGCCAAGTCAAGCGCGCAGAGAAGATATTTCTCACGCTTCCCATGATTAAGCACCATCAGATTGTGCAAGAATATCTGACACTGTTGCTCGTCAAGAATCGGACGATCTAAGGCTTCGAGGCCGGTCTCGCCGGAATTTGGCTCACCGGTTACACTCATAAGATCTGCCGCCGCTAACCAAAAACCAAGTCCGTGGCTTCTGGGCCGCCTGGGCGGGCTGGGCCATGGACGGGATGGACGGGTTCATCTACGCCCTGGTGCTCCAGCCGGCTCTGCGCGAGCTGTTGCCGAAATCCGGGTTACCTGCCGACACGGGAACCATCGGCTACTACAACGGCCTGCTGCTGGCGTTGTTTCTCGCCGGTTGGGGACTCTCCATGATGTGGGGACCTATTGGAGACAGATTTGGACGTGTGCGGACGCTGACGCTGACCATCCTGTGCTACTCGGTCTTCACCTTCGCGGGCGCGCTGGCGACCACCGTGTGGCAACTGGCGATCTTCCGTTTGCTGGCCGGTATCGGCATCGGAGGCGAGTGGACGCTGGGGGGAACGTTCGTCGCCGAAGAGTGGCCCGAAAGCCGGCGCAAAATGGGCGCAGGCTACATGCAGACCGGATACTACGTCGGCATCCTGATCGCCGCGCTGCTGAACGCCACTGTAGGCGCTTCCTACGGCTGGCGCGCGATGTTCGCGGTCGGAGGCATTCCGGCCTTTCTGGTGGTGCTGATCCAGTACGGAGTGAAGGAGCCGGCCAAATGGAAGCCGCCTGAGTCCGCACGGCGCGCGATGGCCATGCTATTCAATCCGCGCTTCCGGCGGCGCACGATCCTCAATGCGCTATACCTGTTCGTCTCGATTAGTGGACTGTGGGCGGGCTCGGCATATGTGCCGTCGGCGGTCGCGTTCCTGGGCGCGAAGCAAGGGCTGGCTGCTCTGGAGACCACGCGCATGTCCTCCTACGCGACCATTCTTCTCTCGGTCGCGACTATCTTCGGCTGCCTGGCGCTGCCGCCCTTGGCCGAGCGATGGGGACGCCGCTGGACGCTGGCCGTCTACTTCTTCCTCATGTTCGCCGCCATCGCGGTAGGCTTCGGCTACGCGTATTATCTGGAAAACCGAGCCCTCGAATGGTTCCTGGCGAGCCTGATCGTGCTGGGATTCGGAGGCGCCAACTTCACCATGTACTCGCTGTGGCTGCCGGAGCAATATCCTACCGAATGCCGCGCTAGCGCGTTCGGCTTCGCGACCTCGGTGGGCCGTTTCCTCGCCGCCGGCATCACGTTTCTGGAAGGCTGGCTGGTGAACCGGATGCATACCATCGGCACGCCGGTGGCGCTCACGTCGCTGTTCTTTCTGGCGGGCATCTTCCTGCTACCTTGGGGGGTGGAAACCAAGGGCCAAGGCCTTCCTGACGAATGAGGCACCCCGAGGAATGAACCTCAGACAGCTTTTTGATCTTTCGCTGGTGAACCGGCGCGACGAAGTTGCGCTCGAATGGCAGGGTTCGCACTACACTTTCGGCGAGATCGACGCGCGCAGCAATCGCGTGGCGCATGCGCTGAAGGCGCAGGGATTGAAACCGGGCGACCGGGTGTGCGTGTACCTGGCGAATCGCATCGAGCTGATCGATCTTTTTCTGGCGTGCGTCAAGCTGGGAGTGATCTTCGTGCCGATCAACATTCTCTACCGTGAGCGCGAGCTGTCGCATATCCTGAGCGACGCCGAGCCGGCGAAATACATCACCGAAGCCGAGCTTCCGGCCCTTGCGGAGGAAGCCGCGCGGCAGCCGAGTGCCCTGGAAGGGCTCGCGATGGAGGGCGATGCGCCCGCGGCGCTTGTGTATACATCGGGAACCACGGGAGTGAGCAAGGGCGCGATCCTCACGCACAACAATTTCGCATCTAACGCCGTGAATCTGACCGGGTGCTGGCAGATCACCGATCGCGACCGCTTTCTCCTGGCGCTGCCACTGTTTCACGTGCACGCGCTGGGCAACGGGCTGCATTGCTGGCTGGTGGCGGGATGCCGCATGCGCTTGCTGGAGCGGTTCGATCATCGCACCGCGGTGGAGACGTTTCTCGATTTCCAGCCGACGCTGTTTTTCGGCGTGCCGACGATGTACGTACGCCTGCTCGACACGCCTGTGGAGACGGCTCGCGAGATCGGAAAGAGGATGCGCTTGTTTGTTTCCGGCTCCGCGCCGCTCCCCGCGCAGATCCTGGAAGAGTTTCGCGAAAAGTTCGGGCACACCATGCTCGAGCGCTACGGCATGACCGAAACGCTCATGAACATCTCGAATCCCTACGCGGGGGAGCGCCGTCCGGGAAGCGTCGGGTTTCCTCTTCCCGGCATCTCCGTGCGCATCGACCCAGCCACCAGCGAGATTCAGCTCAAAGGACCGAACGTCTTCGCTGGCTACTGGAGGCGCGAGGAAGCCACGCGCGAGGCTTTTGTCGACGGCCAGATCGGCGGATGGTTCAAGACCGGCGACATCGCGACCCGGTCCGACGATGGTTATTACACGCTCCGCGGGCGTCGCAGCGACCTGATCATTTCCGGGGGGTTCAACATTTATCCTCGGGAAATCGAGGAGTTCCTTGCAGCGCAGCCGGGCGTAGCCGAGGCGGCTGTGGTGGGCGAGCCCGATCGGGTGCGGGGCGAGATTCCAGTGGCCTATATCGTTGTCCAGCAGGGCGTCCCGTGCGATATGGGGCGGCTGGAAGCCGCCTGCAAGGAAACTTTGGCGTCGTTCAAGGTCCCGAAACGTTTTGAGATGATCGACAAACTGCCGCGCAACGCGCTGGGGAAAGTGCAGAAACATCTCCTGTGCCGCGCATCCTGATGGTGGCGTCGGAGGCTGCGCCGTTCGCAAAGACCGGCGGGCTGGCCGATGTCCTGGCATCCCTGCCCGCGGCGCTCGCGAGCCTGGGCGACGAAGTGGCGGTAGTGATCCCGCGGTATCGCAGCGTGCGGCTTTCTGAAGCCGCCGCGGACGCCACGCCGGTTCTGACGGCGCCGCTGCAGGTGGGGCCGCACGGGTTCCAGATCACGATTTTTGAGACTCTACGCCACGGCGTGCGCTATCTTTTTGCAGACTGTCCGCCCCTGTATGACCGTCCCGGCATCTACGGCGAGGGCGGCGGCGATTATCCCGACAATCACGTGCGCTTCGCGCTCCTAAACCTGGCGGCCGTCGCGGTGGGCCGGCGTCTCTTCCGCCCGGATGTTTTTCACGCGCACGATTGGCAGGGCGGGTTGCTGGCGGCGTACCTCCGCGAGAATCTCGCGCTGGATCCCACCTTCGCCGGAGTGCGGTGCGTGTTCACCATCCACAACCTCGGCTATCAGGGGAGCTTCCCCGCGTCGACGGTGACGGAAATTGGCTTGAGCCGTGCGCTGTTCCAGCCGGAGGGGCTGGAGTTTTTCGGGGAGCTCAATTTCCTGAAGGCCGGCATCGTGTGGGCGGATGCGATCAACACGGTGAGCCCGACTTACGCGCGCGAAATTCAGACTCCGGAGTTCGGCTTCCGCATGGATGGCCTGTTGCGCGCGCGTTCCTACAAGCTGACTGGAATTCTCAACGGCATCGATTATGAGGAGTGGAACCCGCGCACGGACCGCAGCCTTCCCGCCAATTACTGCGCGGCGGAGCTGCAGGGCAAACTGGAATGCAAGCGGGCGCTGCTGGCGGAGATGGGCCTGCCGCTGGAACCACCCATGGCCCTGGACCGGCCGCTGTTCGGGATTGTGTCGCGGTTCGCGCATCAGAAGGGAATGGATGTGGTGACGGCGATGGCGTCGGCGCCGGGATCGCCTCTGGAGGATGCTTCGCTGGTGGTGCTTGGCTCCGGCGATCCGCTGCTGGAGGGAACCTTCCGTGACCTGGCCAAGGCCCACCCGGACCGCATCGCCGTGCGCATCGGGTATGACGAGGGGCTGGCGCACCGGATCGAAGCCGGCTCAGACATGTTCCTGATGCCCAGCCGCTACGAACCGTGCGGGCTGAACCAGCTCTACAGCCTGCGCTATGGAACGCCTCCTATCGTGCACGCGACTGGCGGGTTGCAGGACACGGTAGACCCGGAGACCGGCTTCAAGTTCAAAGGACTGACTCCAGAGGAGTTGACCGGGGCGATTCGAAGGGCTCTGGCCGCGTTCCAGGATCGTCAGGGGTGGGCGAGGCGGATGCGGCGCGGGATGGCGAAAGATTTTTCGTGGGACGCCTCCGCGGTGGAGTATCAGAAGCTGTATGCACCGCCGCGGAAATGACGCGGTTGCATCCGGACCCCCACTTTTCGCATCATAGGAAACGGAGTTAACACAAGACTTATGGCCGGTGAAAATACCCTGACCTTTACAGACGCTGCCTTCGATCAGGACGTGCTGCATTCGGAAGTCCCCGTTCTGGTGGACTTTTGGGCGCCCTGGTGCGGACCCTGCCGCGCGATGTCCCCCACGGTGGACGCGTTGGCGAACGAATATGCCGGCAAGGTGAAGGTGGGCAAGCTGAATACCGACGAGAACCCGGCGACGGCGATGCGCTACCAGATTCGCGGCATCCCCACCATCCTGCTGTTCAAGGGTGGGGAGATCGTGGAGCAGCGCGTAGGCGCGATGCCCAAGCCGGAGCTGATCAAGATGCTGGCTCCGCACGCCTCGGCCGCACCTGCTCCGGCTCCAGCGCCGGCACGTGACGAAAAAAGCGGTTCACGTGAACCTGCTCCGGCGCCAGCGCCGAATCCGGTTTCGCAAGCGCACTAACCTCTCGATACAACTCCTGTGACACGACGCCAGCTTATACTGGCCTCGGCTGCCCAAGTCGTCTCCGCGGCCACCCGCAAACCTTTAGTTGATCAATGGCGCGAGATCGCGCGCTCAACCGACGGCGTGGTGGGCGCTGCTGCGCTGTGGCTCGATACCGGGCGTGCGGCGATTTTGAACGCCTCGGTTGCCTGTCCTCTGGCCAGCGTGTGCAAGCTCCCGTTAGCCATGAACATCCTGGCTCTGGCCGACGAGGGCAAGGTCGACCTCAATCGCCAAATCGAAATCGCTGAAGCCGATCTATGGAAGGGCAACAGCGATATCGCCGATCAGTGGCCTAAGCGGAAGAGCTGGCCGCTGCACGAAATCGTCGAGGTGATGGTCGCGCATAGCGACAACACGGCGGAGGAGATCGTCTACAAACTCGGCGGAGGGACCGCGGCGATGGCGGCTCGATTCCGCGAGTGGAAGATCGACGGCATCCGCATCGACCGCAATGAGCGGGAGTGTATGGCCGCTCAGAGCGGGCCCACGCCGGAGGCGAGCTACCAGGCTACGTTGAAGTACCTCGCCGATCCGCGCGACACCGGGACGGCCAACGGCACGGTGCAGTTACTCGCGCGGCTGTTCCGCGGCGAGCTGCTCTCGAAAGCGAGCACCGCGCGCCTGATCGACATTCTCAAGTCCACCAACACCGGTCCGATGCGGCTGAAGGGATTGCTGCCCGCCGGAACGGTGGTCGCGCACAAGACCGGCACCACCGGCGTGATCAAGAAGCTGGCCGCGGCGACCAATGATAGCGGCGTCATCTTATTGCCCGGCGGAAGCATGCTGGCGATCTCGGTGTACCTCAAAGGCAGCACCAAAGACGCCGCGGCGCGCGACCGGGTGATCGCCCGAATCGCCCGCACGGCGTTCGACGCGTCCTAACAGGACCCTTCGCAACCAAAGACGCTCGATCACTGGCGTAAGATAGTACCCATATCTTTTATGTGGCCCCAAATCTACACAACCGTGGGCGGTCTTGTGCCTTCCGCCCTTCTGGCTGCGCTGCCAGTGGCTTTGATGCTGTATTTGCTGGGTGTAGCTCGCAAGCCTGCGTGGATGGCCGGACTCGCGGGCTGCGCGGTGGCGTTCGTTCTGGCGATCGCGGCGTATCGCATGCCGCTCGGCCTGGCCGTTAACGCCACGGTTTACGGCGCGGCGTACGGACTCCTGCCCATCGGCTGGATCGTGTTCACGGCGCTGCTGCTGTACCGGCTCGCGGTGGAGACCGGGCAATTCGAAATCATCAAAGACTCCATCGGGCACCTGACCAATGAAAAGTACATGCAGGCTCTGGTGATTGCGTTCGCCTTCGGCGCGTTCATCGAAGGAGCCTCCGGTTTCGGCAGCCCGGTGGCGGTGGCCTCCGCGATGCTTGCCGGACTGGGATTCGCTCCGTTTGAAGCCGCCGCCATCTGCCTTCTGGCCAATACGGCGCCGGTCGCTTTCGGCGCGATCGGAACGCCCATCGTCGGCTTACAGAGCGTCACGGGCCTGTCCATGGGCGACCTTTCCGCCGACGTCGGCCGCTTGTGCGCGCCGCTGGCGCTGATCGTGCCGGCGTACGTCATCGGTGTGATGGGCGGGAAAAAGGGATTGAAAGAAGCCGGCTTGGCCGCGCTGGTCTGCGGGGCCGTCTTCGCGATCGTACAGTTTCTGGTTTCGAGTTTCGTCGGTCCTTATCTCACGGCCATCCTGAGCTCGCTCGCGGCCATGGGCGCGATGGTGGTGATCTGCATCCTGCGCCGCAAACCCACCGAACGCCCGGCGCACGGCCGTCACTCCGCCAGCACGATGATCCTTGCTTGGTCGCCGTACATCTTCCTGGTGATCTTTGTGCTCCTGCTGAACGGCGACCAGATCGTGTTGCCGAAGCCCTTCGAAATA
>CAWISY010000067.1:0-4027 GCA_963838455.1 Bryobacterales bacterium
GCGATTTCCAAAACGTACCCCGGAACCTCCTTCGTCTCGTGATGGAGAGTTAGTTTGAATCGGTCCGCCAGGAGATTCTGAACCATCAGCTTGAAATCGCCTGCAGTGGTGCCCGTTGGAACCGTCGCCACGATGTTATACCTCTCTGTGTTGAGCCAGCCAGGTCCCGAAATCCGATCAGTCGGAAAATCATAGCCTACTTCGAGCACTCGTTCGAGCCACACATTGGTCCAGGTGATTCTGCCAGGATCGTGACTTGCTTGGTTGAACGGGCCCACTGGCAACGGCCCCCCGTCCATGGAAAAACCTCGTGCGTCCGACGGAGCTGACTTTACTGATACAACTTCGAATCGCGGCTGATTGCCTGCGGATTGCGCGAACCCGGTTGCGGCAAGGATGCCCGCAGCGCTCAGCGATAGCCCTCTCACCGCGTCACGAGTCCGCATCTCAGAAAGCCCCCCTGTCCGCGTATTATTTCAAACCGGAGCGTTGATCGCACCGTGACAAGACCGCCGGGCCGTCGCCGATAATGTCTTATGTCAACTGGGCCCCCCGCCGGGCTACCCGTGCCGGATCACGAGCACGTCGCCGTCCTTGACGATGTACTCTTTGCCTTCCAGGCGCAGCAGGCCCTTGTCGCGGACGCCGGGGTAGCCGCCCAAGTCGACCAGCGTCTTCCAGTTCACGGTCTCGGCGCGGATGAATTTTTTCTCAAAGTCGCTGTGGATCGCGCCGGCGGCTTTCGCGGCGGGGGTGTGGATGGGGATGGTCCAGGCGCGCACCTCGGTCTCGCCGGCGGTGAGGAAGCTCATCAGGCCCAGCACGGTATAGGTCGCGGAGATCATGCGCTCCAGGCCGGAATCGGTCAGGCCGTAGCTGGCCATGTACTCTTTGGCGTCTTCGGGCGAAAGGTCCGCGAGCTCGGCTTCGATCTTGCCGCAGATCGCGGTCACGCCGGTGTGCGCGCGTCCTTGCAGCGGTCCGGTGCGAAACTGCTCTTCCACTTCGCGCATGCGCGGAGCGTCATTTTCGCCCAGATTCAGCACGCACAACAACGGCTTCTGCGAAAGGAACTGGAAGCCGCGGATGCGCTTCTCGTCTTCGTCGTTGAACTCCAGGCCGCGGAGAGGGCGGTTGGCTTCCAGCTCTGCTTTCAGCTTTTCCAGCAGCGCGAACTCTTTATCGAACTCCGGGTTCTTGACCTTCTTGCGATCCTTGTCCAGGCGCTCCATGCGCTTCTCGATGACCACCAGGTCGCTCAGGATCAGCTCCGTGTCCACGTCTTCCAGATCGCGCACCGCGTCGACCGAGCCCTTCTCATGCGGCACCGTGTCGCTTTCGAACACGCGCAGCACGTGGGCCAACGCGTCCACCACGCGCAGGCTGGCCAGGTAGCTGGGGTCGCGCAGAGCTTCTTTGGAGATGGAAGGGAAGTCCAGGTATTCGACCGTGGCATGCGTGATTTTAGGAGGCTGGAACAGTTTGGCCAGGGCGTCCAAGCGGGTGTCAGGAACCTTGGCGATGCCCACGCGGGCTTCGAGCGAGCCGACCCGCGCGGCTTCATGCACGCCGGTCAGAATCGTAAACAGACTGGTCTTGCCCACCATGGGCAGTCCGACAATGGCAGTTTTCATGTATTGGTTGGTTAAAAAGAATTACAACGGAACATCCACCATAGTCAGGATTTCCGTCAGCACCTTCTCGGCGGCCTCGGCCGGCCGCTGCGACAGAATGGTGCGCGAGTTTACCGAAACGCGGTGCGCGAACACCGGCAGCACCAGGCGCTTGACGTCGTCCGGGGTCGCATAGTCCCGGCCTTCCACCGCGGCCAGCGCTTGCGTGGCGCGGTACAGCATCTGCGAGCCGCGCGGGCTGACGCCCATCGAGAGCGACTCGTGCGCACGGGTGTGCTCGACAATGGCCAGGATATAATCCACCAGCGCTCCGTCGACCGTCACCTGGCTGACGGCCTCCTGCAGAGTGTTCAAATCCGAGCTTTCGATGGCCGGGCGCACGACTTCCGCGGCATGTGCAATGGGCTGGCGCAGGATCTCACGCTCAGAGGCCGCGTCCGGGTAGCCGATGCGCAGCCGCATCAGGAAACGGTCGAGCTGCGATTCCGGCAGCGGGTAGGTGCCGTGGTGCTCCACCGGATTCTGGGTCGCGATCACCATGAACGGCTGCGGCAGCGGATAGGAGTGGCCGTCGACGGTCACCTGCAATTCGTTCATGGCTTCCAGCAGCGCCGATTGCGTCTTGGGCGTGGCGCGGTTGATTTCATCCGCCAGCAGGAACTTGGTGAACACCGGACCCTGCTTGAACTCGAACTCCTGGGAGTGCGCGTTGTAGATGGTCACCCCGACCACGTCGCTGGGCAGCATGTCGGAGGTGAACTGGATGCGGTGAAAGCTGGCATCCACGCTGCGCGCCAAGGCCTGGGCGAGCGTAGTTTTGCCCACGCCGGGAACGTCTTCAATCAGCAGATGCCCGCGGGCGAGAAGACACGCCAGGGAGAGCCGGATTACCTCCGCCTTCCCGCGGATGGCCCGGGCCAGCGCCGCTTCGATATCAGACAGCCGGGAAAGCGCGATCGTGCCGTCCACGGCGTTCCGCTGGAGCATCAATTGCCATCATAACGAAAAGCCTGGACGCCGGCCCACTGTTTTCGTTTAATGCACCGCTCGACGACCGACCCTGGATGCCGTACTATAAATCGATGCCTCGATCCCGCTCCAGTGGAAAAACCAGCCGGGACCAGATGAATCTCTTTCATCTGGAGGAGGGCAAACCCAGCTTCGAAGGTTTAGGACAGACTAACGGCGGTAAGTTTTGGTTTGCTCGCGACTTCATGAGGATGCTTGGCTACGAGAGCTATCAGGCGTTCCAGAAGCCGATCAACAAGGCGATCGCGACGTGTACCGCGCTCAACATTCCGGTGGCCGAGAACTTTGAGCAGGTCAGGCGGGTAATAGACGGAGAGCCGGTTCAGGATATAAAGCTGACGCGGTTCGCGTGCTATCTGGTCGCTGTAAATGGCGACGTTAAGAAGCCGCAGGTTGCTGCCGCGCAGGCCTATTTTGTCACGATGGCCGAGGCCTTCCGGCAGTTTATTCAGGGCACGGATGAGGTCGAACGGGTCCAGATTCGAGAGGAGGTCTCCGAGCGGGAGCGGTCTTTGAGCGCGACGGCATATTCCGCGGGAGTCGAGCAGTACGCTTTTTTCCAAAACGCTGGCTACCGCGGAATGTACAGCATGGATCTGATCCAGTTGCGTGAGGTCAAGGGCGTTGTTCCAGGGAGCTCGGTTCTCGATTTCATGGGGCGTCAAGAGCTGGCGGCGAACTTGTTTCGAATCACGCAAACCGAAGCGAAGATTCAAAATGATGCCATTCGCGGTCAAGCGGGACTGGAGAGAGCCGCTCACGACGTCGGAAGGACAGTTCGAAAGACAATGATCGAGCTTAGTGGGACCCCTCCTGAGAAGCTACCCGCTGCCGGGGATATTCGTGAAGTTCGGGGAAACCTGAAGCAGACGAGACGAGAGTTTGTGCGGCTCGACAAGTCAAAGAAGGCGATCGAGCCCCCAGGGAAGAGCGAGAGCGAATATCCCGACTAGTTTCGCCGGTTACTCCAGACTCATGTTGACCACATCGAAGTGGAAACGCTCCGGAGGGAGCGAGCTCACGGGCGAGCGGCTCATCCCGGCCCAGGTCTGGTACGCGGTGTTGGTCACCGACGAGTTCAGGTAGAACAGGAACTGGTCCGAGAAACATTTGATCGGAGGCGGCTGGCGGAAGGTCAGGCGCATGCCCACGGCTTGCTCCAGCGCGACTCCGCCGGTGCGCACGGCCTTGTCCTCGAGCAGCAGCACGAAGCTGGACCGCCCGGCGTGCGGCCACAGGTCCGCGCTCAACAGGTTGCGCAGCTCCATGCGCGCGCCGAAGGTGATCTCGCACTGGCGGATCCATTCGAGGATGCTGTCTCCCCATTGCCAGTGCTGCACCAGCTTCATATACTGCTCCACCAG
>CAWISY010000068.1:0-59517 GCA_963838455.1 Bryobacterales bacterium
ATAAAAGGGAAAACGTCATTGAGGCCGAGTCCAAGCTTGGTTTTTGTCCACGCACTCTCCGGTTAGAAGTCATGCTGCCGAGCCCACAAGACTCCTCCATCGAGCGCGCCGTCGAAGACTACTGCTGGGGCGTGTAGCTCCGTCTACCGGGTTGTACAAGAGGTAGTTCTCGTACGCCTCACATATCACCGGATCCTCGGCCAGTTTCTCGCGGAGAATCCATACGCCGTCCTATTATGAAAAGGACCTACCAGTCCGCGTTGAGGATCGCGCGTCAGGGCGTCCTCACTCCGTTAAACTCCCGCAGTGTCTCGCGGATGCTCTTTATCGGAGAAGTCCATCGAGCTCGTTATGGATCGCGGCGCGGAGGCGGATGGGCCACCCCGATCTTCGACTTAAAACTGGCCCCTCCGGCCACTGCGACCAACCCATCGCGAGCGTTCTGCGGATAGCTCACATCGGCCTTTACGGTGGGCGCAGCGAGTTTGCTTGCGTCTTTATTCAAGGTAACGGTATGGCCTCCCGCATGTTCGGCGTACAGGTAGGAGCGGCCATAGTGTTCAAATGCGACCAGGCGAGTCACCGGTCTATTACCAACGGCGACATGACCCACCACTTCGATCTGATCCTGCGGCGAATCAGCGGTAGTCTTGGTGAGCGCCACAGTTCCCAGACCGAGCCGGCACGGCCATCCGGCTGGGCCCACAACGCATGGGACAAGGCTTCCTTTCCGACTCCAACTTAGTGCTGGGGCGCGATCCGCGCCATCCTTCAAGGTCAGTCGATCAGTCCTGTCGCTGGTAGGTATGCGTTACTGCGTGGAAAAGCAAATATAGTGCCTTAGAAGAGGTCTCTCACTCGGTTTTCCATCGGCTATGACTGCCTGGAGATATTGCTTTAGCGAAGCTGAAGATTGTGCCGGCAACAGAAGCCTTGCGCAGGAAGGGGTCGTTCATCGAGCGCTCCACCACGGTAGCCTCGCGGCTCATCGCCACGGCTCTCCAGTTCGCAGAGCCGCGTCAGGCTCAGAACGGTGGATCGTGTCGCAGCGAATGCTGCGGCGCAAACGAGTTTTTGGAGTTGATTACGGGAACCCGGAATCTACTCGGTTAGCGTGTAGTCGAGGAGATGCCGCAGCGGGACCCTGCAGATGGGCGGCGGCAACCAGCGTCGAGGTGGATGGGGTTCGAGCATCACCAGGGCTGCGGCCAATGCCGTCAACGGTCGGGATCCATCAGCGGCGAATCGATCGACACCATGACGCTGGGATAGATCTTGCGCGTACCTGTGGCAGGATCCGTGAGCATTTCCAGGAGCCGCGCGGAGCTACAGACGCTGCAATTAAGACTGCCTATCAATGATGGATCAGGCCGCTGGGAATGCGGGTCTCCGCACCGCCCGGGACACAGCTGCACCGGCGCGCTCGACGAGCCGAGCTGGACGTTTCGGCGAGCGACTGAACATACTGCTCCCAGGCTTTGGCTGCCTGTGCATTGAATTCCGCTGCGCTCGCCCCTATGCCGTAGAAGCAGCGCTAACATCTTTGCGCTATCCCGAGCCAACCTCGGCCAGCAGCCACCAGTGCAGGCTTCGGGCCAAGGAGTTGACAGCACGAGAACGAGCCGCCATCACGACGACGAACTGCATCATCATTGCGCAGGCGACAGACGACGCGGCCTCAGCCTGGTCATCGGCCTTCGCCAGCATCGTCTTCGAGCGCGCCAATCAGGCCAATGTCAGCAGCCAACGACGCGCACGTCACTCCCACCATCAACAAACTGCAGCGCGGCGCGAGCACAGCCTCAGCCACCTCAAGCGCGCTCCCGCCCAGGAGCTGATGCCCGGTCAAATTCCGCTGCTTGCGCAGCTTTCCGCCTACGGCATTGGCGCTGCTGGCTTCGGGTCCACCACCGGGACCTTTCCAATCCAGCAGCACACGATCCGGGACGAAGCCGTCAACCGCCTCCGCCATATCCGTCAGCCAGGAGCCGCGGCGAAGCTCGCCATCGGAGAAAATATCGATGCCGATATCGCGCTGCCGCTGTAGGATTTGCCGGATGGAGCGATCCTCGGCTTCGCGCAGTTTTTCCGGAGGCGCCAGCCCTGCGGCAACCGCCGCTCGAACCTCCAGAAGATCCGGCGGGCGAAGTAAGCTGCCGATCTGATCGGCGCGACATGGCGATTTCATCATGATGCGGGATGTATAAGCAGCTCTTAAGTATATCTTGGGTGCCTGGCGAACCGTTTGGCCCGAAGCCTGCATCGTAGCTGTTAGAGGCAAAGATGGCTCGGGATAGCGCAAAGATGTTAGCGCTGCTTATTTTAGCGGCAACCGGGGCGAGCGCAGCGGAATTGAATCCACAGGCAGCCAAAGCCTGGGAGCAGTATGTTGGGTCGGCTCGCGCACAAATGAAGGCGCGACTAGGCCCAACCGCTTGTTTCCTTTGGGCTGAAGAAGACGCCGCACGAATGGCGCGGTTGCGTGCCGGCGAGATCGTGATCGCGCCGGACGATGCGGAGACGCCGCGGCGGATTCCCGGCGGCCTGATCCATCATTGGATCGGCGCGGTGTTGATCCCCAACATCACTTTGCCGCGGCTCCTGGAAATGCTTCGCGATTATCCGCGGTACACGCAGTATTATCCCAGCGTCATGGTGTCGAAATTGATCGCCACTGATGGAGACACGGACCGGTTCAACAGCATCGAGCGGCATCAGGTGATGTTCTCGAACCCCATCGCCCTCGACGCTGGTTTCACCGCCCAGTATCTAGCGGCGGGAGAGAAACGCGCCTACAGCATGTCCTCGACTACGCGCTTGCAGCAAATTGAAAATTACGGGTTACCGTCCCAGCATGAACTGGAGCCGTTTGCGCCGGCGGCTTATTTATGGGCCTTGAACACGATCAGCCGCTATGAGGAGCGTGACGGCGGAGTTTATGTGGAACTGGAAGCCATGGCGCTGAGCCGCGATATTCCCGTGGTGCTGCGCTGGCTGGTCGACCCCTTCGTGCGCAAGGCTTCTGTCAGCACGATGTTCAGCTCACTCAAGCAAACTCGCGAGGCGGTCATAGCCGATGGAAGGCCGAATGCGAGGCCTTTCTCCGGCGCTATTTCCTTGCGCGCGCAGTAACGCATACCTTCGCGCGACAGACTGATCGACTGACCTTGAAGGATGGCGCGGATCGCGCCCCAGGGCTAACGTGGAGTCGGAAAGGAAGTGTTGTCCCATGCAGTATCGAAGTTTAGGGATTTTCGCACTGGCCGCCGGTCTGGGAACTGTGGCGCTGGCCAAGACTGCCGCTGATTCGCCGCAGGATCAGATCGAAGTGGTGGGTCATGTCGCCGTTGGTAATAGACCGGTGACTCGCCTGCTGGCGACCGAACACTATGGCCGCTCCTACCTGTACGCCGAACATGCGGGAGGCCATACCGTTACCTTGATCGACGTGAGCAAACTCGCTGCGCCCACCGTGGTGGCCGATGTGAGCTATCCGCAGAACGCTCGCGATGGGTTGGTCGCAGTGGCCGGAACGGCCGCCTTAGTCGAAGATCGGGGTGGCCCATCCGCCTCCGCGCCGCGATCCATCAAGCTGATGGACTTCTCCGATAAAGAGCATCCGCGAGTGGCTCGGGAGTTTAACGGAGTGACGGCCCTGACGCGCGATCCTCAACGCGGACTCGTGTTCCTTGCCAACCAGGACGGCGTATGGATTCTCCGCGAGAAACTGGCCGAGGATCCGGTGATGGAGAAGGCGTACGAGAACTACCTCTTGTACAACCGGTAGACGGACTACACGCCCCAGCAGTAGTCTTCGACGGCGCGCTCGATGGAGGAGTCTTGCTCGCTCAGCCGCATGACTTCTAACCGGAGTGCGTCGACGAGGGCGAACCAGCTCGCCTCAATGACGTTTTCCGAGACGCCGACGGTGGCCCAGCTTTTCTTGTGGTCGGTCCATTCGACTAACACGCGGACGCGGGCTGCGGTGCCCTTCTTGAAGTCGAGCACGCGGACTTTATAATCCGTGAGGACTACGTTGGCTATGGACGGATAGAACTTCGCCAAACACTGGCGCAGAGCCAGATCCAGCGCGTTCACCGGGCCATTGCCCGGTGCGGCGACGGAGTGGATCTCGCCATTGACCTTCAGCGTGACCGTGGCGGAGGAGCCTGAGGATTTCGTGGTGGTGGTATGGAAATCCACCACTTCGAACGGCTGCAGACCCGGCTGTAGCGCCTGCCGGACGAGAAGCTCGAAGGTGCCTTCGGCTGCCTCCAGCTCATAGCCCTCGAATTCGAGCTGCTTGATCCGGTCGAGCAACTCGCGGCGCGCCGAATCGTCCAGGCGCTCTTCCAGGCCGTGCTGCTTGAGCTTGTAGAGCACGTTGCCGCGGCCGGAGAGATCGCTCAGCAGCACGCGCTGCCGGTTGCCGACCACGTTCGGATTGATGTGTTCGTAGGTGGAGGATTCCTTCAATACCGCGCTGACGTGGACGCCGCCCTTATGCGCGAACGCGGAATGACCCACGTAGGGCTGATCGTTGCGCATGGGAAGATTCGCCAGCTCCGCGATGAAGCGCGCCGCGGCGGTCAGCGCCGCCAGCCGTTCCCGGCCGATGGTGGAGTGCCCCATCTTGAGCTCGAGATTGGCGATGATCGAGACCAGGTTGGCGTTGCCGCAGCGCTCGCCGTAACCGTTGATGCAGCCTTGTACGTGCTGGAAGCCCTGATCGATGGCCGCCAGAGCGTTGGCGACGCCGAGATCGGAATCATTGTGGGTATGGATGCCGAGGATTCCGTCAAAGCGCTTGCGGATATCGGCGCAGACTTCGGAGATCTGGCTGGTAAGCATCCCTCCGTTGGTGTCGCACAGGCACAGGACATCGGCTCCGGCGTTCTTCGCGGCCTCCAAAGTCCGCAGCGCAAAATCGCGATTGCGCGTGTAGCCGTCGAAGAAATGCTCGGCATCGTACACGACTTCCTTGCCGTGCGCCTTGAGATATTTCACGGTGTCGGTGATCAGCGCCAGGTTTTCCTCTTCGGTGATGCCGAGCGCGCGGTGCACATGCAGATCCCAGCTCTTGCCGAAGATCGAGACCACTGGGGTTGCGGCCTCGATCAAGGCGTTTACGCTTGCGTCGTCCTCTACCTTATTGCGAGCCATCCGAGTCGCCCCGAACGCGCACAGGCGGGCATGCTTCAGATGCTCGCCTTTGGCTCGCGCGAAAAATTCTTTGTCCTTCGGATTCGACCCCGGCCACCCGCCCTCAATATAGTCAATGCCGAGCTCGTCCAGCTTGTGCAGGACCAGGACCTTGTCATCGGCAGAGAAGCTGACGGCTTCCCCTTGGGAGCCGTCGCGGAGGGTGGTGTCGAAGGTGAAGATACGCATAAGGAACTACGAAGCGGCGGGTACGCCGACCTCTTTCTTCTTCTTGAGGAACGTCATCATCTTGCGCAACTCAGCGCCCACCACTTCGATCCGCTGGTGCTGGGCGGCTTCGCGCATGGCCAGGAACTTGTGGCGTCCGCTCTTGTTCTCGTTAATCCAATCCCTGGCGAATTGGCCGGATTGAATCTCGCCCAGGATCTTGCGCATCTCCGCGCGAGTCTGCTCGTTAATGATGCGCGGTCCGCGCGTATAATCGCCGTACTCCGCCGTATCGGATACCGAGTAACGCATGTAGCTGAGGCCGCCTTCGTAAATAAGATCGACGATCAGCTTCAATTCGTGCAGGCACTCGAAGTACGCGATCTCCGGGGCATAGCCGGCATCCACCAGAGTCTCGAATCCGGCGCGAATCAATTCGGAAGCCCCGCCGCAGAGCACGGCTTGCTCGCCAAACAGGTCGCTTTCGGTCTCTTCCTTGAACGTGGTCTCGATGACTCCGGCCTTCAGGCATCCCAGCCCCATCGCATAGGCCAGCGCATTCGGCAGAGCCTTGCCGCTGGCGTCCTGATGGACCGCTACCAGCGCGGGTACGCCCACGCCCTCGGTGAACAGCTCCCGGACGCGATGGCCGGGAGCCTTGGGCGCGATCATCGAAACGTCCACGCCGGCCGGAGGCTTGATCTGGCCGAAGTGAATGTTGAAGCCGTGCGCGAACATCAGCGTCTTGCCCGGCGTGAGGTGCGGACCGATCTCCTCGGCGTACAGGTCGCCCTGGATGTGATCCGGAACCAGGATCATCATGGTGTCGGCGGCCTTGGCTGCCTCTCTGGCCGACATCACTTTCAGCCCGGCCGACTCGGCCTTGGCCTTGCTCTTCGAATCCAGGCCCAGACCTACGATCACGTGCAGGCCGGAATCGCGCAGGTTCAGCGCATGCGCGTGCCCCTGGCTGCCGTAGCCGATAATCGCGATAGTCTTGCCTTTGAGGAGGCTAACGTTGCCGTCCTGTTCATAAAAACGCTTTGCCATTTATTTAAGAACTCCGTCGGTTTTAGTTTCAGTTTCCAAATGCTCTTTTTTGATGGGGGGCGCCAGCTTGAGCTTCTTCGATTCCAGCGATACAGCCACCAGGCCGGAACGCGTCACCTCGATTTCCCCATAGCTCTTCATCACTTCGATGAACTCGTCCAATTTCTCCGAATCGCCGGTGGCTTCGATAGCGAAGCCCTCAACCGAGCTGTCCACCGCGCGCGCGCCGAAGATCTCGGCTTCCTTGAGGATGGTCGCTCGGTTCTGCGTAGTGGCGCGTACGCGGATCAGCGCCATTTCGCGCCGAACTGCGGGCGCTTCGGTGAGATCGGAGACCTGCAGCACGTTGATCAGCTTGTTCATCTGCTTGATCACCTGCGCGCGCTGGGACGGATCAACGTCAACCACAATCGACATCCGCGACAGCTCCGGATCCAGCGTGCTGGCCACCGTCAGGCTTTCAATGTTATAGCCGCGGGCCGAAAGCAATCCGGTGACGCGCAGCAGAGCGCCGGGCTTGTTTTCGACCAGGAGTGAAATTAATTGCAACATGATCTTTACGCCTACGCTTCCACCGGCTGCGGCGGAGCCAGCACCATTTCGTTAATCGCGCCGCCGGCTGGCACCATCGGATAGACGTTCTCGAAAGGCGTCACCTGCACGTTGAGCAGGTAGGGACCCGGCTCGGCCACCGCGGCTTCCAGAGCCGCGCGCAGATGCTGCGGCTTTTCCACCGTCCGTCCCTTGAATCCGTAAGCTCCGGCGAGCTTCTCCGGGTCCGGGAACGAATCCAGTTGCACGGAGCTCAGCCGGTTGTTATAGAACAGCTCCTGCCACTGCCGCACCATCCCCAGGTAGCCGTTGTTCATGACGATAATCTTCACCGGCAGATTCTGGTTGGCCACCGTAGCCAGCTCCGGAATCGACATCTGGAATCCGCCGTCGCCCACAATCGCGAAGACCAGTTTGTCAGGGCAGGCCATCTGTGCGCCGATCGCGGCCGGGAAGCCGAAACCCATCGAGCCCAAGCCCCCCGAGTTGATCCACAGACGCGGATGATGAAAGCGGATGAGCTGCGCGGCCCACATCTGGTGCTGGCCGACATCGGAGCAGACGATGGCCTCGCCGCCGGAGATGCGATCGATCTCCGCCATCAAATGCTGCGGCTTGATCTCCTGGGAGGAGAACTCGGGCTCCAGCGGATGCTCCCGCATCCAATCCTTGACGCGCGCGCGCCATCCGGCCCGCGCCCCTTCGTTGCGCTCCTTCTGGTCGGCGGAGTCGCGCAGTTCCTGATTCAACTTCTCGAGCACGCGCTTGACGTCGCCCACGATCGGCACATCCGCGGCGCGGTTCTTGCCGATCTCCGCCGGATCAATGTCGACATGAATCACCTTGGCGTGCGGAGCAAACGCCGCCAGCCGTCCGGTCACGCGGTCATCGAAGCGCACGCCCAGAGCAATGATCAGATCGGTCTCGGTCATCGCCATGTTGGAGGCATAGCTGCCGTGCATGCCCGGCATGCTGATGTAGTTGGGATGGCCGGAAGGCATCGCGCCCAGGCCCATGAGCGTGGTGACGGCGGGTGCTTCGATGCGCTCCACAAATTCGCGCAGTTCCTCGGACGCCGCGGCGGCGATGATGCCTCCGCCGGCGTAGACGATCGGACGGGAAGACTCCCAGATCATCTGCGCGGCGCGGCGAATCTGCCCGGCGTGGCCTTCGGTGTAAACCTTGTATCCGGGCAAGTGAATGTGCGAGACCGGCGTGTAATGGCCGGTGGCCTGAAAGACGTCCTTGGGGATGTCGACCAGCACGGGGCCCGGCCGGCCCGAGGAGGCGATGTGAAACGCCTCATGCACGATCTGCGGGAGCTCCGCCAGCTTCTTCACCAGGAAGTTGTGCTTGGTGCAGGAGCGCGTGATGCCGAACGTATCGGCCTCCTGGAACGCGTCGCTGCCGATCAGCTTGGTGGAGACCTGGCCGGTGATGGCCACCACCGGGATCGAGTCCATCATGGAGTCGACCAGAGCGGTCACCAGGTTGGTGGCGCCGGGTCCGGAGGTCGCCAGGCACACGCCGGTTTTGCCGGTGGCGCGGGCGTAGCCTTCGGCCGCGAAGCAGGCATTCTGCTCATGCCGCACCAGGACGTGGCGCAAGGGGTGATCGTACAGGGCGTCGTACAAAGGCAGCGTGACCCCGCCCGGGTACCCGAAAATGACCTCTACCTTTTCCCGCACCAGGCATTCCAGCAGGATTCTTGCTCCGCTTATCAATGGCGCCGACGACATAAATCTCCTCCTAACCGCGAACTAAAACGATGATCAAGACCCGTAACAACGAAAAAGCCACTGTCGAGGGTTTGTTGCCCCCGCCCAGTGGCCAAGATTCTCTAAAAAATCTCGGGCCGTTCAGGCAGGGCCGGTTACACCGACCCCAATAATCAGAACGAGCCCGACTACGATAATACCGGTAGAGAGTCCATTAGAACTGCCGCGGAGGGCCTGGTTGGGTTCCGTATGAGTCATCGGGGTCTCTCGAAAGTCAGGATAACCTAGAAGGCGCGCAAATGCAAGAGGGCATGTGGATAACAAATATTAATGGAGTCATCATCCGAGTTCTGAGGCCGTGGGGCCTGCGAGGCGCTCACAGCAATCCACGACGCTTGAAGTCCGCGATTTCAGATTCCGTGTAGATGATCCCTTTTTGTGGCGGCAGACCATCTGGCCCGGCCACTGCCTTCCTGCCGCGGATGCCCCACGCCACCAGCCATGGGGCCGCGAATATCGATGCCAGTCTTATGCCACCCATGATGAACTCCGCGGTACCGTCAATACTAACGCCTGGAGGGGTCCAAGTGAATACGACGATGATGCTCATTAGGAGGAGCCCCACGCCGATTGCCCACCAGCGCGTGCTCCCGCGCGCTCGGGTCCGCCAGCCGCTGACGGCCCACCAGAGCGCGGGCACCAGCGCGAGAAGCACAAGGAGCGCCATCAACCCGAGCCCCTCAGCTAAGGCGGCACCGTATTCAGTCACCAGATCACCCAGTAGCATGGCAAACTCTAATCGGAGGTTCCGGCCGCAACTTCATGCTGCTCCCGAACCGGCGGCGCGGGAACGTCTCGGGCGAGACCCTCCTCTACGCGAGACATAGTCCCTTGTTCCAACTCGGTCTCGCCGCACTCAGCGCACTGGAGCACCGGCAGCGCCTTGAAGATCACGATGGAGGTGTCTCCGGTTTTGAACGGGAGATCCGTGACCTTGGACAGGATCGTTCCACCGCAAACGCGACACCGCATCCCTATCGCCTCTTCGTGTACAGAAAGGGCCAGGCCCAAATCGATAATATAAGCGTTTCGCGGAATATCGTCCACATTCTCCTCCCGTAGCGCGTCTTGCCTTTCGATGCTGCGCATCTGTTGGCGTACGCTCGTGTGGCTTACCCTTGCGGCCGCGGCGGCTTTCGCACAGCCGCGGTTTGACTCGGCCTCCGTCCGCTACGACCCCGACGCCCGCGACACGCCTCTCTCCTTTGCTCCCGGCAGAGTCGCCGGCACTGTCCCCCTCCGCAAGGTGATTCTGGAGGCCTTCCACATCTCTCCATTTCAACTCTCCGGCGGACCGGCCTGGATCAACTCCGAGAAATTCGCCATCGAAGGCAAGGCCGCCACTCCCGCCAGCAAGGAGGAGCTTCGGCCCATGCTCCAAACCCTGCTGGCCGACCGGTTCAGGCTCAGCGTCCGCCGCGAAATCAAGGAAGTTCCCGTCTACGCGCTCACGGTCGCTAAGGGAGGTCCCCGGTTTCGTGAGTTCAAACCCGGCGATGCGGTTCCCACGCAGGAACCCCCGGATCCCGGTCTGGTCCGCATCTTCTTCGTTCAATCCATGCACGATTTTGCCGAAATGGTGAATCAGTCGGACGCCGCGGGCCGGCCCGTTCTCGACCAGACCGGTCTCTCGGCGACCTACGTCATCGACTTCCAGATCCACTCCGCCGCGGATCTGATCGAGTCGATCGAGGATCAATCCGGCCTGCGCTTCGAGCCCCGGACGGCTCCGCTCGATAGCATCACCATCCAGCACATCGAACGGCCCGATCCGAATTGACCCCGATGCGGCCCCGTCAATCGCATCGCCTAAGATGGTATATTTTTAAAACCGTCCCGTATGGGCCCCGGAACCTCTCAGGCGAGCTACCCGCTCTCGGTGTTATACACGCAGGCGGCCGAGGCCGCCCGCACCGGCGCCCGTAGTTTCTTCTTTGCCACCAAATTCTTCCC
The DNA here is from genome assembly GCA_963838455.1 of Bryobacterales bacterium. Lineage (GTDB taxonomy): Bacteria > Acidobacteriota > Terriglobia > Bryobacterales > Bryobacteraceae > Palsa-187. The sequence continues at coordinate 10,704 of CAWISY010000068.1, forward strand.
GCCGGAGCTGGCGCGCTCATCGCACGCGGTTTATTGGTATTGCGAATACACCCGTAATCTGGCCCGGCAGGCCGAATCCGCCGCGCAGGGCCATTCCAGCCTGGACCGTTGGGCCACTATGGTCACCGCGGGGTTGCGCGGGCATCTGGCGCGCCATCCCGTGCTCGACGTTTTTCTGGACACCGCGGCCCGCTGCGCCATCCCCAGTGAGCAGCCTCTCGAGCTGATTGAAGGCTACCGCATGGAGCTGACGCATTCCCGCTACGACAGCTTCTCTCAGCTCGCCGGCCATTGCCGCCGCACCGGAAGCATGGTGTGCCAGATGATGGCGCAGGTTGTCGGATACCGCGACCCGGCGCCCGACTATATGGCCGACCTGGGCGTGGCCATCGATCTCACCACCAATCTGCGCGACTTAGGGGAGCATCTGGCGCGCGGATACATCACCATCCCGCTCGAAGAGATGCGCGCCTTCGAATACGCGGAAGCCGACCTCGAAGCGCGCGTCCGCAACACCGCGTTCGAGAACCTGATGCGCTACCAGGCTGCCCGCATCCACGGCTACTATCAGAAGGCCGAGCCGGGCCTGGCCCTGCTCGATTCACGAGGCCGCTTCGCCGTCCGCGTGGCCTTCGACCTGTATCGACAGACCTTGCGCCAGATCGAATCCTCCGGTTTCGATGTTTTCCGCAAGCGCGCCGCCGTACCCGCGATGTCGCGGTATTGGATCACGGCCCGCTCCATGGCGGTCCCGATCACACGCCGGTTGTGGAAAGGCAGGAGTGCCTGACGGCGTGGTTTACAGCCTTTGGGCTGCGGCCGCGGTCACGCTGATTCTGGCGGCGCTTTTTGCGGTAGGGCGCAGGGGCTACCGCGCGCTTCCCGTGATCCGGCCGGTGGCTCGAACGGCCGGCTCGCTGCCGGGCACCTCGTTACCCGATTGTATGGTGGTGATCGCGGCGCGCAATGAGGAAGCTTCGATCGAGCGCGCTGTGCGCAGTCTCCCTCACGATACCGTTATCGTGGTCGACGATCATTCCACGGATCGCACTGCGGAGCTGGCGCGCGCAGCGGGCGCCGGCGTGCTCACCGCTCCTCCGCTTCCTCGCGGTGCGCTCGGGAAACCCAACGCCTGCGCTTTCGGAGCCGCGCTCCTCACTTCGCGCTGGGTGCTGTTCACCGACGCCGACACGTGGTTTGAGCCCGGGTTCCTGGATGCAGTGGTTGCCTGCGGCGAAGCCAGCGGCTTGTCGATGATCTCCATCCAGCTCGATCCCGAATACCACGGCTTTGCCGAAAACCTGTTGGTTCCCTACGCCCAGGCCCTGGTGTATACGGGCGCAGCCGTGATCTCCGATCTTCACGCGCTGTTCCGCGGCCAATGCCTGCTGGTGCGGCGCGAGCCGTACGCCTTCATCGGCGGCCATTCAGCCGTGATCCTGCAGATCTCCGAGGATGTGAAACTGATGCGTGTGGCCGTGCGTCACCGCCTCCAAATCGGTATCGCCCGCGCGCCCGGCCTCGGCCATATTCGTCTGTACCAGGGCTACTCCGGCATTCGCGCCGGAATCGAGCGCCACGCCTTTCGCTTTATGTCGCCCGGCTCTGCAGCCGGCGTCTCCATCGTGCTGACGGCGTTCCTCGCTGCGTTGTGGCTGCCGCTGCTCGCGTGGCTGGTGTGGGACAAGCACCGGCTGCCATGGAACGGACTATGGATCGCCGCCGGAGTCTTCGGGCTGGTCCCCACCGTGCTGCTGCTGGCGTGGTATCCGCGCAAGCTCTGGGCGCTATTGGCGCCATTGGCCCTGTATTGGATTCTGCCGGCGCTACTAGCCGGCGCGGTCTCCGCCTTCTTCAGCCGGCCCATCGGATGGAAGGGCCGCGTGATCCGCACGGTTCCGTAGGCGCGCCGGTCCATAGGTCACTCGAATCGGGAGCTATCATAAATCTCACTATGCCGGAATCGACGCAAGAGCTGCTCGCCGATATCGCCATCCTGGATGACGACCTCGACTTCCGCACCTACCTTGAGGATTTTCTGAAGGACGAAGGCTGTTACGCCGTCCGCGCCTTCGCCCGCCCGCAGGAACTGTTCGAGGGGTGCGAGGAGCGCCTTCCTCAAATCGTGCTGCTGGACATGAAGATGGGCGACGTCACCGGCGACCGCGTGCTGGAGCAGCTCCTCGCGCGCTGGCCTGGTCTCTGCGTCATCATCATCACCGGCTATCCGTCGCTGGAGGATATGCGCGCGACCTTCAAGCTGAAGGTCTTCGACTATCTGGCCAAGCCGTTTACGCTGGCGCAGCTTCGCCAAGTGTTGAAAAATGCGGTGGGAGCTTTCGGGCTCGGGCGCACCGCGCAAGACCGGCTGCGCGAGCGTCTGGGCCACTCCATCAAGATGCTGCGCGTCGCCCGCGATTGGTCACTCAAGGATCTTGCCACGCAGACGCGGCTGAGTGTCTCGCAGATCAGCGCCATCGAACGCGGCGCCAACCTGCCCAGCATCGAAAGCTTCCTGTCGATTGCCAAAGCGTTCGACAAGAAGCCTTCGGAAATTCTAGCTTCGATTGACTTCTAGCAGGATGCGAAAAGAGTCAATCATAGCCGCAGATAAACGCAGATCAACGCCGATAGGCCACTTGTTTTCAATTCGCGTTTATCGGCGTTCATCGGCGGCTAACCCTTTTTCAGCACCCTGCCAGGCTGGCCGCTCTACGCCAGCGCCTTGCTGTACAACGCCAGCAGCCGGCTCCAGGCCTTCTCCGCCGAAGGTTCGTTGTAGACATTGGTATCCGGCGGGCACCAGCCGTGGGCGGTTCCCGCATAAACTTCGATCTCCGCGGTCAAGCCCGCCTTCGCGAACGTATCCTTCAAAGCAGTCTTGTCGTTGGGCGCCGATTTATCGTCGCTCTCGGCGATGGCGATGAGGAACTGGGCGTGGCTTTTGGCGGCTTCCAGGTGCGGACTGTCCTCGCCCTTCGTCACCAGCGCGGCTCCATGAAAGGTCGCGACCGCTCCCACGCGGCCCGGGTTGGCCGCAGCCGTACGCAGCGCCATCGGCCCGCCCATGCAATAGCCCTGCGTGCCCAGCTTGCGGTTCTTGGCCACAGATTGCTGCGTATCCAGCCACGCAGTGAACGCCTTGGCGTCCGTCATATGGGTAGCCGGCGTGAGAGCGCGCATGAATCCCATCACCTGGTTGATGGGCGTCGCGCCACCTTGCGGTGCCGTCGGAGCCTTCTGCTGGCGGTAGAACGGATTGACCACCAGAACCGAATAACCGGATTCAGCCAGCCGCTTGCCCATGGTGCGGAAGGCCGGCCGGAGTCCGAAAATATCCGGCCACATCAGCACGCCCGGCGCTGTCCCGCTGGACGGGTGCACGAAGTAGCAGTCTGCCGTGCCGTCCGGAGTCTTGATGTTGACCTCGGTTTCCGTCACCTCCGCCGCGTTGGCCACCTTCGGCAGCAGCATGGCGATGCCGGCCGCCAGCGTGACGCCGAACTGCTTCCTGGTCACTAGACCGCGGGCCTCGTATTCTGCCCGAACCTCGTCATAACGATCCTGATCGCACATATTCGCTCCTTATTATTTGCGCCTGCTGTTTGCCGAGCCGCCTGCGCACACTGGATTATTTTATATCCAATCAGTTCCCGGCTTCCATGTAGAGCCGGGCGACGAATCCGTTCATCGAGCTGACGTTGGGCCAATCCGTATTCGCAACCCAGTCCGGGTAATTCATCTTGAACGCTTCGGTGAGGCGCGTGGCGGCATCGGCAGCGGAGACGCCGGAGCGCTTCAGCGAAGACACGCGGCCCTGCATGTCGCGAATGAACGCGGCCTCTTTGGCGATCAGGGATCCATCGCCGACCTTACTGTGGGTCGGGACCACGATCAAAGGCTGGAGCTTGGTCAGCTTGTCGAGCACGGTCAGCCAACTCTGAAAGCTTCCGCCCGGCGACGCCACGGCCGGCACCACTTTGTTTTGCGCGATGTCTCCCGAGATCAACGCGCGATCCGGCTCGACGAAGATCAATTCGTCGCTGGCCGTGTGCCCTGCGCCGAGAAACATGAGCCTCGCCGTCACGCCGCCGCCCAAATCGAGCTTGGCATCGGAGTCGAAGGTGATGTCGGGAGGACGCAGCGGACCCAGCCCCTGCAGCGATGGCGCAAACTGCGGCGAATTGCGGAAGAAGGTCATGGTCTGCTCACCTTCCTTCTCCAGCTCCTGTTGCTGCACGGCGGGGCGAATCAGAATGGTCTCGGGAGGAAATCCTCCCAGGCCGGCGGCGTGCTCAGGATGGTAATGCGTGGTGGTCAGAAACAGCTTCGGGCCCTTCGACAGCTTCTTGGCGACTCGCGCGGCTATCTGACCATTCTTGGGCCCGAGCCCGGTGTCGACCACCAGCGTGGCCGCATCGCCGATCACGTAAACGATGTTCGGGAATCCCGAGGTCATATAGATGTGCGCCGAGACTTTGGTGCTGGTCTCGGTCAGCGTTGGGGAAGGGAACTGAGCGAGGGCCGCCGCGGCAGTCAACACAGCTAGGGCGAATTTGCGGCAGATCATTGCTTGCTCTCCTGCGGCCTTTTCATATGGTCGAGGTCCTTGTTATTGTCCATGCAATAGAAGTCGATCATTTCAGTATCGAGCAGCGGTTTCATGTGCAGCGCCACGGTCCAGGCGCGCGTGAACACCTTGGGATCGTCGATCGTGACGTCGACGTCCAGGCTTCCGAAGCTGGGGCGGCGGATGCGCTCGGTCACCTGCGCCGCGCTCGAAAAGAAATTGCCCGCGGTGTCGAGCCAGGAATCGTCGCGATACCCGGCGGAGTTCACCACCAGCGTGTCGCCGTCCCAGTGGGCGGCCGAATAACCGTTCCAGGTGGGCAGCATGTCCTCGGGAAGCTTGCGGCCGTCGAAGAAGATCTGGCGGTAGCTGGCGTTGTATTCGTGCAGGATCACCAACTGGGCCGGCGTCTGGAAAATCTTCTCGGTTTCCGGGAAGGCCCACGCCCGCGGGAAATTGGGCGGCATGCAGTGCACATGCGGATCGATGTAGGCGACCTCATCGGCGCGTTTCTTGACCAGCTCCGCGGCCCAGGGCTGATACGGAAGGCCGTCCTTGAGCCCGGCCGCGAAGTTGAGCACCTGCGGCGTCAGCGGCAGTTCGATGCACTGCACGCCGCGCTCCTTCTCATTGCACGGCAGTTCATCGCGCGGGACCCACATGTCGGAAAAATCAGGTTTGCCCTCCGCTGTTTTGGGCGCGGGAGCCGATAAATTCGGCTTCCCGTTGGCTGTCCGCGGAATTCCGGGAGTGGGCAGGTTCAGCCACTGGGCTGCGGCCGGCCGGACTAGGGCCGACAGGGCCAGCAGGAGAGCCGCGAGTCCACGAGTGCGCATCGCCTTAGATCATAAACCCGACCACACCCGGAAGCCAGCAGGCGGTACTGCGTCAACAGTTAAGCCGCGCGGCGGTGCGTTCCCGGCGCAGGCAGAAACGGAACGTGGTCTAGCTTGCAGACGGCTTGGACGGCGGAGCGTGCGGTCATCAGGCCTGAGGGCAGCCCGCCTCCCGGCATCACCCATTGGCCCACCATCATGAAGCGCTTCAATCCCGGCAGATCCCGGCGAAGCGGACGGAATCCGGTGGCGGGAGTCATCAGCCACCCCTCCATGCTGCCCTGCCAGTTGCCGGTGTAACGGATGACGGTGGCGGGTGTGGAAACGTCGGTCACCTCGATGGCTTCGCGGATCCCAGGCAGCCGGCTCTCCAGCACTGCGATCACGGCCTCAGCGACGCGGTTCTTCTCGGCCTGATATTGCGCCGGATCACTTTGCTCAAGTCTGGTCCAGTAGTCGAAATCCCGCGTGGGAAGAAAACAGGTGACTGCGGTCTTACCGGCCGGCGCGAAAGTCGGGTCAAAATGGAAGAAACGGAACGAGACGCGCGAAAGCTCGGTCCCCGGGTCCACGGCGATGGGAGCCTCCAGCAGCCGGCTGACGAACGCGGGTTGATCGCTCAGATCGCGCGCTACACCGAGAGAAACCTGTACGTACGAGGTAAACGGCTTGAGTGTCGCATAGATCCTGTCAATCGATTCGTCTCTGTATCTGCCGCCCAGCATCTCGTAAATAGTCGCGTGCCCATCCGCCGCGGAGATGACCCAGTCCGCCGGTACGGTCTCGCCGCCGGCGAGCTCGACGCCCACCGCGGTGTCGTTTTCCACGCCGGCTTCCACGATGATCCGCTCGACCTTGGCTCCCAGCCGCAGATGAGCGCCCAGGCTGGCGAGATTTTCCGCGATCCCGCGAATCACCGCCTGCGATCCGCCGATCGGGTAGCCTGCATTATGCTGGGTCATCCAGGCCAGCGAAAACAGGAGGGCCAGCGCGGACAGCTCCGCCGATTCGCCTTCGAAGAGCTGCCTTAGCAACGGGTGGGTGAAGCGCTGGCCATATTCCTTAATCGTGTCCCGCGACAACTGCTGCAGCAGAGCGAGCGCCGGCAGCGTGCGCAGGGCAGTCAACAAAGGCTGGTCCGGATCGGGCATGCGCAGCTTCGCCAGCTTGCGGATCTCGGACGCGAACCGGCGGATCTCGGCGGCGTCCTGCGGAGCGCGTTTCAAAAGCTCGGCTTCCATGCGATCCACGTTCGTGTAGATGGGCAAGGATTCGCCGCGGCCGGTCTCCAGTCGCAAGTATTCTTCCTGATCCACAAACTGGAGCTTTCCGATGTCGAACACCTCCAGCCAGCGCGAATAGAATGCTCCCTGCGGATTAGAGCCGAGCAGCCAATGCAGACAGGTCTCGAAAGTATAGCCCCCCCTGCGCCAACTGGTCGCGAGACCGCCAGCGGTGTGGCCCATTTCCAGAATCTCTACGTCGTAGCCGCATTTTCTGGCGTAGACCCCGGCGCAAAGCCCGGCGATGCCTCCGCCGATGATGACGACTCTTTTCGCAGGCATGAGGATTCCCCCGCTGCGTTATGGAGCAAATGGACGACCACGCAGAAGCGCAGCATTTTGCTGCCGTTGCCGGTTTCTGGTCCTTCGAAGCTGGGGCAAATCGCGCACTTGGCGCCGTTGCAACGCACGGCGCTGCCGCGGCCTATAATGATGCGGCATATAATGGCTCCAGCACTTCGCCAGGAGGAATCCGTGCCCAATTCACGATCGATTCAGCTCTCCGTCGCCGCCGGCCTCTTTGTAGGAGCCTTTGGCCTGTTCGCCTTCCAGGACGCTCCGCGGCCGCCCGCTGCTCCACCGGCTCCGAAAGCTCCGTCACCGCAGCAACTCGCCTCCGAAGCCGACCACAAGCAGATGATGGATCAGCTTCACATCGAGAAGCTGCGCCAGGGAGCCAACGGCAGCAACAAGCAGGCGCCCAACTACGCCAACTACGATGAGTCCAAGGCCAACCCCTACCCGAACTATCCCGATCCGCTGACGCTCAAGAACGGCAAGAAAGTCACCAGTGCCAAGATGTGGTGGAATCAGCGCCGGCCTGAGATCGTGGAGGACTTCGATCGTGATATCTACGGCCGCGTTCCCAAGAACGTCCCCAAGCTGAAGTGGGAGGTGAAGGCGGCCACCGAGGGCAAGAATGGCGATTTCGACATCGTCACCAGGCAACTGGTGGGGCACGTCGATAACTCCGCTTTCCCGCAGGTGACGGTCGATATCCAGGCCACCCTCACGCTGCCCAAGAACGCCTCCGGTCCGGTACCGGTGATGATCCTGTTTGGAGCGGGACCGATTGGTGGCGGCCGCGGCCGCGGCCCGGCGCCGGCTGCAAAGGCCGGTGCACCCAAGGGTCCCGGAGGGACCGCGCAGCAGCAGTTGCTCGCCAAGGGCTACGGCTACGTCAATCTCAACACCAGCAGCGTGCAGGCCGATAACGGAGCCGGTTTGAAGGAAGGCATCATCGGTCTGACCGACAAAGGCCAGCCGCGCAAGCCCGACGAATGGGGCGCGCTGCGAGCCTGGGCCTGGGGCGCGAGCCGCGTGCTGGATTATCTCGAAACCGACAAGGCGGTCAACGCGAAGGAGGTCGGCCTGGAGGGCCACTCCCGCTACGGCAAAGCGACCATTGTCGCCATGGCCTACGATCAACGCTTCGCGATTGCATACGTGAGTTCGTCGGGCGAAGGCGGGGCCAAGATGCATCGCCGCAACTGGGGCGAGCTGGTCGAAAACGTCGCGGGCACCAGCGAGTATCACTGGATGGCGGGCAACTTCCTCAAGTACGCCGCCGATCCGCTCACCTGGAACGACCTGCCAGTGGATTCGCATGAGCTGGTGGCGATGTGCGCTCCGCGCCCCGTTTTCCTGAGCGCCGGAGCCACCGAGGGCGATGGCTGGGTCGACGCCAAGGGCACCTTCCTCGCCGGCGCCTACGCCGGACCGGTGTACAAGCTGCTGGGCAAGAAAAATATGGGGACGGTCGAATTCCCGCCCATGGAAACGTTGCTCGCCGATGGCGACGTGGCGTTCCGCCAGCACAGCTCGGGGCACACCGACCAGCCGAATTGGCCGTACTTCCTCACCTTCGCCGACCGCTATATCAAGAGCCCGGCGGTGGTGGTCGCGAAGCGTTAGCCGAATTGCGGTGGGATAATTGAATCTGGATGGCGGAAAAGGGCGGCATGGACGGTGTTTCGGCCCAAACGGCCGCAAAATTTGCGGTTGCGCTTTTCAAGGAGGCCAAGGATCAGGGCTTACTTAACCGCCTCCTGACCCGGCTGAAAAGAAAGCCTCGCATCCTGTTGTTAGGCTGCACGGGAACCGGCAAGACCAACTTTCTGTCATCGCTGACCGCGACTGCCGCTCCGGCAATTCGCCGGGAAGATCGCACTCAATGGACCGAGGCGAAGAACCTTCTTCTCGACGACAAAGCCTACCGCTTTATCGATACGCCCGGCGACGTCGAGCGCGACGAAGACCGCAATCAGGCCATCCGGGAAGCTGTGGCCGCCAAAGGAGGCATCGCAGGGGTCATCAACCTGGTCTGCTACGGATATCACGAGTATGATCTCTCGCGTGATGATGTATTCGAATCAGACGCGAAGCTCAAACCAGACTACCTGGAACTTCATCGTAAGGAGGAGATCAACCAGCTCGCCGAATGGACCGAACTGCTAGGCGACAAGACCACCGTCGGCTGGCTCATCACCGTCGTCAACAAGGCCGACCTCTGGTGGGACCACCGCGACGCGGTCTTGAAGCACTACTCCTCCGGCGAGTACTATCATGCTCTCCACAGCGCCAAGACCTTAAACCCGCGGGTCATGCCGTATTCATCGGTGTTCCACAAGTTCTACAGCACCGTGCCGATGTCGGGGACGTTCGACCAGGACGACCGCGCGATGTATCGTTCCAACCTCCTGGCAGCGCTGGTGAAGGCGCTGCTGAAGAAGCAGGGGGATTGAACATGGCCTCGGAACCAATTCGCGGACCCCTCGACCGCTTCGACGCCAAAGGCGTCGAACAAGCTCTGACAAAGCTGAAGGACATCGCGTCTCACTTGCGGTTGTTGGCGTTGCTGGTTGTCTCTGCCACGTTCGTCAATATGCTCGCAACGTCGATCGGCCTCGTGCTTCGCAGCACTTTAGGGATCTCCACGAGCATACTCGTAACTACGGGGGTCTTGACCTTAGGTGTGATGATCCTCGTCGTGCTTTTCGAGACCGACCGCAAAGAGGGCGACGCGCTCTTCAAAGAAATTAGCGACGAACTCCAGTGGAACGTTCGATTCTCGGGCGGAATGTCCCCGGAGTCGGCACCGCCGGAGAAACGGCCCAACCTGAATTACAGGTTTGCTCTGCGGTTATTCGCCCAAAGTACCGACCTGCCGCTGACCCCAGGAAGGTACGGACCGCTGGCCTATCTATTGATTAACCTGATGGTGACATCGTTCACGATCTTTGCCCTGACGGTGCGCCACTCGGCTTAGTGACCCCCTCGCCCGCTTCTTCGCCGGCAGACCCTCTTCGGCGGCCGGTTCCGCCGCGCCGGGCGAGGCCGCCGCAAAACCTGCGCGACGTGGCGTTCCGCCAACACAGCTCGGGGCACACCGACCAGCCGAATTGGCCGTACTTCCTCACCTTCGCCGACCGCTATATCAAGAGCCCTCCGGTGGTGGTCGCGAAGCGCTAGCTTACACCTTGCCGGCTCATTTCACGCCGTGACGCCGCAGGACCGCTTGGACAGCTTCCGTACCGCCGAGTTCCCCGGGGATGGGAACGCCGGCGTCAAGCAGCGCCTCGAGAGTCGCGGCGTAATCGCCTTTTTGCTGGCTCCAGCCGCTCAGCGATCCATGCATAGCCCACTGTGCGGCGGTGCCTTTGTAGTCGTTGCTGGTATCGTCGAGCGGCGGGTTCCGGAGCAGGATCGGACGGACCATCTCCGCGTTGCCATGGTATGCAGCCCAGTGTAATGGCGTCGCGTGATGTTGGGTGTATGTGTTCACCGGGAGACCGGCTTCGAGCATCAGACGGGCGGCAATCGTGTCGTTGTTGCGGGCTGCGTGGGCGAGTTGGCGGCGGCCCGCGGGCGTCAGCCGAGCGGCGAGGTCCGGCTGCTGCGCCAGTAAGAATCTAACCATTGCCTCGTCACCTAACCAACAGGCGTTGAGTAACTTTTCGTCTGCGGGACTGTGCTGCATCAAGAAATCGAACATTTCTGGGTGGCCGAAAGATCTTGCGACCTGAACTGCCGAGACGTACCAGCCAAGCTCCCATTGGTATATGGTGCCGCCGTTGCGCGGGCCGACCATGGGAAAGTATTCGTCGCTGACGCGCATGCGGATGGAGTCGGGGTCGGCCTCGAGATGGCCACGAAGCAGGTCAGAATCGCCGAGCGCGGCGGCCATCAGGATATCGGTCTTGCAGCCGCGGCGAACCAGATAACGCGCGACTTCGGGACGCTTGACGACCATGTACTGTGCAGCCGTGGACTCGTGGTCGATATCGCGGGCGTCGATATCCGCGCCATGGTCGAGCAGGTATTCGGCAATTCCCACCGTGGCGGCGAAGTGGAGGGGAGTCTGGCCGTCGCCGCCGCGCGCGTGCACCAGATCGGGATCAGCATCGATCAGCGCCCGGAGCTGGTCCAGCATGCTGAGGCGGGCCGACGCGTGTGCCGTAAGGGTGGCGCCGCGTTCGATCGCATAGGCGGCCAGCTCCGGGCTGGCGGTATCGAGAAGGCCGAATCCGCCTGCCCACCATTGGCTGCGTGCGTTGATATCGGCGCCGGCGTCGAGCAGGACGTCGAGCATGCCCCGGCTCCGTACACGTGTGATCGGCGGGGAGTCGAAATGGTCAATGGGGTCCTGGATCCGAGCTTTAAGCTCGGGATATCTGTCAATCAGGCTGCGAAGCGCGGGCGCGTCATCGGCACGAATAGCCTCTAGTGCCAGACGCAGAATGTCCGATGGTTCTTCTTGAGGCATGCTTTGAATTTATTCTCCTCCAATGCCGGGAAGGCGTACTGTGGAAGGATTGGGTCCAGCATTGAACCCTAAAGCGCCCAACCCCAAAGCTCCGTCCCGGGCACTCGGCTGCGTCTTCGTGCCCTTCTTCGCTTTGGGCCTTTTTTTCGTGGTGATGGTGGTCCGCGCAGCAATCGGCTCCGCGGCCACTTACACCTGGACGCCGGTCTCATGCCAGATCGTCGACAGCAAAGTGCTCGAATCGAGCGAACGTTCCCCTTGGTTTGCGTATCTCCGCTACACAACGTACGCGGGCGAGTCCGTGCGCAGTTCCCGCCTCTTTAGGACCTATCGCGAAGCTGTTCTCTTCACCCGCCGCTGGCCGGCCGGCTCCCGCGCAACCTGCTATCTCGATCCTCGCGATCCAGCGGGCGCGCTGCTCGAACGGAACGGCACGGGCTTCGGGCTTCTGCTGTTCCTCCCGATTCCCCTGCTTTTCGTGTTCATCGGGGCGGCTGGATTTTACAGCGTCGTATTTCGCGTGCAGTCTCAACCACGCATCCGGCGACCCAACCCCATTGCCGGCCGCCGATTCGCGGCCGCACTGGTGTTCGTGGTCGGCTCGGGTTTGTTCCTGGCGTTTCTGCTGGGTCCCGTGCGACACGCCATCGTAGCGCGTTCGTGGCGAGCCCAGGAGTGCAAAATCCTTCGCAGCGAAGTCCGGCGGTACGCCACCACCAAAGGCAGCGACGACTACTCTCCGGAGATTTTCTACTCGTACGTGGTGGATGACCAGGAGCACCGTTCCGACATCTACAGCCTTTTTGAGTATTCCGCCGGCGAGGCGTCCGCGCAGCGTGTCGCCAACGGGTACCGATCGGGATCGAGCGTTCCTTGTTACGTCAACCCCGCCGATCCCGACGACGCCACGCTCAACCGCGATCCTTCGCTCGGGTGGCTCTTCGGCGTCCTCCCGCTCGCCATGCTTGCCTGGGGGCTGGGTCTCTGGCCGAGGCAATAAGCCGCTCGCGCCAAGCCGCAGCGACATGTGGCGCACGCGGAGCTCCCGCTGCCGGCGCGCCCTTCTTCGCCGGCCGACCCTCCTCGGCCGCCGGCTCCGCCGCGGTTCGCGTCTGGCGTCTATGAACGACGATCGGTCCGACTCTTTCGGCGTGCTTCGAGCTCTCGAACTACGCCATCAAACGACGGCATGAGATGCACGCGGTCGATGCCAAGCCTCCGTAGCAGATCGACAAGCTTTGAAACTTCTTCCCTTGGCAGCGAGAATTTCTGGACCGCCTTGCAGCCAGACGGCACATCCCCACGATCCTGGCTGGCCTTGACATGAACTTCAATCCTCTCAGCAAGCGCCGTTAAGGGGGAATTTCGCGGAATGCGGTCGACCACCAGAAGCGCTTTTTGCGCAGCGACGTTTCGGTTTCGAGCCTTGGAAGCCGTAACGATGTCAATGGGCCGCCTCGTTTGCCTTGCTGCCATGTTGACTGCCTGAATGTCAATCGACCAAACAGCAATTCGTGAAGCTGCCGGAGGCAGATCCTGACAAGCGAAGAATGCCGCGACGAGCGGATCATAGGTAAGATCGATCAGCCGTGTTGGCACGCCATGATGTTGGGCTAACGCAAGCGCCTCATAGAGTTCTGGTGGTGGCCAGTTCTCAATGCCGATAAGGGAGTCCCCCACGACGTTGCGGAACGGGTGCCATAGGCTCAGCCATTTGTGATCGGCGGGTACTTCGAGGCCGACCTGGTCGGCTAGTGTAGTGTCCAACAAAGAGCTGGACAATCAGGCTGGGGAAGCCGGATAATGGGGCATGCCTCGTTCGGGGACTCCGCTGGTGTTTTCGGAGGATCAACAGAATCAGATCGAGCAGTGGCTGGCAGCGATGGGTACCCCGCAACAGGTTGCCTTGCGGTGCCGCATTGTACTGGCACTGGCGCGCGGAGAATCCGAGGCATCGGTTGCCGCCGGGCTGAAGATAAATCGCAAAACCGTCCGCCTGCGGCGAGAGCGTTTCGCCGAAGAAGGACTGCAGGGTTTGTGGGAAATCGCGCCGGGGCGCGGCCGCAAAGCGACTTATGGCCCGGATCGGGTCAAGGCAGTTCTGGATGCGACCCTGCAATCGAAGCCGAAGGGCCAGACGCACTGGAGCTGCCGCCTCATGGCAGCCAGTCAGGGCATCAGCAAGTCAACTGTCAGCAATCTTTGGAAGAGCCATAACATCAAGCCCCATCGCACAAAGACGTTCAAGCTGTCGCGCGATCCGAAGTTTCTCGAAAAACTGACCGACGTAGTTGGTCTCTATCTCAATCCGCCCGACAAAGCCATCGTTCTTTGCGTCGATGAAAAGAGCCAGATTCAGGCGCTGAACCGCACTCAACCCGGTCTGCCTCTGAAGAAGGGCCGCTGCGGAACCATGACGCACGATTACAAACGCAACGGGACGACCACTCTGTTCGCCGCTCTCGATCTGCTGCAGGGGAAAGTCATCGGCGATTTTTACAAACGGCACAGACACCAGGAGTTCCTGAAGTTTCTCCGGCGGATTGATCGCGAATTCACGGGCGGCGATGCCTTACACGTTGTCATGGACAACTACGGCACTCACGGCACAGCGGAGGTGAAAACCTGGCTGCAGAAACATCCTCGCTTTGTGATCCACTACGTCCCAACCAGTTGCAGTTGGTTGAACCTGATTGAACGGTGGTTCGCTGAACTAACCAACAAACGCATCCGCCGCGATTCTTTCTTCAGCGTCGACGAACTCATCGCCGCAATCAACGACTTCCTGGCAACGTGGAACGAAAATCCGAAGCCTTTCGTCTGGACCGCGACGGTCGACTCCATCGTCTCCAAGCTTGCCCGTTGCCGCCAAACCCTCGAACAGATCCAGCCCGGTTGTACTGCCCCGAAACGCCGCAAACGCCTGTCCAGTTAATTCGTGGACACTACACTAGCTGCCAAAACTCCATTAGTGCAGTGAGTTCTGCATTGCCTTGATCCCAAGTTCGATGATGAATCCCGTCAGAGATCCGAGAGAAGGTCTCGCTCTCATAGCCAAGTTCAGTATCCAGCCGAAATGCAGAGGCGACCAAGGGCCAAGTAGAATCGGCCTGCCCTCTGAAGATGTATCGGCTGATCATTTCCGGCGCTCGTTCGCCTGCAAGGAGCGAACGAAGATGGTCGATCAAGGCTGTTGCGCTGTTAAAGTGAACTTCGACCATACAGGCTGCTCGGAGGCGTGGCGCCGCGCTAACTAACCCCGCGCCCGTTTCTTCGCCGGCCGGGCTTCTTCCGCCGCGGGCTCCGCTGTCGTCGCCGACGCCGCTGGTTTCTTGACGTTCGCCAGGCTTGCCTTCAGGGCTTCTAAAATGTCGACCACCTTGGCCTGCTGCGGCTCCGGCGTCGCCACCACTTCGTGCCCCTGCTTCTTGGCCTCGATCATCTGCAGCAGGTTCTCGCGATAGGCGTCCTTGTACTTGTCCGGCTCGAACTCGCCGGCCAGAGCCTCCACCAGGCTGGTCGCCAGCGCGAGCTCCTTCTCCTTGACCAGGTTCAGATCGGTGCGGAACTCGTCCACCTTGCGGATCTCGTGGCTGTAATACATGGTGTGCAGCAGCACGCCGTTCTTGCCGGGCCGCAGCAGCACGATGTGCTCGCGATTGTGCATCGCGATCTTAGCCACGCCCATGTAGCCGGTCTTGCGCAGAGCTTCGAACAGAAGGGCGTAAGGCTTCTCGCCGGCTTCATCCGGCGCCAGGTAGTAGGAGGTTTCGTAGTAAATGGGATCCACCTGATCCGCCTTGACGAACTCCAGGATCTCCATCACCTTCGCGGTCTGCGGCGCAACCTTCTTGACCTCTTCGTCCTCGATCACCACGTAGCGGTCTTTCTCGTACTCGAAACCTTTGACGATTTCGCTGCGCGGGATCGGCTTGTCCTCAGCCGCGCAAAATAGCACTTGCTTCACCCGCGAGCCGTCCGCTTTGTGGAGCTGGTTGAAACTGATGCTTTCGCTCCGCGCCGCGCTGTACAATTTGATGGGGAAAGACACCAGCCCGAAGGTCAGATGCCCTTTCCAAACCGTAGACGCCATGGCCGCCTCCTTGGGCGTCAACGCTCTCAGCGTTGCATGTGTTGTACCATCCTAGCTCAAACATTTCGGGCGTGTTTTGTCAATGGCTCTTGAAAAGTATTCAGAGAAGCGCAAGTTCGAGCAGACGCCGGAGCCGCGCGGGCACCAGCACGAATCCAAACCCGGCTCGCTGCAGTTCTGCGTGCAGCGGCACCACGCGTCCCATCTGCATTACGACCTGCGCCTGGAAGTCGACGGCGTGCTTAAATCCTGGGCGGTTCCCAAAGGCCCCACGCTCGACCCGGCCGAAAAGCGCCTGGCGATGATGGTGGAGGATCACCCCATCGAATACGGCAGCTTCGAGGGCACCATCCCCAAGGGCAATTACGGAGCCGGCAGCGTCATGCTGTGGGATCGCGGGACTTATCAGCTTCTGGGCGATCTGCCTGTCGAGCAGCAGCTTGCGAAGGGGGATTTTAAGTTTCACCTGATGGGCGAAAAGCTGCGAGGCGATTTCGCTCTGGTCCACATCAAGAACCCTCGCACCAAAAGCTCCAAGGGCAATGAGTGGCTCCTGCTCAAGAAGAAGGATGCCTTCGCGCAACCTGGCTGGGATACCGAAGACCACGCCCGTAGCGTGAAGACCGGCCGTACGCAGGAAGAGATTGCGCAGGGGTTGGATCACCAAGTAGAGCCGCGATCGGTAGGGAGCGGGTTTTCGGGCGTCAAGGGTGCCCACAAAGCTCCGATGCCTCAATCCATCGAGCCCATGCTCGCCCAGCTCGGCAAGGGCGACCCGCCTGCTTCCGACGGCTGGCTCTTCGAGATCAAATGGGACGGCGTCCGCGCCCTCTGCTATCTGGACCATGGCGATCTGCGCATGCTCTCGCGCAACGGCAACCGCATGGATCGTCAATATCCTGAGCTGTCCATCCTGCCGCATCACATCAAGGCTCAGCACGGCCATTCTGGACGGCGAGATCGCCTCGCTCGATTCCCGCGGCATCCCCAGCTTTGAACAGCTTCAGAAGCGCATCACGGTTTCCGAAGCCTCGGCCATCGCGACCCTGGCCCGCAATCACCCCGTCGTGCTGTTCCTGTTCGACCTGCTGTATCTGGATGGCTACGATCTCCGCGGGGTCCCGCTCGTCGAGCGCAAACGCCTTTTGAAAGAGATGCTTGAGCCTTCGGATGTGATCCGTTACTCGGAGCACTTCGCTGGCAGCGGAGCAGACCTCCTGGCCGCCGTCAAACAGCAGGGGCTAGAAGGCATCATCGCCAAGCGCGCGTCAAGCATGTATGAATCGCGCCGCACCAGCGACTGGGTCAAATACAAGGTCACCAACTCCGACTCCTTCATTCTGTGCGGCTTCACTAAGGGTGATCGCGAGCTGTTCGGGGCACTCGTGCTCGGCATTTATGACCGCGGCGAGCTGACCTGGGCCGGCAACGTCGGCACTGGTTTCGACCGCAAGCTGATGCAGGCGATTTACGATCGGCTGGCTCCGCTGGCTATCGACAAATGCCCGCTCAAACCCGCCAAGGAACTCCCCAAGGATTCCGCCGTCACGTGGACGCGCCCCGAACTGGTCTGCGAGGTCAAATTCGCCAACTGGACCGACGACGGCCGCCTGCGCGCGCCCGTGTTCCTGGGGCTGCGTCCGGATATCGATCCTGCGGATTGCGTCCGTAATCCGGCACCCGATCCAGAGCACACTCCGCTTTTGGATTCCTCGCTCGCAGAAGCCAGCTTAGTCATTGATGGTCATCGGCTTAAGTTCACAAATCTCAACAAAATCTTCTACCCCAAGGATGGAATCGTCAAGCGCGATCTGCTCAACTACTACGACGCGGTCGCGCCTATGATCCTGCCGCATCTCAAAGACCGCCCGCTGTCCCTCAAGCGCTACCCTAACGGTATCGATGAGCCCTTCTTCTTCCAGAAAGAAGTCGCCGAGAGTTTCCCCAAGTGGCTGCGCACCGGCATCGCCGACGACATCCGCCACGTCATCGGCGACGACCGCGCGACCCTCCTGTTCCTGGTCAACCTCGGCTGCATCGACCACAATCCCTGGATGAGCCGATTGGGTTCGATCGAGCATCCGGACTACCTCCTGATCGACCTCGATCCGCAAGATTGCCCCTACTCGAAGATCGTCGAGGCAGCGCTGTTGGTCCGCGGCAAGCTCGACCAAGCTGAGCTTGAAAGCTACCCCAAGACCACCGGCGGCGACGGCATGCACCTGTTCGTTCCGCTGGAGCCGCGCTACACCTATGAGCAGGTTCGCTCCTTCGCCGAGCTGTTGAGCGTCATGGCCGCGCATGAGCGCCCCGACCTGTTCACCACTCCTCGCGCCGTCTCCAAGCGGGAGAAAGGTAGGGTCTATTTCGATTGGGCGCAGATCGCCCAGGGCAAGACCATCTCGGCTCCGTACGTGGTCCGCGCCTACCCCGGAGCCCCGGTCGCGACCCCGCTCGCCTGGCGCGAAGTCACCCCCAAGCTGGACCCGTCCCAATTCCACATCCGCAACGCCATGGCCCGCTTTGACCGCGTCGGCGATCTGTTCGAAGGCGTGCTCAAGCGCCCGCAAAAACTGGAGAGGGCGGTCGAGAAGCTGTCCGGTGTGTAATCTTTCGAGGGCGTCTTCGCGTCCTTGAGGTACATGATGCTACGGCTCCTCACCATCTCCATCTGCACGGCTTCTCTGGCTCTGGCCCAAACGACCTCTCCCTCGCCGGCGGGGACCCCTTCGCCGTCTACGGGTACTGTGACGCGTGGGCGCGGTCCGAATGGAAACTTCGGCCCCGGAAGAGGACCGGGCGGTCGCGGCCCCGGCCGGGGCATCGATCTGTATGGACGCAACGCCGAGGCTCGTCTGACCAAGCAGTTCACCCTCGATGCCACGCAGCAGAACAACCTGCATACGGTGATTGAATCGGCGCAGGTCCAGCGCAAGGGGCTCGCTGAAAGGGCCCGGTCCACGCAAAAGGACTTGGCTACCGCCGTCAAGGCCGGCAACACCAGCTTGATCGAGAGCCTGAGCAAGGATCTGGCGAGCTACCAGGAGCAGGAAACCACCATTCACGCCAAGGCTCTGGCGAGCATCTACGGTTCTCTGAACGACTCGCAGAAGGCGAAGATTGAGCCGTCGCTGAACCGTGAGCTGGGCGTCCCGGGTCCTCGTACGGGTGGCCGTGGTCCTGGCGCACGCGGTCCGGCGAATAACGCGGCTCAACCGTCAACCAACTGATCTGTGACTAGACAGCCGCGACCGGAGGGATCGGGTTCCTGCGACGAATGACCGAACTTCCGCTCGGCCCAGCGGGCACCCCGGTCGCGGCTCTGAAGGAAAAACGCCGAGCGACGTCACAGGTTGTCCCATCCGGTCCCACCGGAAGCAAAGCTGAGCCGCGACCGAAGGAAGCGGAACTTCTATCCCTTGAATTTGGTCAGCGCCTTCACCCGGTCGAACCAATTGAACACGATCGGGCAATAAGTCGCGCGGTCGACCAGAGCCCACATGCGGCTTTCGAGCGAGCCCGCTCCACGCAGCAAGTGCGGAAACCGCTCGCAGTTACCCGGCCGGGCTTCGTACACGGTGCATTCGTTTCCGTCCAGAAACGGGCAGCCCGCCGGGGTGCGGCGCAGAATCGGCGCGCCGTCTTCATCGAGCGTGGTGTAGTCTTCGACGAAGCGTTTCTCGGATATCCCCAGGAAGCGCGCCAGTTTCTCCGCGTCGCGCTCCACAATCTGGACTTCTGTCACGCGGCAGCACTCGGCGCATTGCCGGCAGTCGATGGCGGCGTGCACGTCCTCCGCGGCGCGGCGGAACTGGCGCTCGACGAAGTTGTGCGACTTGATCCATTTGCGGAAGCGCAGGTTCTCGGGCCGCTGCTTCTCGCCGGCGCGCTTGATCTGCACGAGATCGGTGATCACATCCTATCGTACAAGTTGGGCGCGTTAAGATTAGTTCAGCATGCCGGATCGCCTGTATCTCTCCTGTTGGCTTCGAGGCTTCACCAAATCCAACATGCTGCGTCATTTCGAGATCCTTCTGACGCAGTTCCCGTTTTCCAAGCTGGCCGCGCGTGGCCCGGCGGTGCGCGTTCGCGCCGTTGAGATCTCCGAGCCGCCTCTGGTCGAAAAGGAGTTCCCGCCCGGCGCCCCCGTCGCGGATCTGATCCGGACCGCCCGCGAATTTATGCATGAGGACTGCTGCGCGGAGGTCGATGCCGCCTGGGATCTCTGGCAGAACCAAGGCGACGGCTGGAAATTGACGCCGACCCCGGTCACCCTGCTGTGCTTCGGGCCCGAGTTCGAAAACGAAACCGGCGACCACGTGCGCATCGAATTCGGCCTGGATTCGCGCTTTCTTCCCATCGAGGGCGTGGAGGGATCGGCGCGCATGGGGCAATCCAACCTGCGCAGCCTGCTGCATCTGGTCAGCGATATCGAGCGCTCGCTGCCGGTGGAAAGGCGCCAGCTCTGGTCGGAGAGCGGCGTCAATTTCGCCGAGCTTCTCGCCGAAGCCGTCGCCCGGCTCGAAATTAACTGACCAGACTTCAGCCCGAGAACTTATCCCGGCATTCCGCCGAGCAGAAATATACGGTCTGGCCCCGAACGGTCTTGCGGAAAGCGGTGGAGGGTGCGACGAAGGTGCCGCACACCGGGTCCTTCTTCAGCGCTTCCGGCACGGGAAGAGGAGCGGACGGGCGAGGCCCGGGGCGCGGTCCGGCCGTCGAGGAGGCCGCGAAGAAATCAGAGATTCCCTTGAACAAGACCCCGAGTACCGATCGCAGTACGGCGAACACCACTACCGTCGCGAACAGCCACAGGACCCCTTCGGTCACTTCTTTTTCTTGGTGTCAATCGTGGTCTGCACCCCGGAGCCGAGCGTGGCCAGCAATTGCTTGGCGGAATCCGCGTTCGGTCCGGTCGGAGCCACGGCAAGGTACTTCTGGAAAGCCTCGATGGTGCCGGGCGCGGCCACGATTTTGCCGTCGGCGGTCGCCGTGGCCTTGGACATCAGCACCAGCCCGTATTGATAGTAGGCTTCGGCGTAGCCGGCGTCGGCAGACTTCTTGAAGGCATCGGCCGCGGCGTCGTTCTGGTTGGTGTTGGCCATCACGGCGCCGAGATTGTAATAATACTTGCCCGCGGAGCTGGGGTCGAGCGTAGCGGCTTTGTTCAACTCTTCCTTGGCTTGGTCAAGCTTCTTGGCGCGGACCAGGATCAGGGCGTAGTTGTTGTGATATGTGGCCTCGCGCGACTCGATCTCAATCGCCTTCTGATAATCGGCGATGGCTTTGTCGAGATCCTCCTTCTTCTTGTCGTCGGGTTCATTGGTGGTGGCGCGGTTGCCGTAGTTGTCTGCCAGATGGCTCCAGACCACGTGTTGCGTCGGCGCCAGCATGGAGGCCTTCTCGAACTGCTCGATGGCGGCATCGTACATCTTGGCGTTTTCCGCTTCCATGCCGGCATTGAAGGCGTCGTTCAGCTCTTTGTTCTTGGCGAGGGCGGCTTCCTGGGCCTTCTTGTTCTTTTCGAATTCGGCCTTCTGCGCCGGCGTCATGCCTTTCTCGGCTTCCTCAGGGCTGTTGGCTTTGGCGGCCTTTTCGGCCTGCGCCTTGAGGTCGAAGTTGACGTCGGTGACGCCGGCCGGCTTTACCCCGGTAGCTGCGTCGAGCACTTTGCCGCCCACTTCAAGCGAGATGTTGAAAGTGCCGCCATACTGCAGGCCGCCGTAGAAATAGTGACCCTTTTTGTCGGTCTTGGTGTTCAGGGATTGTTTGATATCGGTGCGGTCGATCTTGATCACGGCACCGACCAAGGGTTTGCCGTCCTCGCCTTTCACGTCGCCCTGGATGGCCGCGGTTTGGGCCAGGCACAGGGCTGAGAACAGGAGGGAAACGGGTACGGCGCGCCAAAGCTTTCGCGCTGCCGCCGGATGGGAAAGTGTTTGCATGGATCTCAAAGCCTCCTTCAGGGGACTTGACCGGGTCCGTACCACTAATTCTTAAGCATACAACAGGCGTAAGCGGCTGGGAAGACGTTACACGTGATCTTGCAGGTCGAGCGTGGGCGAGCCCCTGAATAAGTCAGAGTAATGCTCGCCGGGACCCCAGTCCGGTTTTTTCGGCCGCGGGGCGCTGTTTTAGGCCCGCCTCTCCTCCAATTTCCGCACTGCCTCCGCTACCACCCTTTCCGCCGTAATCGCCTGCAGGCACCGATTCTCGGTGCAGTCCGACCTGCGGTGATTCGCGGCGGATAAGCACGGGCTGCAGGCCAAGCCAGCGAACAGCGTGGTGACTCCCGGGCCCAGCGGAGCGTAGAGCGCCGGGGTCTCCGGCCCGAACAGGACCACCGACGGCAGCGCCGTCAGCGACGCCAGATGCGCCGAGCCTCCATCCGTGGCGATCAATAGCTTCGCCGCTCGGAACAGCGCCAGCAGCGTTCGAAGGTCCGTGGTGGCTCCCGTGAAGTCCGCGACCCGATCGGGCTCCCCGATCCCTTCCTCGATTTCTCGCGCCAGCGCGCGGGAGGACTCAAGGCCCGTGATCCCGATGGCGATCCTGGGCGAATGCTGGAGCAGCGCCCGGCTCAGTTCCACGTAATTTCGCGAAGCCCATCCTCGCAGCGGCAAAGCCGGGCCGGGGTCGGGGCTCAGCAGCACCAGATCCATTTCGCCAGGAGCGCAGCGCGGAAGCTTCCCGCGAATCAACTCAGCCGCCGCGGCGGTTTGTTCTGGCGCGATCGCGGCTTGAGGCGGATCGAGCAAACGTGGCTTCAGATCCTCCTTGACGAAGCAGCCGTCCTCCACTCCGTGCGAGCCGCCGCCGCCGATGCCCTCGGCCAGCGCCACCAGATTCAACGCCATGTGCTGGTGCGGGTTGTACAGCACCGGATGGGTGAGGAAGTTGCCCCGGTACAGGCCTTCGTTGGTGTGATTGGAGAAGCCGGCCCGCAGGCGCGCGCCGCACAGGTAGGCAAACATGGCTGTGAAGCGCGAGAACAACTCGAAATCGATCGCTGCCTCCAGCCTCAGGCTGCGAATGCGCCGCAACGCCGCCAGCGAAGTACTCGCGAAGCGTCCAAAGCTGCGGTCGTCAATGGTGATCACCTGCTCCCGCGGAAGCACGCTCAGCGCCTCAATCGCCCCGGCGTTTTTTTCGAAGATCAGGAAATAAACCCCGCCCCGCGCCTTGGACTTGAGCAGCTCCAGAGCGGAGTGGCCCAGGATGGTGCTGCCGATCTCGCTGAGTTCGATGCACAGCAGCGGGCCTCCTTGATACTTCGGGGCGGTCGGGGCAAAGAGCTTGCGAACAGAATGGATCGCGGACAATGCGGCGCACAAAGGCACTCCCGCGTAATAGTCGACCCGCTGCATGAAACGGACGTTCATGTCGATGTTTGGTGGGGACGCAACCTCTTGCGAGTGTAACGGAAAGCACGGACGGCCGAGGCCCGGCGCCAGCATCGTTGCGACTCGGCGCGTTGTAAAATCATCTAAAGAAACAACAGATGAAGCGGTCAGGTGTCTTGAGGTGGATTGTGCCGGTTCTGGCGGTAGCGTGTGTTAGCGCCGCCAGCATCCCGCAACTCGACCGGGCGCGGGAGCTGTACCAGCGCACCGACTATCAGTCGTCCTTGAACCTCTTGCTCGGATCGGCCAGTCCCGACGCCGAGGCGATGCAACTGATGGGGCAGGACTACTTCATGCTCGCCGACTACAAGAAAGCCACCGACGCCTTTGACCGCGCCCTGATGCTGGGCAACCAGACCCAGCAACTCTATCTTTGGGTGGGACGCGCCTACGGCCGGCGCGCGGAGACCTCGGGACCCTTCACGGCGGCCGGTTTCGCCAGCCACGCCCGCAAGTATTTCGAGACCGCGGTCGCCATGAACATCCTGGACAAGGAGGCCACCGGCGATCTGTTCGATTATTACCTGGGCGCCCCCGGCTTCATGGGCGGAGGCGTCGACCGCGCGCGGGAGCTGGCGGCAAAGGTCGCGGCCGCCGATCCGGCGGAGGGTCACCACATGCTGGCCGTGCTCGCCGAACGCGACGAGGATTACGGTGATGCGGAGCAGCACCTGCGCCGGGCGATCGAACTGGAACCGAAGCAAGCGGCCCGGATCATGGAGCTGGCTCGCTTCCTCGCCAAGCGCGGGCGGATCAAAGAAAGTGACGACCTGTTCGATCAGGCGTTCCGCGTGGCGCCCCAGGATCCCCGCAATCTGTTTTACCGCGCCCAAACCTACATCGACTCCAAGCGCAACCTGAGCGACGCGCGCACCCTGCTCGAAAATTACCTGCGCGCCATGCTCACGCCTGAGGACCCTCCCCGGCAAAAGGCACAGGAACTGTTAGCCAAAATTCACTAGAAACCGCTTGCTGGCGCGCGCGGCTCTGCGGATGTGTTACCGAGCCGCGAGCGGGGTGCCCTTCGGGCCGAGCGGTTGCGTCCATCCCTTCTCAGCATCCTGCTAGCTGTTTCACAATAGGAACGGATGTCCCATACCGAGGCCTTACGCGCCAGCTTCGAAGCCCTGCGCGCTAATAAATTCCGCACTTTGCTCACGGCCCTCGGCCTGGTGATCGGCAACGCCAGCGTGATCCTGGTGGTGACCATCTCGTTCAGCAGCAAAGAATACATCATCGATCAGATCGAGCGCGTGGGCTCCAACATGATTCACGCGCAGTTTGACGGCGGCAACAACCCGGCCGTGGGCACCTCCGACGCCGATTACATCAAGACGGCCGACGTGGAAGCGATCCGCACCCAGCTTGGATCGAACATCATCGGCGCCACCGGCGTGATGGACAACTTCGACCGTATGGTGATTGAGCGGCGCGAGGAAGACATCGCCGTCATCGGCGCCGACGCCGACTATCCCAAGGTGCGCAACCTGGCGCTGCTCTCCGGCCGTTTCCTCGACAGCAACGATGTCTCCCGCGGCGAGCGCGTGGCCATGCTGACCGAGCGCCTGGCCAAGCGCTTGTTCGGAGGCCAGGAGCAGGCCGTCGGAAAAACCATCAAGATTCACGGCCTGCAATTCACCATCATCGGCACCTTCAAGGAGCGCACCGACACCTTCGGCTTGAGCGAGCTTTCCGGTTCCGGCGAGAACGTGCTGGTTCCGATCTCGGTGCTGCGCATCTTCTCGCCCATCGAGCGCATCGATCCGCTCTACGTTCAGGCCAGAACTCCCGATGATGTTCCCTCGGTCACGGCCCTGGTCAAGCAGATCCTGAGCAGCCGCCACCGTCCCGGCGCCAAGTACCTGGTGGATAATCTGGGCAGCATCCTGGACACGGCTCGCAACGTGGCTACGGCTCTGTCCATCGTTTTGTACCTGGTTTCCGCTATCGCGCTGCTCATCTCGGGAATCGGCATCATGAACATCATGCTGGTGACGGTGACGGAGCGCACGCGTGAAATCGGCCTGCGCATGGCAGTGGGCGCGGCGCGGCGCGACGTGCTGGAACAGTTCCTGGCGGAGGCCATGATCATCAGCGTTGCGGGCGGCGCGGCGGGCATTCTGATCGGGCTGGCGATTCCGCTCAGCGTGGGACTTTTCGTCGACGGCATCTCCATTCCGATCTCCTGGCCAGCCGTGGCGATAGCATTCACCGTGTCGATGGCGGTGGGCCTGGTCTTCGGTATCCTGCCGGCCAGCCGCGCAGCGCGATTGAATCCGACAGAGGCGCTGCGGTACGAATAGGGGAATGAAGATCCCCGCCGCTCTGTTCCTTGCCGCTCTCCTTCCCTCGCTCCTGACCGCGGAAACCCAGACGCTGACGCTCAAGAAGGCCGTCGAATTGGCGCTGCAACAGAATCCCGATCTGATCCTGTCGCGCCTGGACGAACAAAGGGCCGGCCAGCAGGTCAGCGTCAACAAGAGCCCATTTTCGCCCAGCGTGAACGCCGGCAGCGGCTTGGCTTGGGCGTACGGTTTCCCCAGCACCATCGGCGGCAGCGCCCCGTCCATCGTGCAACTCCAGACGCAGATGGCGATCATCGACAAGCCGCAAAGCTACCTGGTCAAACAGGCTCAGGAGCAGCAGAAGAGCGCCGGCTTCGGAGTAGAACAAAAACGGGACGAAGTGATTTTTCGCGTCGCCTCGGCGTACATCGATGCGGAAAACACCGCGCGAGCCGTGGATGCCGCCAGGGAGCAGGACTCCGAGTTAAAGCAAGTCACAGATCTGACCCAGAAACGCGTCGACCAGGGCGAGGGGCTGCCGCTGGCGGCAGCTAAGGCTCGCGTAGCCGAGCACGACGCCGCGTTACGGGTCCTTGATCTGGAGCAGCAGTTGAGCAAGGCGGAGCGCGCGCTGGCCGCTGTGCTGGGCCTCGCCCCGGGTGACCGCGTGCACGCGGCCGAAGACCAGATTCCGGCGCTCACGCCCCCGGTCTCGCAAGCCGACGCCGTTCAAGCCGCGCTCGACAATAGTCCGGAGCTCAAGCGGCTGGATCATGACCTGCAAGCCAAGCTGATGGAGGTCAAGAGCTACAAGGCGTTCCGCAATCCGAAGGTGGATGTGGTGGCGAATTATTCGTTGCTGTCGAAATTCGACAACTACACCGAGTATTTCCAGCGCTTCCAGTGGAACAACGCCGAGCTGGGCGCGTCCGTCTCCATTCCGGTGCTGGAGCCCCGTTCTGCCAGAGCGTACGTTGTCGCTGGCGACATCGACGCGCAGAAGATCCGGACGCAGATTACGCAAACGCGGGTGCGCATCCAAAACGACATCGAGGACGCCTTCGGTGATCTCCGCGTGGCCGACGAGCGCCGCCAAGTAGCGCTGGAATATCTCAATGTGACGCGCGAATCCACCACGCAGGATCTGGCGCGGCTGGGCGACGGGCAAGTGCTGCAAGCGCAGGTGGAGCAGGATCGCGCCGACGAGCAGGAACGCTGGCGAACCTACTACGATGCCCTGGCCGCAGCGCAACACGCGCGGCTCAACCTGCTGCGCACAACCGGGACACTGCAGGAAGCCCTCAAGTAAAACCAAAAAAATCGCTCGGCCGAGCGGAGGTTCGGTCATTCGTCGCAGGAAACCGCTCCCTCCGGTCGCGGCTCTGTTTAGTCACAGATCAGTCTGAGGCTTTACAGAGCCGCGCCCGAAGGAAGCGGTCAATTAGAACCAGCCGTCGACACGCCGGCGCTCGAAAACGTGGCCATTTCACGGTAGACCTTCACCGCGGCTTCCACGATCGCGATGCCGAGAGCCGCACCGCTGCCTTCGCCCAGGCGCATGTCCAGGTCCAGCAACGGCCGCGCGCTCAGTGCCTCCAGCATTTTCTGGTGCCCGCGCTCCGCCGAGCGGTGCGCGAAGAAAACGTAATCGAGCGATTGGGGCGCGATGGCTCGCGCCACCAGCGCAGCCGAGCAGGAGATGAAGCCGTCGAGCATCACCGCCTTGCCGTGTTCCGCGCCGGCCAGAATCAGTCCCACGATGGCGGCGATCTCACGACCACCCAGCGCCGCGAGAACTCCAATGGGATCGCCCGCATCGGACCGGTGCAACTCCAGCCCCCTGCGGATGGCGCTGACTTTGCGCGCGAGCCCGGCATCGTCGAGACCTGTGCCCCGTCCGGCGGCTTCCTCCGGATCGATGCCGGTGAAGGCGCACAGCAGCGCCGCGGCAGCGGTTGTGTTGCCGATGCCCATTTCGCCCGCCCCGATGATATCGGGGCCAAGCTTGGAAGACTGCGCGTGGCTTCGGCCAATCTCGATTGCGGTGAGCGCTTCTTCCCGTGACATCGCCGCTTCGCGCGTGAAGTTGCGAGTGGGATGGTCCACACCCATGTCGACGATGATCGGCTCGATGCCGAAATTGCGGCACAGCACGTTGATCGCCGCACCTCCGGCGTGGAAATTCGCCATCATCTGGCGCGTGACTTCCGCCGGGTAGGCGCTCACGCCTTCCTCGGAGACGCCATGATTGGCGCAAAAAATCACCATCGCCTTGCCGGCGATCGAAGGCATGGGGTTGTGTTGAATCAGGCCCATGCGCAAAGCCAGCTCTTCCAGCCGGCCGAGGCTTCCCGGAGGTTTGGTCAAAGAATCCAACCGTTGCCGAATTGCGTCTTCAAGCATCGTGAATTACCAGGAACAAATGGTGCATGTGAAAAGACCCAGAATAAAGATTTCGAGCAACTGCTCGGTGGCGCCCAGGCAATCCCCGTTGACTCCGCCCAGGCGTTTGTAAAAGTACGCGCGTGAGAAACGCACGATCAGGAACGATCCCAGCAGAATCACCGCTCCGGCGCGGAGTCCGCAGCACAGCGCGGCGATCGCTCCCTGCGTTAACGCAACTAACGCGAAGGGAGTTCGCAGGCTCGAAGCCAGCGCGTAGCCGAGCCCCGTTCCCACCGGGCGCGAGGTCCACGCCAGTCCCACCATCGCCGCTCGCGGCACGGCCTGCGCGGCTACGCACACGGCAACTAAGCTCCCGCCGGTGAAATATTGCAATGCCTGCCATCGCGCAATTAAGCTCAGCATTACGGCAACCGCGCCGAAGGTGCCGATGCGGCTGTCCTTGAGGATTGCCAGCATGTTCTCGCGCGATCGTCCGCCGCGCAACGCGTCGGCTACGTCGGCGAGCCCATCTTCGTGCAGGATTCCGCTGGCTACGGTCCAAAACGTGACGCACGCCAAAGCGGCCAGGGAAGAGGGAAGCGCGCGAGCCGCGGCCAGGTAAATGCCGGCCCCGGCGGCTCCTAGCGCCGCGCCGACCAGAGGAAACCAAGCTGCAGCCTTCCCCGGCTCCACGAGATCCGTGTTTACCCGAATGACCGTGAGGAACCGGACCGCGTTCAGGAAGCCTCTCATTTGATCCGCAACGGCTGGCCGAAGACCATCCAGTATACTTCTCTGGCCGCTTCCGCCATGCGCTGGTTCAGAAAGCCGGCGCGGTCGCGGAACTCGCGCGCCAGGGCGTTCTCAGGCACGATGCCGCAGCCGACCTCGTTCGTCACCAGAATTACGCAAGCACGGCTGGATTGCGCGGCGTCTTCCAAATCTTTCACGGCAGTTTGGAAATCCCGGTCCATAATATTGGCCAGCCACAATGTGAGGCAGTCTACGACGATCGCATCGAAATCGGCATTGCGAATCGCCGAAGCGAGCTCGATCGGTGCTTCGATGGTCGTGAATTCCGCGCCACGATCCGCGCGATGCTTCTCAATGCGCCCGCGCATTTCTTCGTCTCTTGCTTCCGCCGTGGCAATGAAGACCAGTTTCGCTCCTTCACGCCGCGCGCGGTCCAGTGCGAAGCGGCTTTTGCCGCTTCTTGCGCCGCCCCCGATCAATATTAATGGCATAGAACTATAGCCATAAGCTCCTGCGCTTGGTTCGGAGCAACCATAAGAAGAACGGTCCGCCGCACAGAGCCGTCACCACTCCCACCGGAATCTCCGCCGGCGCGATGGCTACGCGCGAAATCAAGTCGCACACGCCCAGAAACGCCCCGCCGCACAGGAACGCGCACGGCAGCAGCGTGCGGTGATCCGCGCCCAGCTTCAAGCGCAGAGCGTGGGGCACAATCAATCCGACGAAACCGATTGGCCCTGCGAGGGCCGTCACCAGGCCCACCAGGATGGACCCGGCGAGGTAGCCCAGCGTGGTCAAGTGACTGGCATTGGCGCCGCGGGAGGTGGCCCAATCCTCGCCCACCGCGAGCAGGTTCCACTCCGGCGCGCGCAGCGTCACCAGCGCGCAGATCGCGATCACCGGCGCGGCGATCCAAGCCAGCGTCGAGTACTCGACAGCGTCCAACTCTCCCATCAGCCAGCGTGAAATCGCGAAGGATTGAGAAAAACTGGCGATGCTGTGCAGGAATAGAATCACCGCGAAAGAGATGCTGTTCATGGTCACGCCCGTCAGCAGCAGCGTGAACGAGCTCAGCCGCCGCCCTTCCATGGCCATGCCGAGCACAATCAACAGCACCACGCCCGCGCCCAGGATTGCGGGGATCACGGAGAGCCGCCAGCCCAGGCTGATCGCGATCACGGTTCCGACGGAGCTGCCGCTCGATACGCCTAGCGTGTACGGCTCCGCCAAGGGATCGCGCAGCATGCATTGGAACAGCGTACCGGTGACCGATAAAGCCGCGCCGGCCACCAGGGCGAGCAGCACGCGAGGCAGCCGCGCGTAGAAAAAGATTTCGTGATCCGGCGAGATTCCAGCCAGCGCGTTCGCCAGGCTCACATGCGTGCTGCCGATCAGCGGAGCCACCACCGCGACGACAGCCAGCGCCAGCGCCGACCAAACGACGCTAATTCTCATAGGTCATGTGCGACGGGTTACCGGGATGGATTTGCGCGTGGACTCCAAAGACGAGCTCGATTCGCTCCGCGCTCAGCACCTCGGCGGTTGCGCCATCCCCGGCCAGGCGGCCTGCGTCGAGAATCAAAATGCGGGTCGAAAACTGCAGCGCCAGATTCAGGTCGTGCGTGACCGCGACGACCAGCAGTTTTTCCGCAAGTTGCGAGAGCAAGCGGTACATAGAAAGCTGATGCTTCAAGTCGAGAAACGTCGTGGGCTCGTCGAGCAAAAGCGTTTCCGGCTCCTGCGCCAAGGCCGAAGCCAGGATCACGCGCTGGCGCTCGCCGCCGGAGAGTGTGCGAAAATCGCGCTCCCGGAAGGCAGCTACGTCGCATTTCTCGATCGCGAGCTCGACGGCGCCGCGATCGTCCGCCGACTCCGCCCAGCCGCGAGCGTAAGGAGTGCGGCCCATCATCACCACTTCGTCCACCGTGAACGGAAACTCGATCTTCACTGACTGCGGGAGGAACGCCACGCGGCGGGCAAACTCGCGCCGCTTCCACGCGGAGACCTCCGTGCCGCGGTAGCTGCAAGATCCCCGATACGGCGCGCGCAGCCCCGCCATCACTCCCAGCAGGGTAGATTTTCCCGCGCCATTGGGTCCCGCGATGGCGATCAGGCCGCGTTCGGGAAGCTCGAAAGAGACGTCCGCCAAGCCGTATTCGAACCCCAGAGAGGCCGCGCGAAAACTCACTTGGCCCCCGGTTTAGGGTGCAGCATTTCGAGGAAGGCCTCCGCGGCATTCACGATGCGGGGTCCGGGGACCACAAAAATATCCGACGTTACCGCGAAGACGCGACGCTGCTTCACCGCGGCGAGCGATGGCGCACGCGCCCACAGTTCAACAATATGCCGCTGGTCTTCGGCGGTGACGGTATCGGGATCGGCGTGATCGCCCAGGTCGACGATCACCTGCGGATTGCGCGCCAGCACCTCTTCGAGCGACACGCTGGGGTAGGAAGCGGGCGCGTCGCGAAAAACATTCTCGCCGCCGGCTGTTTCCATTACTCCGTTCAGGTACGAGGCGCGGCCCACCACCACCAGTCCGTCCAGACGGTTGGGCGTCCGCCCGATGACGAACATCACGCGCGTGCGGGGCAGGGAAGCGGTCTGCTTCTGAATCTGATCGAGCCTCGAGCGCACGCTGTCGACCAATTTCGCGGCGGCCTCGCCGGCGCCTGTCGCCGCGCCCACCTGGCGGAAGGAGTTGTACAGCGCCGCTACGTCATCCTGGTTGATCTCCAGCGTCTTCAGCCGCAGGGATTGCAGACGCTCGGCTAGCCGCACCGGGTTGGTTTGCAGAATCACCAGATCAGGTTTGAGCGCCGCGATGGCCTCAATGTTGGGCGACGTGTAATCCCCGATTTTCGTTTTGAGCTTGGCTTCCGGAGGGTAGTGGCAGTAGTTGGTCACGCCCACCACGCGATCGCCCAGGCCGAGGGCGTAGAGCATCTCCGTGATGCTGGGCGCGGTGGACACGATTCGTTGCGGCGGGGCGGAAAATGCCAGCCCCGCGGTAAGCGCGAGAAGAAAAATTCGTCTTACCAATTGATCCTCAACCCCACTGTGCCATTTCTCGAGAGCGCCTGGTATCCCAGCACTTCCTGATAATCCTGGTTCAGGAGATTGTTGATGCGGAAGAACGGCGTGAAATGTTTCGCGATTTTAAACGATCCGTCCACGAACACGAAAACATACCCGGGATTGCGGGTGATCGCGTAGAACACGAAGTCCTGTTCCTGGCGTTCTCCGACGAAGCGAGCTCCGGCGGCGAAGGCGAAGCGCTTGGGTGTGAGCTCGACCGAAACCGATCCCGAATTCGCCGGCCGCCGCACCAGCGGCAAACCGATCTGCGTGGGATCGGCGTCATTGACCACGCGCGTGAACAGCTTGGTGTAACCACCGCGCACCGAAAGGAAGCGGGTCACCTTCGCCGAGCTCGAAAGCTCCACGCCGCGCGTCCAGGCTTTGTCGATGTTGATCCAGGTGCCTGGATTCACGCCGGAGTCGAACTCGATCAGGTCGGTGAAGGAATTGCGGAACCAGGAAGCCTCCGTGCGCAGACGCCGCGAGAACCACTCGCGGAACAGTCCGGCCTCGAAACTGCCGGTGGTCTCCGGCTTCAGATTGGGATTGCCGACGTAGAAAGTGGTATTGGCGAAGTTGTCGATCAGCTCCGGCTCCTTGATGCCGCGCCCTCCGCTCACGCGAAAGTAGGTGTTAGTGGGCAGCCGAAAGGTGACCGCGCCGCGGGGGGTGAACTCGGTTCCGAACGTGCTCGATTGTTGCAAGCGCGCGCCGGCGTTCAAAAAAATCCAGGAGGCCGGCGAGTACTGATCGTTCACGAAGAATCCGTTGTCATAGCGCGCGACGTTGATTTCGGAGATATTCCCGTCCTGCCGCTCGAAGGCGTAGCCGAAGGTGAGCGCTCCGCGAGAGTGCGTCAGGGTGCCTTCGTATTCGACGTTTTCGCGCGCGGTCAACTCCAGGCTGCTGGACGGGAAAAATTCGTACGGGCTGTCGACGAAGAAGGTGCCGGGAGGTGCAGTGGGATTGTTGGGATTGGCCAGCGAGACCAGGTAGGTGTTGCCGGCGGTGTTCGTGCCGCTCCCGGAGGGAGCTGTTCGGCTCCCGGAGGGAGTTGTGCGTAGGATCGCCGCGACGTTGTCGGTCTGCGTGCTGGTGTCCATAAAAACGTCGCGGTAGCGATGGTAGCCGAACTGGACGTGCTGGATAAACCGGCGCCCGCGCTGGTCGTTCAAGCGAACGCCGACGGTGGAATCGCGCACGCGCTCGTTCGCCAGGTAGTCGGTCAAGCCGTAAGCGGTCTGACCGGGATCGCCGGTGTAAGAGTCGAACTCGCGAAAAACCGCGCGAAGCTGCGTGTGATCGGAAAGCCGGAACCCGATGTTGCCTGTGCCCGAAGTGAGCCTGTGCGCGGTGTTCGAGAACTCGCCGGTGGAGCGGAACTGATCCATGGTCAGCGCGTAATCGAGCCTCTTGAAGAGGCCGCCGTCCAGCGTCCCGGTTTCATGATCGGTCGAAAAGGACCCGCGCTCATAGGTCAAAGATCCATGCGGAGTGCCGGATTCCGTATCGCCCTCCTTGGTGAAGAGCTGGATCACCGCGCTGGATGCCTCTGCTCCGAACAGGGCGCTTTCGGGGCCGCGGACCACCTCCATGCGCTCGATGCCGGCGGCGGTTAGATTGGAGAAATCGATCGCCCCTCCCGGTTCCGTGATCGGTACGCCGTCGAGAAGAACCAGGGTTGCATCCGAATCGCCGCCGCGCGCGAACAGGTTGGTCAAGCCTCCGCTGACTCCGGTCTGGACGATGTTCAGGCCGGGAACATCGCGCAGCAGGTCCTCGACGAAGGCCAGGTGCGGCGCCTGGAAATCCTGCGCGGTGAACACGGTCGCGGCGACGCCCGCTTCGTCCAGGGCAATGGGCGCGCCGGTTGCGGTCACCAGCACCTGATCGCTTGACGGAGCCAGCGCGAGCGTGATGCCGTTGTTCTCGCTCAGCGTCACTTTCTGCGTAGCGAATCCATCTTTGGTGACGGTAGCCTCGCACGGCTGGGCGAGTTCAAAAGCTCCCGTGGAATCAGTGGAAGTGGTTTCGGTTCCGCAGGTGACAGTTGCGCCAGGAACCGGTTGGCCGGTGGGGTCGGAAACCACCCCCCGAACCAAATTGAGAAGCAGAAGAAGAGCAGCAGCGGGCATTCGAGACGTCCTCCCTCGAGACGTGAACAAACAGATCTCAAGGAACCGGTCTCCTGACTTCCGGCTTTGGCAACTACCTGGCTTTGGTCTTCCCGCTTGCGCAGTGACCTCAAGCCTGCCAATTTTCCAGCGGCACAACGGAGCCTCTCGGCCCTGTGCCGCCAAAAATACTACATGCCGGTTACAGTTGCGGGGCAGTGGCGGACTTTCACCGCCTTCCCGAGCATTCCTCGAGCGATTTTTGTAACCTCTGCAAGGTTAGGGCGCGGAGCGGCGCTTTGTCAATAAAAATCTCGTATGTCATTCAGAGGAAAGGATTTCAGGGGGTCGCCGTTCGCTGCGCCAGGAGCGCCGTCCAATGCAGCCAATCGCAGTTCGCTTCATTCGAGTGGCCCCCTAGGAACGGAGCCCCCTATACTGTACTTTCGTATATCTCAAGTACTTTCTTGAGATCCGCAAGCGCCAGTCGAAAAAAAACAAAGAGGAGAGGCAACCTTGCACAAACCCATCAAACACGTAGAGAAAGCGATCGCCATGGGGGCCAACGCCGCCTGGTTCGTTTTTGACAAGCTGAACTCCGTCAGCCCGAATCCCGGATTTGTTCCGAAGTGGTCCGACAAGCCGTTGCTGAAGAGTTGGGAGAAGCAGAAGCCGACCCTGGGTTGGCCGCGCGAGACCGATTCTCTTTGTCCCAAGTGCGTCCCGGAGGCTCGCCAGCAGATTCTGGATGGCAAAGTGCCGGTCGAGATCCTGAAGAGCGAGAAAGTCGGCGAGATCAAGGCGCAGATTATCGAGCGCGACGGGAAGATCATGATGGTCAAGGAGTGCCCGATCCACGGCCAGTTCGAGGACATCATGTCCATGGACCCGGCCTTCTCCAAGCACCTGGAAGACGTTTTCCCCGGCCGCGACCAGCGCGCCCACAACGACGAAAAGCTGCACGACCACGGGACTTCCACCATCACCCACGGCCGCGGGTCTGTGCTGACAGTCGATCTGACCAATCGCTGCAACATGATGTGCGATCCGTGTTTCATGGACGCCAACCAGGTGGGCTTCGTGCATGAGCTGAGCTGGGAAGACATCAAGACGCTGCTGGACAATGCCATCTCCATCAAGCCGCGCCGCCAGCTTTCGGTGCAATTCTCGGGCGGCGAGCCGACTCTTTCGCCCTACTTCCTGGATGCCATCCGTTACTGCCGCAAGCTCGGCTACCAGAGCGTGCAAGCCGCGACCAACGGGATCGAGTTCGCCAAGCGCCCGGAATTCGCCAAGGAAGCCGCCGAAGCGGGCCTGCGCTACGCGTATCTGCAATTTGACGGCATCGGCAATGCGGCCAACTCGCACCGCGCGATCGGCAACCTGTTCGATGTGAAGCTGCGGGCCATTGAGAATCTGTATGCGGCGGGCGTCGACATCGTCCCGGTCATCACCATCATCAACGGCATCAACAATGAGCAGGTGGGCGCGGTGGTGCGCTTCGCCCTCGACAACCCCAAGAAGATCCCGTTCCTCAGCTTCCAGCCGGTTTCCTTCACCGGCCGCGACGAAGCCATCACGGACGACCGCCGCAAAGCCCAGCGCTACACGCTTTCGCATCTGGCGCACGACGTGAAGAACCAGACCGGTCTGGGCGAGCCCACGCGCGACTGGTTCCCGATCTCCTTCATGAGCACCTTCTCCGACTTCGCCGACCTGGTTCACGGGCCGGACGCGCAGTGGGGCCAGTTAAGCTGCGGTTGCCATCCCAACTGCGGCACCGGCATGGCGATCATGTGCGACAAAGAGACCAAAGAATACCGGCCGGTGACGGCGTTCCTGAACGCCGATCAATTGGCCAAAGATGTCGCCAGAATCAACGACGCCGCACGAGGGAAGAGGCTGTCCGTGCTGGGCGTATCGCTGGCCCTGCTGCGCAATTACAATCCCTACGAAGCCCCTACGCATTTCCGCTTAAGCGACCTGATCCAGAAGTTCGACAAGTGCTTCGGCATGACCAAGAAGAAGTACGGCAAGGTGACCGGCGACCGTACCATGGCGGACATTCAGAAGCGCCGCGGGGACCGCTGGAACTTCCTGTTCATCGCCGGCATGTGGTTCCAGGATCTGTTCAACTACGACTTCCGCCGCACGGAGCAGTGCATCATCCCCTACGCCACCCAGGAAGGCGAAATCTCCTTCTGCGCGTATAACACCGGCATCGGCTGGCGCAACATTATCGAGAAGATGCACATGACCGCGACCCTCACCAAGTGGTACGAGGAGCACGGCCGGCACGAGATTATCGCCGGCGGCAAAGCCGTCACGCTGCCCTCCAAGGACCACACGCTTGTTCTGCGCGAGAAGGACGTGAATCACGGCCTGCAGCACGATCTGGATGAGATGGGCATCGCCAAGACGGCTCGCGAAGAAAAGAAGCGCGCCCGTGACGCGAAACTCAAGGAAGAAGAGAATGCTCGCATGATGAAGCTGTATCGCGAGCAGGTTCTCAAAGAGGCGCCGGCTCCCGCGCTGGTCACCATCGCCGGCATCCAGCCGGCCGAGAAGGCGAAGGCGGAAGAAGTCGGGAGCTTCGGCGACTAACCCGGGTCCAATTTCGTATCATTAGCTCGATCCTCTTCACGGCCTCCCGGACTCCGGGGGGCCGTGGTGCTTTGGGGTTCGCATCTCCACATTCCGGATGGCCCGGGCGTACAATTGTGGTTGAGAATGGCAAAGGAATACATTGAGGAGCGTGACGGCGGCTACTACGTCGCCGGCACTCGAGTGTCCCTCGACTCGATCGTCCATGCGTTCCGATGCGGAGAGTCGCCCGAGGTTATCTGCCAGAACTTCGATACGCTGCATTTAGAAGAGGTCTATGGCGCCGTGGCGTATTACCTGGGAAACCAGGCCGCCGTCGACGCATACCTGGCCCGGCAGGACCAAAAGTGGGCTGAGGGACGGCTTCGCACTGAGCCCCTTCCTAATGAGCTGCGTGACAAATTGGTTCGCACTCGCCAGGCTTTGAACGCGACGCGACCGGCGTGAAGGTCCGCTTCCTCGCTGACGCCGACCTCAATCGTGCGATTGTAACCGGCCTCTTACGACGCGAACCTTCGATCGACCTCCTGGGCGCCCATGCGGCTGGACTGCGCGGTTTGCATGACCGCGAGGTTCTGGCGCTGGCCGCTAACCAGGAGCGCATCCTCGTCTCCCACGACGTAAATACATTGCCGATGCATTTCCGTGCCTTCCTCGATTCGAAAAGGCAGAGCCCCGGCGTTTTTCTGGTTCCTCAAAGCCTCGCGGTAGCGTCAGCCATTGAGGATTTGTTATTGGTTTGGCTGGCGTCGGACGCTGCGGACTGGGAAAACCGGCTCGAATGGCTCCCGTTGCGCTTCTAAAGCTCCAGGTTTTCCGA
This sequence comes from Bryobacterales bacterium, assembly GCA_963838455.1. GTDB lineage: Bacteria > Acidobacteriota > Terriglobia > Bryobacterales > Bryobacteraceae > Palsa-187. Next base: position 47,696 of record CAWISY010000068.1, read on the forward strand.
ATCCGAAAGCCGGGTTCGCACGTCAACAACGTTTAAATGAGTCCTCGCTGGCAGATGCTCGTGGCTGTCGTGTTCCTGGCGAGCCTTTGCGCCGCCGCTTGCTTGGGGGCGCAGGCCAAACTCCAAATCGAGGTCTACACTTCCGGCGACCGCGGTTTCGCCGTCAACTCGACCCTGGTCTACGGCAACCAGGACGCCATCCTCATCGACACCCAGTTTCTTTCCAATGAGGCACGGGACCTGGCGAACCTGATCAAGGAAAAGAACCGCAACCTGACCACCATCTACATCACCCACGGCCATCCCGACCATTATTTCGGCCTCGCGGTCCTGAAGCCGGCGTTTCCCAACGCCAAAATCGTCGCGCTGGCCACGACCATTGCCGGAATCAAGAACGGCTGGGGTGCCCGCCGCACGTTTTGGTTCCCCGAATTCGGGCCCGATCTCCCGCCCGCTGGCCCGATTCTTCCTGAAGAGCTGCAGGGCGGCAAGCTGACGCTCGAAGGCAACGAACTCGAGATCACGGGAGGCCTGGCCGGCGACGCACCCAACAATTCTTACGCCTGGATTCCCTCGATCAAGACGGTCATCGCCGGAGACATCGTCTTCAGCGGCTCGCACTTCACCGTTCCCAAGAATCATGACGATTGGTTCAAGACGCTGGATCAGATCGAAGCCCTGCATCCCAAGGTCATCGTTCCAGGGCACCAGGGTGCCGGGGCCAAGAACGACTCCTCCGCCATCAGCTTCATGAAGGAGTACATGTTGGATTGGGACAAGGCGCTCGCCTCCTCGCACAGCGCCGGGGAGCTGAAGGCGAAGATGAAGAAGCAGTACCCGAATCTGGCTCTGGAGCGTCTACTCAACTCGGCTGCCGAGGCCGCGTTTGCGCCAGCGAAGAAGTGAAGCAAGGAAAACACGCGGCGTTATAATGACTTCCAGGGGGTTCTCCGTGACCCGAAGCCTTCTTGTCGCTGTTGTTACTCTGAGTGCCGCGCTAATCGCCGCCTCCAGCCTGGAGGCTCAGATCATTCTCGGCCCCGGTGGTGGTTACCCTGGCGGTGGCTACCCTGGTGGCGGTTACCCCGGCGGCGGCTATCCTCCAGGCCAGTATCCGCCGGGCCAATACCCTCCCGGCCAATATCCGCCCGGGCAGTATCCGCCGGGCCAATATCCTCCAGGCCAGTACCCGCCCGGCCAATACCCTCCGACCACCGTGCCGCAGCGGAAAACCAGTGACAAGAGCGGCTCCAGCAACGACGACATCAAGGTCAAATTGCGCGCCGCCGACGGAACCCTGCGCGAGCTCAACGAAAACAACCTGTATCTGGAAACTTCGGGACGCAAGATCCTGAAGTTCCGCGTGCTTGCCCGGACTCAATTCCACGACAAGAAGGGCGAACAGATTCGAGATTCGCTGCTTAAGCCCGGCGATCAGCTCGCGGTGCAGGTGGACTCCGAGGATCCGGAGACGGCGCTGCGCGTCATCCTCAACCGCAACGGAACCGAGGCGGAGCGGACCTCCGCATCCCGCCCCTTCGATCACGATTCCACCCGGACTCCGACGGCCTCCGACACCCACGCGGCCGGGACCATGGAAGTGGCTGCGGATTCCCCGTCGCCCTCAAAGAGCTCGGATACGGCGTCAAGCGCGTCGGCTTCCACGGATGATTCGGACCGGCCGTCGCTCAAGCGGCCCTCGGGCGATTCGTCGTCTACGGCCTCTGCGACCAGTTCTCCCGGCGATGACGATGCCCGGCCGACGCTGGCGCGTATTCCCGGCGATCCCGGTCCGGCGCCCGCTCCGCCGCCTGCTCCCGCACCATCGCCAGCTCCCGTCCCTCCGACGCCTCCCTCTCCGTCAGCCCCTCCAGCTCCGCCGGCCCCGGTCCGGCAGGCCTCGGTGAGCGCGCCTCCCGCACAGCCCAGGCCGATCCCGCGATCCATCGCTCCCGCCGACGATGTGATCGAATCCGCGCGCGATGCCGCCGACAAATTGAACGACGGTTTGCCCAACTTCATCGTCCAGCAGAACACCACGCGCTACTTCAGCACGACCTTTCCGGCTCGCTGGCGCGCCATGGACGTAGTCACGGCCGACGTAGTTAGCGTCGACGGCAAAGAAGATTACCGCAACATACTGGTCAATGGCCGGCCGCCTACGCGGCCGGTGGAGAAGACCGGATCATGGTCAACGGGCGAATTTCAATCCACGCTCAGCGATATCCTTTCTCCCTACACCGCCGCCGAATTTCGCAAAAGCGCGGACGACAATCCCAACGGCCGCTCCGCCTTCACCTACACCTACGTGGTGCAGAAGGACAACTCGAACTGGGACATCATCGCGCCGGATGGCTCCAAGGCCGCGCCGTCCTACTCCGGGACCATCTGGATCGACAAGGCCACGCACAACGTCCTGCGCATCGAGCAGGAAACCGGGCCCATGCCCGCCGGTTTTGTCTTCGACAAGGCCGAATCCATACTGGAATTCGGCTTCGTGAAGATCGACGGCAAGGACTACGTGCTGCCGGTCCACAGCGAGGTGCTCACCTGCCAGCGCGACACCACCGATTGCACCAAGAACGAGATCAACTTCCAGAACTACCGCAAGTTTACGGCGGACTCGAACATCACGTTCGGCGGAAAGTAGCGATCGAGCCCGCGCCGGGCCTTTCCTTGAACCGCGGGCCAACGTGGATCTTTCCTCAGCAAGGAAAATACGATATAGTCGATGCCAAGAGGGGATTTCATGTCACTGCAACTTTCGAAATCCGCCACGGGGATGGGTGCCCTGCTGGCGGGATTTTATCTTCTTGCCCAAGGTACGTTGTGGGCGGCAGGGGGAGGCGCGGCCTCGCCCGGTCTGGAAGCCTATCAGAAAGGCGACTACGTCACGGCGTATCGTCTGTTCAAGGCCGCCTCCGACAAAGGCGATCTGGATGCTACCTACAACCTGGGGGTGTTGAATTTCAAGGGCCTCGGCACCGGTCAGGATCAGGACGAGGCGTTCCGTTTATTCCGCCTCGCGGCCGACCAGGGTCACGTGCAGGCCGAGTTTCGCGTCGGTGAGATGCGCGAAAAAGGCTGGGGCGCTGCGCCCAGTTTCGCCGACGCCCAGCGCTGGTACGAAATGGCGGCCAAAGGCGGCGACCCGGATGGCGCGGTGGGCCTCGGGCAGCTTTATGAAGAGGGCTACGGCGTCGACAAGGACCTGAAGCGCGCCGTGCAGTGGTATCGCCAAGCGGCGGAGCAGGGTCTGGCGGACGCCGAATTCCGCCTGGCGCTGCTCGTCGAGCGCGGGCAGGGAACCCCGAAGGACGACATGGAAGCTGTCAAGTGGTACTTCGCCTCGGCCGATCAAGGCTACGCCCCGGCGGAGGCTTCCGTAGGCAGGCTCTACGTTGAAGGCAAGCTGCTGCCGCAAGACAACCAGAAGGCGTATTTCTGGCTGACCCTCGCCACCAAGCAAAACCTGCGCAACGCCGAGCGCCAGCGCAATGAGTTGATCAAGAAACTCAGCAAGGACGACATCACCAAGCTCGAGGTGCAGGCCGCGGCGTGGAAGACCAAGCGGCTGACTCCGAAAAATCCCAACATCATTCAGTAAGGCAGATTGCCCTTTCCGCTCCTTCTAGTCGCGGCTCTGAAGGGAAAGCGCCGAGCGACGTCACAGGTTGTCCCATCCGGTCCCACCGGAGGCAAGTCTGAGCCACGACTGGGTGCCCCCGGGGCCGAGTTGTCGCGTTACCGCAGTTGCCCAATCGCGTACTGCAGCCCGGCGTACTGAATCTCGTAGTCGTACTTGGCGTTGATGTTGTCGATCTCCGCCGAGGTCTCATCCAGTTGCGCCGTGGTCAGCTCCACGATGGAAGCGAGCTGGTACTGATAACGCCCATTCGCCAGGTCCAGAGCCTGCGAGGCCGCGCGCAAGGTCGCCGCGGTCACGTCAATCAACTGGTACGAGGTGACCGATCCGGACCATGCCGTGCGCACGTCGCGCAGGATGCGCTCCTGCGCATCGCGCAGCCTCTGATCGGCTTCTAGCGTCCGCTCCTGCGCGGCTACGTGCCGCGCGGCGAACATATGACCGTTGAAGATGGGGACGCTGATGTTGGCGCCGACGCCTTCGTATTCGTTGGGGATGGACGTGCTTCCTTCCTGCTTGACGACCGGGATAAATCCGCCCAGGGCGATCGCGCTCAGTGTCGGTTTCGATAAATCTTTCTCGGCTTCGGCGAATTTGTTCGCGGCATCGCGGCTGGCCTTGAGGCTGGCGAGCTCCGGCCGATTGGCGATCGCCTGGGTGACCAGGTCGTCCGCGGTTGTGGGCGGCCCGGGAGGCAGCGTCACATCGGCCAGAGTGTAGTTGGCGCTCTGATCCGTTCCCAGCGCACGTCCCAGTTCCGCCTTGGCCTCGTCCACCGCGTTCTGCGCGGCCAACTGAAGCTGCTTGGCCTTGAGTACGGTCACATCGGCCTCGGCGACATCCAACTGGCTGCGCAACTGGTTTTGCGCGAGCTGCGTGATCTGATCGTCCGTGGTCTGGCGAGCTTCCACCGTCTTCACGGCCACCTTTACCACTTCCTGCGCGCGTAGAACATTGAAGTACGCGCGATTCAGCGCCAGCAGCACGTCGTAGCGCGAGGTCATCACGTTCTGTTGGCTGGCCTGTGCCGCCAAGCGCGAACTGGCCACCAGGCTCGAGGTTCGTCCGAAGTCGGTGATCAGTTGCTCGACGACGCCTCCGACCCCGAAGCGGTCGAACAGGCGTGAGGTTTGCAGTTCCCCGGCGCCGATGCGCGCGCCGTTGTTGCCCTGTGAGCCGGTCCCATCGGCTGTGATCTGCGGATAATACGCCGCGCGGTTGATCACGATCTGCTGGTCCGAATACGCAGCTTCGTGCTGCGCGGCCTGAATTTGCGGATGGCTCTGCAGCGCCATCTGCTCGGCTTGCTGCAAGGTGAGCATCGGCGGAGCGGGCGTTTGTGCCTCGATCGCTGTAGCAAAAATCAATCCGCAGGCCAGTGCGCTTTTGAGAAACAGCCCGCAAAACGGAGCCCGGGTCGCGGCCGGACCGGCTGTTACTCCCCTACATTGAGGGCCGCGACCGGCCCTTTGCGGGCTAGTAATACTTGCGCTAGTGATACTGAGGTGTGCTCGGGCCCCCGTCTGGTTTCGGTGCATTGTGCTTCTCTTTCTTTCCATAAACCCCCCGCCTTCCATAAACCCAAAGATACGCGGCGGGCACGATGAAGATGGTGAGCAGCACCGAAGAAGTCAGCCCGCCAATGATGGCGCGGGCCATGGGAGTGTACTGCTCGCCGCCTTCGCCAAGCTTGAGCGCCATGGGCGCCAGGCCGATGATGGTCGCCAGCGAGGTCATCAGAATCGGCCGCAGGCGCACGCGGCAGGCGGTAATCACCGCGTCGGCAACCGAGAGCCCCTGCTCTTCCAGCTTGTGTGCAAAATCCACGATCAGGATGCTGTTGGAGTCCGCGATGCCGATCAGCATCAGCACGCCCACCAGGCTCATGACATTCAGCGTGGTGTGCGTCAGCGGCAGAATGATCAGCACGCCGATGAAGCCCATGGGGATCGCCAGCATGATCAGGAACGGATCGATCCAGGAGCGGAACTGCGCCACCAGGATCAGGAACAGCAGCACGAAGGAGAGCCCGAATCCGATGCCGAAGCTCTTGAAGGATTGGTTCATGCCGTTGACCATGCCGCGAAGGTTGACTCGAATGTTGGCTGGCAGATGGGCGTCCGCGATGGTTTTCTCGATAGCCGAGTCCAGCTTGGCCAGATCCTCTCCTACCGGCGTGACGTACACGTCGGCCACCCGCTGAATCTGGTAGTGATCCACCTCGGTGGGGGATTGAAGCTGCACCACCTTCACTACCGAATCGAGTGTGGTGGGTTGTTTGACGTTGGGCGCGCGGAGGGGGATCTGCCTCAAATCCGCCAGATTATGGATCGCGGCCGCCCCCTGTTCCGGGTACTGCACCGAAAGGAAATAGTCGTTGCCCGTGTTGTAGTCCACCCAATAGTTGGGCGCGATCATGACGTTAGAATTCAGCGCCGTAATCACGTTGTCGACGACGTCTTGTTGGGAGAGGCCCAGTTCCGCCGCGTGGATCCGGTCGACGTCCAGGCGCACGGAAGGGTAATTCATGTCTTGCGGAATGTAGATCTGGCCCACTCCGGGCAATTGCCGGATGCGCGCCGCCAGATTTTGAGCCGTCGCATAAGTCAGGTCGAGGTCCCGCGTGTTCACTTGTACGTCGATGGGCGCGGGCATGCCGGAGTTGAGGATGGCGTCCTGGAGCGAGCCGCTGGAAAAGAAAGAGCGGATATCGGGGAAGTCGGCGTTCATGCGCGCGCGGACGCGGTCCATGTATTCCAGGCTGCCGAGCTTACGGTCGTCCGTGAGGGCGACCTGCACGGTGGCGGTGTACTCGCCCTGATTGGTGGTGTAAAGCGAAGAGATGTCGTTGACCACGCCGATATTGGAGAGAATCATCTTTACATCGTGCGGCGGGATGACCGCGCGGATCATGTCCTCGACGCGCGCGACGTAGTCATTCGTAACTTCCAGGCGAGTGCCGGTGGGAGCTTTGAGGTTGATGGTAAACTGGCCGGCGTCGGTCTGCGGGAAGAAGGCCCGGCCGACGAAGGGGAAAATCGCCAGGCTGGCAACGAACAACCCCAGGATCGCGGCGACGGTCAGCGCCGGACGCTTCAGCGCACGGCGAATCGTATATTCGTAGGCATCCAGCACGTGGCTGAAACCGCGGTTGAAGCCGCGATTGAAGCGGCCCAACAGCGAAGTGTCTTCTGCCCCGACCTCACCCGTATCGGAGCCGTGATCGGTGTGTGGAGGCACCGCCTTCAAAAACCGGGAGCAATACAGCGGAATCACCGTCATGGCGACCACGTACGAAGCCAGCATGGCCAGCACGAAAGACAACGCCAAGGCCGAGAACAGGAATTTGCTGACGCCGAATAGCAGAGTGACGGGAAAGAAATCGACCACGTCGACCAGGGTCGCGGCCAGCACCGCCATGTTGACTTCGGAGCCACCGTTGACGGCCGCGTTCACCGGACTGGCGCCTTCCTCCAAATGGCGGTAAATGTTTTCGAGCGAGATTACGGAGTTGTCGATGACGCGCGAGAACGCCAGGGCGAGTCCGGCCAGGATCATGGTGTTGATGTTGCTGCCGAGAAGCGACAACACCACGAAGGTGGCCATGGTGGAGATGGGAATGGAAAGCAGCACGGCGAAGGTGGCCCGGCCGCTGCCCAGGAAGACGACGATGATCAGGCCGATCAGGATCAGCCCGGTGGCGCCTTCGTGGAGAACGGTCTTGATCGCTTCTTTTACGAACACCGACTGATCGAAAACAAGGTCGGTGACCAACTGCTTGGGCAAGCCGAACAAATTCTTCCGCAGTGTGTCGACGTCGTTGACCACCTGGATGGTGTTGCTATCGCCGCCCGACTTCATGATCGGGATGTAGGCCGATTTCTGCCCGTCGATGCGGACAATGTTGTATTGAAGCTGGCTGGCGTCCTTGGCTTCCCCGACGTCGCCGACCGAAACCCAACTGGATCCGACGGTTTTGATGGGAACGCTGTTGAGATCGGAGACGTTCTGGACCAGGCTGTTAGAGTAGACGTAGAAATCGGTGGGGCCGATTTTGACGTCGCCGGCCGGCAGAATGAGGTTGCTGTCGTTGACCGCGCCCACCACGTCCATCACGCTCAATTGCCGGGAGAACAGCTTGTAGGGATCGACGTACACCTCCGCCTGCCGGTATTTTCCGCCGAACACCGCGGGGATCTCTGCGCCATTGACGACCGCGATTTGGTTGCGGATCTGGAACTGCGCCAGATCGTGAAGCTGGGTCTCGGTCATGCCTTCGCCCTTCACCGTGACCAGAGCCACGGGCAGGCTGGAGGCGTCGAACTTCATCACTAGCGGCGGCAGAGTGCCTGGAGGCAGACGTTTCAAGTCGGCCATGGCCAGATTGGATAACTGGGTCATGTCTGCATCGGCATTGGTGCCAGGCTGAAACACGGCTTTGATGATGCTGACGCCGAGCAGCGAGCGGGATTCTGTGTGATCCAGGCCGCTGGCTTGGGTGAAGAAGCGCTCCAGCGGGTTGGTGATATCGGTCTCGATATCCTTCGGCGGCATGCCGCTATAGAACGTCGCCACCACGACCACCGGAATGTTGATCGGCGGAAACAAATCCACGGGCATGCGCGCGATGGCCGTCCCGCCAAGCACCAGGAGCGCCAGGCACAATACCACGACGAAGTAAGGATTACGGATGGAAAAGCTAGACATGGCTGGACGCTACTTTCTTTCCATAGACCCATAAATAAGCAGCGGGGACGATGAAGATAGTCAACAGGACCGACGAGGTCAGGCCGCCGATGATGGCCCGAGCCATGGGAGTGTACTGCTCGCCGCCTTCGCCCAGCTTAAGCGCCATGGGCGCCAGCCCGAAGATGGTCGCCAGCGACGTCATCAGAATGGGGCGCAGGCGCACACGGCAGGCAGCGATGACCGCGTCGGCTACCGAATGGCCTTGCCCTTCCAGTTTGTGCGCGAAGTCAACGATCAGGATGCTGTTGGAATCCGCGATGCCGATCAGCATCAGCACGCCCACCAGCGTCATCACGTTCAGAGTGCTGTGCGTGAGCGGCAGAATGATCAACACACCGATGAAGCCCATGGGAATCGCCAGCATGATCAGGATAGGATCCACCCAGGTCGTGAACTGCGCCACCAGAATCAGGAACAGCAGCACGAAGGCCAGTCCGAATCCGGTGGCGAAGCTGCGGAAGGACTGGTTCATGCCGTTCACCATGCCGCGCAGGGTGACGCGGACGTTCGCCGGGAGATGCGCATCGGCGATCGTTCGCTCGATGGCGTCATTCAATTTGGCCAGATCCTCCCCACCGGAGTGACGTAGACGTCGGCGACGCGCTGGATCTGATAGTGATCCACTTCGGTGGGAGATTGGAGCTCCACCAGCTTCACCACCGCGTCGAGCGTGGTGGGTTGCTTCAAATTCGGCGCGCGTAGCGGAATCTGTTTGAGGTCGATCAAGTTGTGAATCGCACCCGGGCCCTCCTCCGCATATTGCACCGAGAGGAAATAGTCGTTACCCGTTTGATAGTCCACCCAATAGTTGGGCGCGATCATGACGTTCGAATTCAGCGCTGTGATCACGTTGTCAACCACGACCTTCTGCGTAAGCCCCAGCTCTGAGGCGTGGACCCGGTCGATATCCAGCCGCATCGAAGGATAATTCATGTCCTGCGGAATGTAGATTTGTCCTGCTCCCGGGATCTGGCGGATGCGCGCGGCGAGATCCTGGGCGGTGCGGTAGGTCAGATCGAGATCGCGCGTGTTCACCTGCACGTCAATGGGCGCCGGCATGCCGGAGTTCAGAATCGCGTCCTGAAGGGAGCCGCTGGAAAAGAAAGAGCGGATGTCGGGAAAGTCGGCGGTGAGGCGGTTGCGCACGCGCTCCATATACTCCTGGCTGCTGGCGGAGCGGTTATCGTTCAGAGCCACCTGGATGGTAGCGGTGTACTCGCCCTGGTTGGTGGTGTACAGAGAGCTGATGTCGTTGACCACGCCGATGTTGGAGAGAATCATCTTGAGATCCGCGGGGGGTATCTGTTTGCGAATCATGTCCTCTATCCGCGCGACGTAGTCGTTGGTCCGCTCCAGACGCGTGCCGGTGGGGGCCTTGATGTTGATGGTGAATTGTCCGGCGTCGGTTTGCGGGAAGAAGGCGCGGCCTACCAAAGGATAAATCAGGAGGCTGGCGGCGAACAGACCCAGAATCGCGAGCACGGTGAGGCGGGGGAAGCGGAGTGCGCGGCGAACCAGGAACTCGTAACCGTCCAGCATGCGATTGAAGGCGCGATTGAAGCCGGTGTGAATCGATTTGGCGAAACGGGTCACCGCGGAGCCCGCCGCCGGATCTTCGTCTTCTGCCGCTCCGGCTGCATCTGTCCCATGGCCCGGAACGGCCTTCAGGTAGCGCGCGCAGAACAGCGGAATCACCGTCATCGCCACCACATAGGAGGCGAGCATCGCCAGCGCGAAAGAGAGTGCCAGCGCCGAGAACAAGAACTTGCTCACGCCGAACAGCAGCGTCACCGGAAAGAAGGCGACGACGCCCACCAGCGTCGCGGCCAGCACGGCCATATTGACCTCCGCGCCGCCCGCCGCCGCGGCCGCTTCCGGAGACGATCCCATCTCGAGATGGCGGTAGATGTTCTCGACGGAAATGACGGAGTTGTCGATGACGCGCGAGAACGCCAGCGCCAGACCGGCCAGGATCATGGTGTTGATGTTGCTGCCCAGCAGCGACAAGACCACGAAGGTCGCCATGGTCGAGATCGGAATCGACAGCAGCACCGCGCCGGTTGCCGAGCCGCTGCCTAGGAAGAGCAGGATAATGAACCCGATCAACACCAGGCCGGTGGCGCCTTCGTGCCACACCGTGCTGATCGCCTGTTTCACGAACACCGACTGATCGAAAACAAGGTCGGTGACCAACTGCTCGGGCAAGCCGAACAAATTCTTCCGCAGTGTGTTGACGTCGTTGACCACCTGGATGGTGTTGCTATCGCCGCCCGACTTCATGATCGGGATGTAGGCCGATTTCTGCCCGTCGATGCGCACAATGTTGTATTGAAGCTGGCTGGAGTCCTTGGCTTCGCCGATATCGCCCACCGAAACCCAGCTTGCGCCGTCGGTTTTCACCGGCAGGTTGTTCAAGTCGGAGACATTCTGCACCAGGCTGTTGGAATACACGTAGAAATCCGTCCGGCCGACCTTGACGTCGCCCGCGGGCAGAATCAGATTGCCTTTGTTGACGGCCTTCACCACGTCCATCAGGCTGAGTTGCCGCGAAAGCAACTTGTAGGGGTTGACGTACACCTCCGCCTGGCGGTACTTTCCGCCGAACACGGCAGGGATCTCGGCCCCATTGACGACGGCAATCTGGTTGCGGATCTGAAACTGAGCCAGGTCGTGAAGCTGGGTCTCGGTCAAACCTTCGCCCTTCACTGTGACCAGGGCCACGGGCAGGCTGGAGGCGTCGAACTTCATCACCAGCGGCGGCAGAGTGCCGGGAGGCAGACGTTTCAAGTCGGCCATCGCCAGGTTGGATAACTGGGTCATATCGGCGTCGGCATTGGTGCCGGGCTGAAACACGGCCTTGATGATGCTGACGCCCAATAGCGAGCGGGATTCGGTATGGTCCAGGCCGCTGGCTTGGGTGAAGAAGCGCTCCAGCGGGTTGGTGATGTCGGTCTCGATATCCTTCGGAGGCATGCCGCTGTAAAATGTGGCCACCACGATGACGGGGATGTTGATCGGCGGAAACAAATCCACAGGCATGCGCGCGATGGCGGTCCCGCCCAGCACTACGATGGCCAGGCACAACACCACGATGAAGTAAGGATTTCGAATGGAAAAGCTGGGCATGCGGGGCTACGGCTGGCCTGGGTTCATCTCGCGCTGCTTCGGCGTGACCGTGTCGCCCGCCTTCAGGCCGCTGCGGTCGCCCACTACGACCATCTCGCCCTCCTTCAGGCCGGAGAGAACTTCGATACTGTCTGCGGTCTCAATGCCGGCGGTAATCGGCCGGACTTCGATGCGGTTCGAATCCCCCACCACATCCACCGTGATCTTATCCCCCTGGCGATCCACCGCCTCCAGGGGAACCGCCAGCGCTCCGCTGCTCTGCGCCAGGCGGATGGTGGCGTTGGCGTACAGGCCGGCCTTG
>CAWISY010000069.1:0-16118 GCA_963838455.1 Bryobacterales bacterium
GCCGCAGCACTTCTTCGTCGCAGGCCAGTTCGCGCTCCTCAAGCATGCGCGATCCGATCCACCACACCAAGGGATGAAACCAGAAAATCGCCTCCACTCCCATATGAAGCGCCGCGAAGAAATTGTCCCGGCGGCGGACATGGCTCAATTCGTGCGCGAGAAGGGCCTCAAGCTGTTTGGGGTTCAGGCGCTCCAACAGAAGCGCGGGCAAAACGAGTACCGGCTTCAGAAAGCCGACCACTCCTGGCTCTTGGATGCCCGACGTAACCAAGGCCGGCACAGCGATCGGGAGCTTCACGGGCGTGCCCGCCCGTAACATCGCCCGGAGACCATACCAACTTCGACATCGCTTGAACACAATCGCGATAAAGCCAGCCGCCCATAAGAAGGCCAACGCAGCTACACCCCAATGAGTTTGTGCTTGCGTTGGAATGGCTGGATAAGGGTTCGGCGAGAACGGTTCCACTATCTGCACCAGAGTGTCCGGCAAAGTGGAGGTTGCCACAGATGCAGCCCGATGGCCGGGCCACGGAACCAGGCTACCCAGGCTCACCAGCAGAACCCACGGCACCAGAAACTTGAGCGATGCGCTCAGCCATACCCAATACCGCACCTTCGGCGAGTTTCCGCGAAGCAGGAACGCGAGAAGGCTCGCCAAGAGCGCGAAACATGACGACTGCCACAGATGGTTGACGATGAACTCCGGTGTCATTTGGGTTTCGGCTTCCTTTCTGCTTTTTGCTGCCGCTCGGCTTCGGTAACCGCCTTGTCCAATTCGCGAATGTCGTCACGCGTCAGCTTGCCCGACTCGACTAGCTGCGCCATCATGGGTTGCGCCCGCCCTCCGAAAAAGCTCAAGACCTCATCCAGGAGGCTGTCCCGAACGGTGTCCTTCGCGATTGATGGTTCAAAAAGATATGCGTTGCCGATCTTCCGGCCGCGGCGCACGACTCCCTTTCCCTCCATCCGGTAAACGGTCGTTGTGATCGTTGTGTAGGCCGGTTGCGGCTCCGGGAAGGCTTCTTGAATCTCCCGCATGGAGGCCGCTCCCAGTGCCCAGAGAATCTCTAGAATCCTGAATTCGAGTTTGGCGAGCTTAGGCCGCTTCATATGATCCGCAACGATGCCATAGCGTGAATATACTATTGAATAGTAATCATGTCAATAGGTAGCCCCCTATCGGCGCACGGAAGCCCACACGCAACCACCCCGTGCCACCCAGTTCCGCAATTTTTCTTGATACATTGATACAATAATTGGTGGCTCCTGGTTGCTCAGAGCCCTTGTCTCGAGGATAGCGTCTGACGTGAAGACCACTGATGTTCACCCGCCGGCGTACTTTCATAAAGTCGTCGACTGCCAATGGGCCTGCCCGGCCCATACCAATGTTCCCGAATATATCCGGCTGATCGCCCAAGGCAAGTACACCGAAGCCTACATGGTGAACCGGGAATCGAATGTTTTCCCGGCGATTCTGGGCCGCACCTGCGACCGCCCCTGCGAGCCGGCCTGCCGCCGCGGCAGATTGGACGATCAGGACCACAAGCCGGTAGCGATCTGCCGGCTGAAGCGCGTCGCGGCGGACTTGCGCGGCGACATCTCGCACCTGCTGCCGAAGATTCCCAAGCAATCGAATGGCAAGCGGATCGCGCTGATTGGCGCGGGGCCTGCGTCGCTGACCGTGGCCAACGATCTGCGTCCGCTGGGATACGAAGTCACGCTGTTTGAGAAGCAGGACAAGCCCGGCGGCCTGATGCGCACCAACATCCCCAGTTTCCGCCTTCCGGAGCAGGTGCTGAGCGACGAAGTCGGCGCGATTCTGGACATGGGCGTCGACATCCGCTACAACTCGCCGGTCGAGAGCCTGCGTGCCTTATTGAGTGAAGGCTATGACGCCGTTTTTGTGGGGACCGGCGCGCCGCGCGGCAAGGATCTGGACATTCCAGGGCGCAGCGAAGCCTCCGCCAACATTCACATCGGCATCGACTGGCTGGAGTCGGTGGCGTTCGATCACATCGATAAGATCGGCGAAAAAGTCCTGATCATCGGTGTGGGCAACACGGCCATGGATTGCTGCCGGACCTCTCGAAGGTTGGGCGGCAAAGATATCAAAGTGATGGCGCGGCGGCCGCGCGGTTACTTCAAGGCTTCGGCGTGGGAACTCGACGACGCCGAAGAAGAGGGCATCGAGATCGTCGTTAATCATGCTCCAAAAAGATTTGTGCTGGAGAACGGCAAGCTCATCGGGATGGAGTTTGAGCGCCTGGAGTGGGACGCCGATGCGAAGAAATCGAAGCTCCTCGAAACCGTGTTTATCCCTGCCGACGATGTGATTCTCGCCATCGGCCAGGAGAACGCGTTTCCCTGGATTGAGCGCGATCTGGGCGTCGAGTTCGACAAATGGGGCATGCCGGTGGTGGACGAGACCACGTTTGAGTGTTCCCGTCCGGGCATCTTCTTTGGAGGGGATGCGGCGTTTGGGCCGAAGAACATCATCTGGGCGGTGGCGCACGGCCACGGCGCGGCGATTTCGATTCACAATTACTGCCAAGGTATTCCCGTCACCGAACGGCCGGAAGACGGCAGCAACCTGGTCAGCCAGAAAATGGGACTGAGCGAGTGGAGCTACCACAACGACTACAATCCGGCTCAGCGCCAGAAGATGAAGCACGTCGACCTGGTGGAACGTTTTTCTAGGCTAAACCTGGAGGTTGAACTGGGATTCACGCCGGAGCAGACGGCTCGTGAGGTGCAGCGCTGCCTCAACTGCGATATCCAGACCGTCTTCACGGCCAAGCGCTGCATCGAATGCGACGCCTGCATCGACATCTGCCCGGTGCAATGTTTAACCATCGCCAAGGACGGTCCGGAAGCGGAAGTGCGCCAGCATCTCTCAGCTCCCGCGGTAAATCCGGACCAGGCTCTGTACGCGTCCGCGCCGCTGCCGCAAACTGGCCGGCTGATGCTCAAGGACGAAGATGTATGCGTCCACTGCGGCCTGTGCGCCGAGCGCTGCCCCACCGCGGCCTGGGACATGCAAAAGTTCGAACTTCTTATCCCCTACGCAGGAGCTCCATGCACGACGTCTTACGCGTCCCAGCTCGAAGCCAGCCGCACGTAAACGATTTCGCCCTCAAACTGGCGAATGTGAATGGAACCGGATCGGCCAGCGCCAACGGCCTCATCATGCAGGCGATTTTCCGCATGGGCATTCCGGTGACGGGGAAGAATCTGTTCCCCTCCAACATCCAGGGGTTGCCCACTTGGTACGAGATCCGCGTCAACAAGGACGGCTACGGTTCCCGCGCTCTCGATTACGACCTGATGGTGGCGATGAATTCGCAGACCTACGCCCGCGATGTGCGCGAGGTGCGCTCCGGCGGGTATTTGATGTACGACTCGAGCTGGCCGCTCGATCGCGAGCTGCTGCGCGACGATATCACGTTCCTGGGCGTGCCGCTGGCGCAAATGTGCAACGAGAAGTTCAGCGAGCCGCGCGACCGGATCCTGATGAAGAACATCGCCTATGCAGGATGTTTGTGCGCCACGCTGGACATGGACATGGAAGTGGTGGGCGCGCTGCTAGAAGAAAAATTCGGGCGCAAACCCAAGCTGCTCAAGTCGAACCACGAAGCGTTGCGGCTCGGCTACGATTACGCCCAGCAGCATTTCGCCTGCCCGCTGCCGTTTCATTTGGAGAAGATGGACTCGAACCGCGACAAGATTTTGATCGACGGTAATACGGCCACGGCCCTGGGCTGCCTGTACGCCGGCGCGACGGTGGCGGCGTGGTATCCGATCACTCCGGCCACTTCGGTCATGGACGCCTTCAAGGACCTGTGCGCGACCTACCGCCGCGATCCGGATACCGGCAAGAACAACTACATCATCCTGCAGGCGGAAGACGAGCTGGCGGCGATCGGCATGGTGCTGGGCGCCAATTGGAACGGCGCGCGCGCGTTCACCTCCACGGCCGGGCCGGGTATCTCGCTAATGAATGAGCTGCTGGGGCTGGCCTATTACGCGGAGATCCCCGCGGTGGTCATCGACGTCCAGCGCGTGGGGCCGTCCACCGGCATGCCGACGCGGACGCAGCAGGGGGATCTGCTGCTGTGCGCTTATGCCTCGCATGGGGACACGCGGCATATTCTGCTGTTTCCGTCCAGCCCGGCGGAGTGCTTCGAATTCGCGGTCAAGTCCTTCGATCTGGCCGAGCATTTCCAGACTCCGGTGATGATGCTGTCGGATCTGGACATTGGGATGAACGACTGGGTCATTCCGCGGCTGAAGTGGGACGACTCGTTCCGGCCCGACCGCGGCAAGGTGCTTTCGGCCGAGGACCTGGATAAGGCCGCGCAGTTTTTCCGCTACTCGCCGGAAGATGAGGATCATGTGGCGGCGCGCACACTGCCCGGAGTGGATTCGAAGGGGTCGTATTTTATTCGCGGCTCGGGGCACAACAAGCTTGGCGGATACACGGAAACTCCCGACGAATATCAAGAGGTGATGGATCGCCTCAAGCTGAAGCATGCGGCTGCGGCCAAGCATGTGCCGGCTCCGGTGATTCAGCTTCGCGAAGGCGGGCGTTTTGGTGTGCTGTCGATCGGGGGCTGCGATGCGGCGGTGCGCGAGGCTCTGGATCTTCTGGAGTCGCGCGGAATCCCGGCCGATTACTTGCGGGTGCGCGGGTTCCCGTTCGACGCGCCGGTCGAAGATTTTTTGAACGCGCATGAGTTCACCTTCGTGGTGGAGCAGAACCGCGACGCGCAGTTGAAGGCGCTGCTGACGCTAGAGACCAATGTGCCGAAGGAAAAGCTGCGCTCCATTGTGGTCTACAGCGGATTTCCGCTGAGCGCCCGGCGCGTTGTCGAAGAAATATTGGACCAAATTCCCTAAAGACCATGCCGTCTATCACCAAACCGATCGCTACCCACCCGGGCCTGAAGCGCAATGAGCTGGGCCTGACCATCCGCGACTACGAAGGCTCCATGTCGACGCTGTGCGCCGGCTGCGGGCACGATTCCATTACCGCCGCCATCACGCGAGCGTTTTGGGAACTTGCGACGCCTCCGCACATGATCGGGAAGTTGAGCGGCATCGGCTGCTCCTCGAAGACGCCGACGTACTTTGTAAGCGGGGCGCATGGATTCAACTCGGCGCACGGCCGCATGCCGGCCATCGCCACCGGAGCCGCGGCCGCCAATCGCGATCTCACCTATATCGGCATCTCCGGCGACGGCGATTCGCTGTCGATCGGACTGGGGCAAATGTGCCATGCGCTCCGGCGCAATGTGCGCATGTTGTACGTGATCGAGAACAACGGCGTGTACGGCCTGACCAAGGGGCAGTTTTCGGCGTCGGCCGACATCGGTTCCAAAAGCAAGCGCGGGGAGCCGAATCGCATGGGACCCATTGATGCCGTGCGCTTGGGTTTGTCGCTGGGCGCGACGTTCATCGCGCGGAGTTTTTCGGGCGACAAGGAACAACTGGTGCCGATTCTGAAGGCCGGCCTGAAGCATCGTGGTTTTGCGCTGGTGGATGTGATCTCGCCGTGCGTGACGTTTAACGACCATGAGGGTTCTACAAAAAGCTACGTGCAGACACGCAAGCACATGGTGGCGGCAACCGAGACGGATTTTGTTCCCCCGGCGCAGGAGATCCTGGCCAATATTGGCCCCGAGGGGTCAACCACCGTGACCATGCACGACGGCAGCGTGGTGCGATTTACGCGCGTGCCGGAAGGCTACGATCCCACCAATCGCGCCAAGGTGACCGAGTACCTGGACGATCACACGGCGACGGGCGAGGTGCTGACCGGGCTGCTGTACCTGGACGAATCCTCGGCCGACATGCATGAGCTGAGCAACTCGACTGAGGTGCCGATGTCGCGGATCCCGTTCGAGACGCTGTGCCCGGGGGCGAAGGCGCTGGAGCAGTTCCAGGAAGATTACCGGTAGGGGGTGCTCGATCCAGCCGGAAGTTCGATCCGGGGCTGAGCGTAGTCGAAGGAGCTCGGCAGAATTGAGCAGACGCGCGCCGAGCGGTAAGCTGAAGGTGAAGGCCCAGGATGTATCTCCCGATAGCAGTAACGAAGCAGCCGCAAATCGCCGCCGCCATAGATGCGGTGGTGGCAGAACTTTCCCCTGCCGTGCAGCGGATCAATTATGACATTGCGCAAGACTGGAGCGGGCAGTGGGGGATCTTCTTCCGCGTGCTCCTTTCTGACGAGGCGGCGAGTCGGAATCGACTTCGTGACGTTGCCACAAGTGTCGTGTGGCGGATGTCCGATCATCTTGACCTGCCCACCCTCGGCCTATTTCCGTACTTTGATTTCCGAAGCCAATCCGAGCAGGCCGCGCTCAACGAGCCAGCGTGGGCGTAGAAGATGGCCTTCGCGGACGATCTGCTGGAGCAGGCCTATCACCTCGTAAACATGGACCTTGAACCCACCCAGGCAAGCCTCCGGCGCGCGGTTTCGACGGCATATTACGCGCTTTTCCACTTGCTGATCGACGAGACGGTGAATATGTGGGCCGTAGAGCGGCAGCGTAGCGCGTTGGGCAGGACCCTGGAGCACAGACTTATGAAGTCGGTCTGCGAGGACCACGTCAAGAACTTCTATAGTGCGGGGAAACAGGAATCGGGGAAGAAGCTGAAAAGTGTAGCGCAAACCTTCACGATCCTGCAACAACAGCGACATACCGCAGACTACGATGTGTCGTTCACCTGGAATCGCACGAACGCGAGGGGGCAGATCGATCTGGTCGGCATTGCGTTTGAGGACTGGCGGGCAATTTCCTCGAATGAGGACGCGCAGGACTTTCTGTTGGCGCTTCTCTTTCCGAAAGCTGCCGACATAATGCGCTCATCAAAGGGCGAGTCGAAGCCTTGAGGAGCCGATGCGCGGAACTGTTCAAATAATCCGGCCCACTGTTTAATCTGGCCCATCGTCATCTGCGAGAAATCCCGCGGTTGGTACACTAAGCCATAAGTGGCTCCCACGGACGATCGCGAAAAGCAGCTTGAAGGCCTGATGGCCCGGTATCACCATTCGGGCAGCGCGCTGATTGAAGTGCTGCACGCGGCGCAGGAGCTGTACGGGTATTTGTCGCGGCCGTTGTTGAACGGCATCGCGCACAAGCTGCGCCTGCCGCCCAGCCGGGTGCTGGGGGTGGCGACGTTTTATCATTTGTTTCGCTTTGCCCCGCATAAGGCGCACACCGCGACGGTGTGCCTGGGCACGGCCTGTTACGTAGCCGGCGGGACCGAGTTGATGGACACGGTGCGGGAGCGGTGCCCGGCGGAGGGCTGGACCATCGAAGCCGGACGCTGCGTCGGTTCCTGCGGCCTGGCGCCGATTGTGATCTGCGACGGGGAGCCGCTGAGCCGGCTCACGCCCGAGCGCCTGACAGAACGGCTCACTGAGCACTCCAAGGAACAGGCATGACGGGCGAGGCTCTGGAGCGGATCCGGCACACCAGGATCGAGCAGCATGCCGGGTTCGAAGACCGGATCCTGTGCTGTAGCGTGGCCGGGTGCCTCTCCGGGGGCGGCAAGGAAGTACGCGCGGCGATCGAGGCCGAGGCCGCTAGGCAAGGGCGCGAAGGGAAGATCGAGGTGTGCGGCACCGGTTGCATGGGCCTGTGCTGCGCGGGGCCGCTGGTGCGCAGTTCCGCGGCCGACGCGGTTTTTAGCGGCGTCACGCCGGAGGATGCGCGGGCTCTGGTCTCAGGCGAGTATACGGCCCTGTCGGCGCGCACGCTCCGGGCCGATCATCCTTTCTATGCCGGGCAGCGGCGCATGATTCTGGCCAACTCCGGCTATACCGATCCGGAGCGATACCGGGATTATATTGCCCGCGGAGGGTATCGGTCGCTGCTGCGCGCGGCGACCGAAATGACGCCGGCCGAAATCATCGCCGAGGTGAAGACGAGCAAGCTGCGCGGACGCGGCGGAGCCGGCTATCCGGCTGGACTCAAGTGGGAGCTGGTGGCGCGGCAGGCCGGTCCGGTCAAGTACGTGGTATGCAACGCCGATGAGGGCGATCCCGGCGCATTCATGAACCGCAGCGTGCTGGAAGGCGATCCGCACCGCGTATTGGAGGGGATGGCGATTGCCGGTCGGGCGGTGGGCGCGCGGCAGGGGTACGTGTACGCGCGCGGGGAGTCGCCGCTGGCGATCGAGCGGCTGCGCACCGCGCTCGAGCAGGCCAATACGGCCGGAATCCTGGGCGGGCGCGTTTTCGAGAGCGACTTCCAGTTCCGCATCGACCTGCGCATCGGCGCCGGAGCCTACGTTTGCGGCGAGGAGACCGCGCTGCTGGCTTCGATCGAGGGCAAGCGCGGGCAGCCGGTGCCGCGCCCGCCGTATCCGCCGGAGCGAGGCTTGTGGGGCTCGCCGACGCTGATCAACAACGTCGAGACCTTCGCCAACATTCCGGGCATCATCGAGCACGGCGGGGATTGGTTCGCGGCAATCGGCGCGCCGGCCAGTCCGGGCACCAAGGTTTTTGCGCTGGCCGGGCGCGTCAAGCGCACCGGGCTGGTGGAAGTGCCGATCGGCACGCCTCTGCGCACGATTCTGAATGAGCTCGGCGGGGGCGTTCCGGAAGGGTACCAGTTCAAGGCCGCGCAGACCGGCGGGCCGGCCGGCGGCTGCATCCCGGCGCAGTATCTGAACCTGCCGATGGATTACGACTCCCTCAATGCGATCGGGACCATGATGGGCTCGGGAGGCTTGATCGTGATGGACACTTCCTCCTGCATGGTCGACCTGGCGCGCTTCTTCATGGAGTTCTGCATGGATGAATCCTGCGGCAAATGCATCCCCTGCCGCGCCGGGACGGTGCAGATGCACGACATTCTGGCTCGCATGACGCGCGGGGAAGGCGTGGAGAGCGACTTCGAGATCCTGATCCAGTTGTGCGACCTGTTGAAAGAGACCAGCCTGTGCGGGCTGGGGCTCGCTGCGCCCAATCCGGTGGTGAGCACGCTGCGGCACTTCCGCGAAGAATATGACGCGCACGTGCGGGAGCGGCGCTGCCCGGCCGGGCATTGCCGGATTCCGGCCGCAATTGCCGAGGAGGCCCTGGCATGAGTGCCAAGGAGACAATGCCATGAGTGTTCGCACCCTCGAGGTCGACGGCAAGACCATTACCGCGCTCGACGGCCAGACCATTTTCGATGCCGCGTGGGAGGCCGGGGTGCACATCCCGCGCTTGTGCCATGTGGGAGGGTTGACCGATCCGGGCGCCTGCCGGCTGTGCCTGGTGGAGGTGGAGGGGCAGAAGAAGCTGCAGCCTTCCTGCCTGACCAAGGTGGCCGAAGACATGGTGGTGCGCACCGCCACGCCGCGCCTGAAGGCTCACCGCAAACTCATTGTGGAACTGCTGCTGGCTGAGAGAAATCACGTCTGCTCGGTGTGCGTGGTTAACGGAGCCTGCGAGCTGCAGAGCCTGGCGGCGGAGCTGGGCGTGGATCACGTGCGCTTGCGCCCGCAATATCCGCTTCTGGGGATGGATCTGACGCATGAGCGCTTCGGCCTGGATCACAACCGCTGCATCGTCTGCACGCGCTGCGTGCGGGTATGCGACGAGGTGGAAGGCGCGCACACCTGGGACGTCTCCGGACGCGGCCGCAACTCGCGCGTGATTACGGATCTGGGCGAGCCCTGGGGCGATTCCGATACCTGCACCGGATGCGGCAAGTGCGTGCAGGTGTGCCCCACCGGGGCTCTGTTCCTGAAGGGCAAAACCGTCGCGGAGATGCGTAAGGACCGCGGGTTCCTGAAATACATCACCACGGCGCGGGAGAAGAAGCTGTGGCTGTGAAACAGGACCCCAAACCGAGGCTGGCGACGGTATGGCTGGGAGGCTGTTCCGGCTGCCACATGTCGTTTCTGGATCTGGATGAACGGCTGATCGATCTCGCCGGGCTGGCCGATCTGTGTTACTCGCCGGTGATGGATGTGAAGGAGTTTCCCGAGGTCGATCTGGTGCTGGTCGAAGGCGCGGTGGCGAACTCGGACCACCTGCACGAGATTCGCAAGATCCGCGCGCGCAGCAAAGTCCTGGTGGCCTTCGGCGATTGCGCGGTCACCGGCAACGTGACTGCACTGCGGAATCTTTTCCCGCTCGAAGACGTTTTGAACCGCGCCTACCGCGAGAACTCGGACGTAGTGGCCAGTCTGCCTTTCGGTGAAAAACGAGACGGCATCATCCCCCAACTTCTGCCGCGAGTCCTGCGCGTGCAGGACGTAGTCAAGGTCGATCATTTCCTTCCCGGATGCCCGCCCTCGGCGGATTCGATCTTCGACTTCGTGAGCACATTGCTGGCGGGCGGAACGCCCGCGCCGGAAGGCAGGAAGTTTGGAGCATGAGCTTCCCTATATGACCCGCCGCATCCTCATCCAGCCGGTCACGCGCATCGAGGGCCACGCCAAGATCTCGATCGATCTCGACGATTCCGGCCAGGTTCAATCGGCGCGCTTCCACGTCACCGAATTCCGCGGCCTTGAGAAATTGTGCGAAGGCCGGCCCTTTCATGAGATGCCGGGGCTGATGTCGCGGGTGTGCGGCATCTGCCCGGTGAGCCACGTGCTGGCCAGCTCCAAGGCGGGCGACATGCTGCTGGGTGTGGAAGCCCCGGCGGCCGCCCAAAAGCAGCGCCGCCTGCTCAACTACGCGCAGCTCCTGCAATCCCACGCTTTGAGTTTTTTCCATCTCTCCGCTCCGGATCTGCTCCTGGGTATGGATGCGCCGCCGGCGCAGCGAAACATCCTGGGGCTGCTCGAGCGCGACCCGGATTTCCTGCGGCGCGGCATCCGCTTGCGCCAGTTCGGCCAGAGGGTGATTGAGCTCGCCGGGGGAAAGAAGGTCCATCCCGGATGGAGCGGGCCGGGCGGCGTGCACCACCGCTTCTTGACCGGGCAACGCGACGAAATCCTGGGCTGGATTCCGGAGGCGACGGAGTCGGTCACGCAGGCGCTCGATCGCCTTAAGAGCCTGCTCGATCCGCTGCGCGAGGAAGTCGAGCATCTGGGAAATTTTCCTTCGCTGTTCCTGGGGACGGTGAGCCCGGACGGCGGCCTGGAGTTTTACGAAGGCTTCATCCGCATCGTCGACGGCGGGGGCAACACGATCGCCGAAAACCTCGATCCGCGGCACTACTTCACCTTTCTGGGCGAGGCCAGCGAAGACGACTCCTTCATCAAGAGCGCCTTTTACCGGCCGTTCGAGTATGAACACGGGCATTACCGCGTGGGTCCGCTGGCGCGGTTGAATGTCGCCAAGCACGCCGGTACGCCGTTAGCCGAGCGCGAGCTGCGCGAGTTCAAGCAGCGTGGGGACTCGAATCAAGGCGTTCGGGGCGCTGTGTGCGAGTCGTTCCACTATCACCTGGCCCGGCTGATCGAGATGCTGCATGCAGTGGAGCGGATCGAGGAGTTGATGGCGGACCCGGAGTTGTTCGGCGAGTCCATTCAAGCCAAGGCATCGCTCAACCGGCATGAAGGCGTCGGCTCCTGCGAGGCTCCGCGCGGAACTTTGTTCCATCACTACTGGGTGGACGGGCAAGGGCTGATGACGCGGGCCAATCTCCTGATCGCCACCGGCCAGAACAAGCCGGCAATGAATCGCGCGGTGGAACAAGCTGCCCGGTACTACCTTAAGCCCGGCGCCGAGCCCCCGGAGGGGGTTCTCAATCGCCTGGAAGCCGCGATTCGCTGCTTCGACCCGTGCCTGTCCTGCTCGACGCACGCGCTGGGGCGGATGCCGCTGGTGGTGGAGGCGCGCGGACCGCAAGGGGAGCTGCGATGGCGCAAGGCGCGGAGCGCCTCTTAGAAATGCCCCCGCGGCGAATCTTAATTGCCATCGGGAATCCGCTGCGGCGCGACGATGGCGTCGCGCATCGCGTGGTAGAACTGCTCGGGGCGCACCCCGAGTACCATGCCCGTTGCTGCTTGCAACTGACGCCGGAACTCGCCCAGGAAATCGCCGATTACCACACGGTACTCTTTCTAGACGCCGACGCCGGGGTGAGCCTAATCCGCTGGGACGAGGTCGCGGCCCCAATCGAGAGCGCACCGTTGAGCCATGCGGCCACCGCCTCCGATGTGATAGCGATCGCGAGAGAACTGTTTGGCTTCAGCGGCCAGGCGTGGACATGCCGCCTTCCGGTGTGCGATTTCTCGCACGGCGAAGGTTTGAGCGCGCTCGCCGAAGCCCAGGCACGCCGGTGCGCTTCACAGCTCGGTCATCCCCATGAACTCCATGTCCTTGGGGAAGAAGAAGCGGGAAATGAACAGCCGGCCGATCTGCGCGACGAAGCGGACGCTGCCGTCCTTCTGCGTGATCTCGGCTGAACGCGGGAACAGGTACACTACCGTGACATTTCCCTGGTCGCGCGGCAACACCACCACGCGGGCGGGCCTTAGGTCTTTCTTCTTGTCGCGAGCCAGGTAGGCGTCGCCTTTGAGCTCATTGGCGAGATTCCAGTGAAACGGCGGCAGGACGTCCCACACGGCGACGGCATAGAAGTCGCCATCCCAGGCCGGCGCGCCGGCCTCCCCGATCTTCATCTCCGCGGCGCGTACCGGAAGGGCGCTCTCCCAGCGTACCTTGACGCTGCCCAGCTCCGGCTCCAGACGATGGGCCAGCTCGTTGGCGAGCGCCGCGGTCTTGGGGTCGAAGATCCCCGCCAGTGCCATCAATCCCTCGGGGGAAAACATTCCACCGGTTTGAGGCGTCCCCGCCTCCCAATTGCCGCCGTCGCGGCGCTCGAACTTGCTCAGATTGCGGACCTTTTGCAGCTTGACGCTGCCCACCCAGGGCGAATCGGCGAGAATCGCGGCGGCGTCCTGATCGTTCCACTGAGGTATGGCCTTCTGTTTCCAGGCTGGCTGGTCGCTGAAAAGGAACAGGCAGGAAGCGGCAGAAAGCAGATAAAACGCTGTCGGGCCCATAGGCTCTTTGGACCTCCCGTGGAATACAGTGTGCGCCGAAAATCATAAAAGAGGCGTAAAACCTTAGGTTTTCTTCAGAAGATTCTTCACTCCCCGGAACGTTTCGGCTCTGCTTGCGCGGGGCTTGACTGATATTTCAATCTGTGATACAAATATTGCAGATCGAGATAAGGACCTGATTGCCATATGAAGCTCGGAGCCAAGCTGCGGTATCTGCGCGAAGTGGAGGGCACCCTGCGCGGGCTCGGGCGCGAGATGACGCAGCAGGAGGTGGTGCGCCGCCTTAAAGCCGAGACCGGGCAAGCCATCAGCCAGTCCTACCTTTCGCAGATCGAGAGCGGGAGCCGGCCGCATCTGACCAACTCGACGCGCCTGCTGCTGGCGAAGTTTTTCAAGGTCCATCCCGGGTACCTGGTGGACGATCCGGAGGGGTATCAGACCGAACTGATCTCGGACGTGGGCGCGCTGGAGGACAAGCTGGACCTGTGGCTGATCAACGGCGCGGAGCGCTTCCGGCGCGACCCGGATCTGAAGCACGCGCTGTTGACGCTGGCCAAGCATGAGGACTCGCGCATGTGCCTGGTGCTGCTGGGCGCGATCCTGGAAAATCCGGGCCTGGCGGAGAGGCTGCTGCAGGTGCTGAAGCCGTCGGCGGCCAAGGCGCATGAGAACGGAGGGGTTTCGATATGAGCTGGGCGGATTTTTTTCTCATCTGCTTTGCGGTAGGCCTGAGTTTCAGCGTGATCTCGTTTCTGGCCGGCAGCCTGCACCTGCATTGGCCGCATGTTCACTTTCATGCGGGCGGGCACGGGGCGCGCGTGGGCCGCGGCGCCGGGCCAGTGAACGTGAGCACGGTGGCCGCATTTCTGGCGTGGTTTGGAGGCGCAGGCTACCTGCTGCTGCACTACTCCAGCGTGTGGTTCGTGATGGTGCTGGCGGCCGCGGTCGTGTGCGGACTGATCGGGGCGTCGATCGTGTTTCTGTTTCTGGCCAAAGTTTTGATGCGTGGCGAAGCGGCGCTGGATCCGGCTGACTACGACATGGTGGGCGTGCTGGGCAAGGTTTCGAGCGGCATTCGTCCGGCCGGAACGGGCGAGCTGATTTTTTCCCAGGCTGGAAGCCGGCGTGCGGCTCCGGCTCGCAGTGAAGACGGAGTGGAGATCCCCAAGGGCGCCGACGTGGTGGTCACGCGCTATGAGCGCGGCATTGCGTACGTGCGGCCGTGGGAGGAACTGGAGCGCTTGACAGCGCAGAAAAAGGAGATCGTATGAATCCGATGGTGTTCATCATTCCCGCCTTGATGGTGCTGACGGTATTGTGCCTGATGGCACTCGCCGCGAGGATGTACCGCAAAGCCGGTCCGCATGAGGCTTTGGTGGTGTACGGCTTTCGCGGGACGCGCATCATCAAGGGGCGGGGCAGTGTGATCTTTCCGATGGTGGAGAATTGCCGGCTGCTCTCGCTGGAGCTGATGTCGTTCGATGTGGCGCCGCAGCAGGATCTGTACACGCGGCAGGGCGTCGCAGTGACTGTGGAGGCGGTGGCGCAGATCAAGGTGAAGTCCGATCCCGAGTCGGTTCAGACCGCGGCGGAGCAGTTCCTGACCAAGTCTCCGGGCGAGCGCGACGGCCTGATCCGCCTGGTGATGGAGGGCCACTTGCGCGGCATCATCGGCCAGCTCACGGTGGAGGAGATCGTCAAGCAGCCGGAGATGGTGGGCGAGCGGATGCGCTCGACTTGCGCCGACGACATTAACAAGATGGGCCTGGAAGTGATTTCGTTCACGATCAAAGAGGTCCGCGACAAGAACGAATACATCAGCAACATGGGCCGGCCGGACGTGGCTCGCATCAAGCGCGATGCCGACGTAGCCGCCGCCGAAGCCGAGCGCGACACCGCCATCAAACGCGCTGAGGCCATGCGTGCGGCCGCGGTCGCCAAGGCGCAAGCCGACAAGGAACGCGTGCTGGCCGAAACGCTGTCGCAGGCCGCACAGGCGGAAGCCCAGCGCGACCTCGAAGTGAAGAAAGCCAACTACCTGGAAGCGGTGCAGAAGCAGAAAGCCAGCGCCGACAAAGCCTACGAGATCCAGACCAACGTCATGCAGCAGCAGGTAATGATGGAGCAGGTCAAGATCGAGCGCGTGCAGAAGGAAGGGCAGATTGCGGTGCAGGACGCCGAGATCCAGCGGCGCGAGCGCGAACTGATCGCGACGGTCCTGAAGCAGGCCGAGATTGACCGCAAGCGCATCGAGACTCTGGCCGAAGCCGAGAAGCAGCGGCTGATTTTCGAAGCCGATGGGCACGCCGCCTCCACCCGCGCCACCGGCGAAGCGGAAGCCGAGATCATCTTCAAGAAGGGCGAAGCGGAAGCCAAGGCGATGAACGTCAAAGCCGAGGCCTACCAGGAGTACAACCAGGCAGCCGTGTTCGACAAACTGATCAGCAACATGCCGGAGATCGTGAGAGCGCTGGCGTCTCCGCTAGCCAACGTCGACAAGATCACGATTGTTTCTACCGGCAACGGGGATGCTTCCGGCATGCACAAAATCACCGGGGACATCACCGCCATGGCGGCGCAGATTCCGGCGCTGTTTGAAACGTTGTCGGGAATGAAGGTGTCTGACCTGCTGGCGCGCGTGAAGCTGATCGGCGACAACGGCGGGGCTGCTAAAGACAAATAAAGGAGTGCATTTATGGCTTTATTAGAACGCGTATCGACATTGATCCGGGCGAATTTGAACGACCTGATCGACCAAGCGGAAAACCCGGAAAAATTGATCAAGCAGGTGATTCTGGATATGCAGAATCAGCTCATGCAAGTGAAGACGCAGGCCGCCATCGCCATGGCCGACCAGCACGTGCTGGAGCAGAAGCGCAAGGAGATGGCCGACAAGGAAGCCGAGTGGATGCGCAAGGCGGAGCTGGCCGTGGATAAGAAGGAAGATGATTTAGCGCGGGCGGCGCTGGAGCGTGCCATGAGCGCAAAACAGATGGCCGAAGGATTCGAGCAGCAGGTTGCCGATCAGAAGATCGAGGTCGAGAATCTGCGCACGGCTCTGCGTAAGCTGGAGCAAAAGCTGGCAGAGGCCGAGGCCAAGAGCGATCTGCTGATCGCCCAGCACCGGCGCGCGCGCGTGATCTCGAAGGCCAGCGATG
>CAWISY010000070.1:0-85813 GCA_963838455.1 Bryobacterales bacterium
GTGTCCACGAATTAACTGGACAGGCGTTTGCGGCGTTTCGGGGCAGTACAACCGGGCTGGATCTGTTCGAGGGTTTGGCGGCAACGGGCAAGCTTGGAGACGATGGAGTCGACCGTCGCGGTCCAGACGAAAGGCTTCGGATTTTCGTTCCACGTTGCCAGGAAGTCGTTGATTGCGGCGATGAGTTCGTCGACGCTGAAGAAAGAATCGCGGCGGATGCGTTTGTTGGTTAGTTCAGCGAACCACCGTTCAATCAGGTTCAACCAACTGCAACTGGTTGGGACGTAGTGGATCACAAAGCGAGGATGTTTCTGCAGCCAGGTTTTCACCTCCGCTGTGCCGTGAGTGCCGTAGTTGTCCATGACAACGTGTAAGGCATCGCCGCCCGTGAATTCGCGATCAATCCGCCGGAGAAACTTCAGGAACTCCTGGTGTCTGTGCCGTTTGTGAAAATCGCCGATGACTTTCCCCTGCAGCAGATCGAGAGCGGCGAACAGAGTGGTCGTCCCGTTGCGTTTGTAATCGTGCGTCATGGTTCCGCAGCGGCCCTTCTTCAGAGGCAGACCGGGTTGAGTGCGGTTCAGCGCCTGAATCTGGCTCTTTTCATCGACGCAAAGAACGATGGCTTTGTCGGGCGGATTGAGATAGAGACCAACTACGTCGGTCAGTTTTTCGAGAAACTTCGGATCGCGCGACAGCTTGAACGTCTTTGTGCGATGGGGCTTGATGTTATGGCTCTTCCAAAGATTGCTGACAGTTGACTTGCTGATGCCCTGACTGGCTGCCATGAGGCGGCAGCTCCAGTGCGTCTGGCCCTTCGGCTTCGATTGCAGGGTCGCATCCAGAACTGCCTTGACCCGATCCGGGCCATAAGTCGCTTTGCGGCCGCGCCCCGGCGCGATTTCCCACAAACCCTGCAGTCCTTCTTCGGCGAAACGCTCTCGCCACAGGCGGACGGTTTTGCGATTTATCTTCAGCCCGGCGGCAACCGATGCCTCGGATTCTCCGCGCGCCAGTGCCAGTACAATGCGGCACCGCAAGGCAACCTGTTGCGGGGTACCCATCGCTGCCAGCCACTGCTCGATCTGATTCTGTTGATCCTCCGAAAACACCAGCGGAGTCCCCGAACGAGGCATGCCCCATTATCCGGCTTCCCCAGCCTGATTGTCTAGCTATTTGTTGGACACTACACTAGTCGTCGACGTCCACGCTCTCCGTGAAGCAACTGAAGAATGCGCGGTCCAGCACGTCCTCGGTCAGCTCCATCGGCCGCTTCTCGAAGTGGATGATGTCGATGGCGTGGCTGATGACGTCGCGGGGATGGCAGCGGCGGTAGCGCTTGCCGCCGGTGACGTAGTGCTTCTCGACGAACTGCTCGGGCAAGCCCGGCGAGCATAAAAGCGACCGGGATTTCGCGAAGCGGTCGAAGATGGTCAAATACTCGTCACGGCCCGGGCTGCGCAGGAACATTTTGTACTGAATGCGGCGCAGGAACGCTTCGTCGCCCAATTGATCCGGGCGCAGGTTGGTGGAGAAGATGATGAACGCCTGGAACGGCACGGTCATCTTTCCGCCGGCCTGGAAGCTCAAATAGTCGGTGTGCCGCTCCATGGGCACGATCCAGCGGTTGAGAATCTCCGCGGGCGAGCATTTCTGGCGTCCGAAGTCGTCCAGCAGGTAGATGCCGTTGTTGGCCTTGAGCTGGAACGGCGCATCGTAAACTTTGGAAACTTTGTTGTAGCTCAGATCCAGCATATCCAGCGTTAATTCGCCGCCGGTGATGATGAACGGACGCTTGCATTTGAACCAGCGGCCATCATAGGGGAGCTGGAGCGAGATCGTCGCCGAGAATTCCATCTCCTGGTCCTCGATCTTCTGGTGATAAATCGGGTCGTAGAGCTGGATGATGTTGCCCTGGCATTCGATCGCGTAGGGCATATAGATGGGGTCGGTATCGACGCGGAATAGCGCCTCGGCCAGCGCGGTTTTTCCGTTCCCGGGCTGCCCGTAAATCAGGAAGGATTTGCTGGCGTTCACCGCTGGCCCGATTTGCGCCAGAATGTCGGCTTCCACCACCAGGTGCTTGAAGGCGTCCTTGAGCGAAAGCGGGTTCAGCCAGTCCTCGCGCAGCTTCTGCCGCCGCACCACTTCTTGGTACTGATACAGCGGCACTGGCGCCGGTCCGGCATACAGATTATTTTCCAGATACTCGCGGGTCAGGTTGCGGCCGGTCTCGGTCAACTGGAACACGCCGGAGCTGTTGCCCATGCCCAGCGACTTCTTTACGCCGACATAGTGCTGCCGCTTCAGCGTCTCCAGCAGATCATCGATCAAGCTGAACTTCAGGCCCAGCGACGCCGCGATTTCCCGGCCCAGCAGGTCGCCGCGAAAGTACAGATATTTCAGAACCAGTTGCTCGATGACCGCAGCAGGGATGGCGGTCTCTTCGAGGGTTTCCGGAACCGGCGGGATGATGCTGGCCGAGATGTCGTTCTTTGGTTCAGCGGCTTTCGGGGAAGGTGGCGCGGGCAAAGGCGGCGCAGCGTTCGGCGCCATCTGCTGCAAAGCTGCGGCAAGCGACGTCAGCGGGTCGGGATTCAGGCTCTCAAGCGGATCGGCAGCAGTGCTCAAAGAATGGTTCCTCCCTCCCTATATCGGAAGAGAAGTCACGCTTCTGCACGGCGAGCTCGTGATTCGGTACTACGGGCGGAAGCGGCTTATGCCGACTCCGCCGTTTCTTCCACCACCCGTCCGTCGAACAGGTGTATGGACCGGTCGGCGTAACGGGCGTAACGCGGATCGTGGGTGACAATGCAAATGGTCGAGCCGGCCCGATGCAGCTCGCGCAACAGATCCATGACTTGTTCGCCGTTGGCGGAATCCAGGTTTCCGGTGGGCTCGTCGGCCAGCAGGATGGAGGGATCTCCTCCCAAGGCTCGAGCCACTGCGACACGTTGTTGTTGCCCTCCAGAAAGCTGCGAGGGGTAGTGCTTCACGCGATGGCTCATGCCCACCCGCTCCAGAGCTTCATGCACCCGCTTCTTCCGTTCGGCCGAGGGCATGCCGCGATAGGTGAGAGGCAGCTCCACATTTTCGTACACCGTCAGATCGCCGATCAGGTTGAATGCCTGGAAGATGAATCCGATCTCGCGGTTGCGGATGCGCGCCCGCTCCGCCATCTTCAGGCCCTGCACCGGCTGGGTGTTGAGCGTGTAGCTTCCGTCCGAAGGCGAATCGAGCAGCCCCAGGATCGCCAGCAGCGTCGATTTGCCGCAGCCCGACGGGCCCGCGATCGAGATATACTCGCCCTTCATGATGTCCAGGTGAATGCCGGAGAGGGCGTGCGTCTCCACCTCATCGGTGACGAAAACCTTGGTGACCCCGTCCAAATGGATTAAGGGCTCGGTCATGGAATCCCTCCTGGTTTATTTTTTGTAAACGCTAGCGCTTAAACCGGCTACTAACGTGTAAAACGAATGCGCTGATTCTGGTCCTGCGCCGACATATCCGATAGAACTACCTGTTCGCCCACCTTCAAACCATCCAGGACCTCAATAGAATTGACGGAGGCACGGCCAAATCGGACCGTCACCCGGTCCGCCCCGCTCTGATCGGGGTAAATCTTGAACAGACTGACCTGGCTGTTGGGCTGGCCGAACACCGGCCGGTCGACATAAATCACGTCGGTCAGCCGCTCGATCTCAATCACCCCATCCACGCTCAGATCCGGCACCGCGCCCGGCGGAAGCGGGCCATCCAGCTTGCAGTCGACCATGCGTGTGCCGTTCACCACGTTCGGATCTATCCGAATTACGTGGCCCGGCACGATTCCGTTCCGGGTATCGATCTGCGCCACTTGTCCCAGGGCGATGTCCTTGGCCTGCGTCTCGGCGATCTTGATCTCAGCCTTGAGCTTCGATGGCTGGGCAACTTTGGCCAGAACATCTCCCTGATGAACCCTCTGGCCTACCTGGTAGGGATTGCCCATGTACGTCATCTCCTGCACTATGCCGTCGATGCCGGCACGAATGATCAGATCTGCAAATTGCTGTTTCTTAAGCTGTTGCTGGGCCTTGAGTTGTTCAATCTGAACGTTCTGGGAGTCCAATTGGGCGTTGATGGAGTCGCCCATATTGTCCAGCTTCTTCTTCTCGATATCCGCTTTTTGCTGCAGATTCTCCCACTTGGCGACGCTTAGCTTCACATCCAAGTCGGCCTTCAGCCCCATCTTCAGGAGTTCCTGATCGGTGTCTTTATTGAGTTGCGCCTGCTTCAGGTCGCTCTCGACGGCGGCGACTACCGATTGCTGGTCCAGGCGCTTGCTTTCAAGCTGCACCCTCGTATCGGTGAGGCTGGCCTCAGCCTTCTTGATCTGCCAGTCCAGGTCGTTGGCGGCGAGCTCCATATCTGGATTCTTCAATACCATCAGAATCGTGTCCGGTTTCACCCGATCGCCCGAATCGACATTGATCTTGGAGATCTGTCCTTCGTTGGGGGCCGGAACCAGGACGATGTCTTCCGGCTCCAGGGTGCCAGATCCCTTTACGTCGCGCAGCATGGGACCCCGTTTCACCGTCCCGGGCCAGATGGTGGCCCATTCGACGGAAGGCGCGGCCGGCTGCAGCTTGTTCAGATAGTAGGTTCCAGAGCCAAGCAGCGCCACCGCCAGAGCGATGTAAATCGCCAGCTTGATCCGCTTCTTTTTGGCGACGCCTTCGCGCTTGATGTCCATGATTCCTCTGAGCCTCCCGCTAGCGCAACATGCCTGCCATCCCAGGCTCAGTCCAATTTTACCCGCTTTTCAGCGAGTTAGGCGGAGCGCGGAGGGTGGCTACGGAAGCAGAGTGTCCGTTCCTGGGACTGGATTGTGCGTTTTGGAGTTAACGAGCCGGTTTGGGATTTTGGAGCGGGAGACCGGATTCGAACCGGCGACATCGACCTTGGCAAGGTCGCACTCTACCAGCTGAGTTACTCCCGCGCGGGAAACGCTGCCAGGGTACAATCGATCTAACCGGGCAGCAGAAACCATTCTCGCCCGCGATGTCAAAATTGTCAATTCGCGGGAAGTTTGTCTAGCGGCGGAGTAGGAAAACGCCTAGTAACCCAAATGTTTTAGTACGGGGTCAGGTGCGATTTTGCGTCCCTAAGTCATTGAATTGTAAGCCTACAATATTCTGTATTTTTATCTTCCCCACCGGGCGTTTTGTGCTATCCTGATTTCCGCATGTGAGCAAGCGAGGGTAGCCCTTCCCGGTCAGGCCTACCGAAGGGTGCAATTCCGAAACTTGCGGCCGGCCTGAAGATCCCCCGAAACATAGGTAGTCGCCCATGTTTTCCACAGACTGTGGAAAACTTGTGGGTATTCTGCGGTCTTTGGGGGCTTCTGCATTTATGACGTGCGCGGTTTAGGGTGAGATGGGTGAGAAAGGGAGGAAGACGTGGCGGTAGAGTTAGGCGTAGCGACAGCGTTGGCGACGGGATCACGGGATATGTGGGAGCAGATCAAGTCGAATCTGGCCTCGCGAATGACCCCCCAGGCCTATCACAACTGGGTCATGAAGACGGAGCTGGACACCCAGGATAATGGAAACCTGCGGGTGGTGGTGCCGGATCAGCTCACCAAGGATTTTCTCGAGCAGGAGTATGACGAGGAGATCCGCGGCAGCATCCGCGAACTGAATCTGCCAGTGCGTGACATCGTCTACCTGCCCGCGTCAAACCGCGTGACGGTGTCTGAAAGCGCTGCTGCCGAGCCTATATTCGCTTCCGCCAGCGGGCAGCTCAACCCGCGCTTCAAGTTCGAGAACTTCGTGGTTGGCTCCTGCAACCAGTTCGCGCACGCCGCGGCCCGGGCTGTCGCTTCTTACCCGGCGCGCAGCTACAATCCGCTGTTTCTCTATGGCGGGGTGGGCATCGGCAAGACGCACTTGATGCACTCGATCGGCCGCGCCCTGCTGGACGAATTTCCCAATATGCGTGTGGTCTACACCTCCAGCGAACGCTTCATGAACGAGATGATCGCGTGCCTGCGCGCCAACCGCATGCCGTCGTTTCACCGGCACTATCGCTCCGCCGACGCGCTGTTGATCGACGACATTCAGATTCTAGGCGGCAAGGAGCGCATGCAGGAGGAGTTCTTCCACACCTTCAACGAGCTCTACGATCATCAGAAGCAGATCGTCATCTCCAGCGACGCCACGCCCAAGGCTACGCCAGGATTAGTGGAGCGCCTGCGCTCGCGCTTCGAGTGGGGCTTGATGGTGGATTTGCAGCCGCCCGATCTCGAAACCAAAATGGCGATCCTCGACAAAAAAGCCGAACAGGATGGCGTCACGCTGCCCGAGGACGTGCGCATTCACATCGCCACCAAAACAAAATCCAACGTGCGTGAACTGGAAGGCGCGCTGGTCAAGCTGATCGCCTACTCCTCGGTGACTGGCTCGCCTATCACGCTGAGCATGGCGCAACAGGTCTTGAAGTATCTGATCCCCGGCGGAGAGCGCCGCATCACCATGGAGTCCGTCCTGCGAGCCGTGGCTGAGCATTTCCAACTGCAGCCTGCGCAGCTCAAGCAAAAATCGAATACCCGGCAGATTGTCTACCCGCGTCAAATCGCCATGTATCTGATCAAGGAGCTCACCCAATCCTCGCTGCCCGAGATTGGGCGGATGTTCGGCGACAAGCACCACACCACAGTGCTCCATTCGGTCCAGAAGATCGAAGGCCTGCGCCAAAAGGATCCGGATCTCAACAGACTGATCCACAAGGTAACTGACTCAATTAATTGAGGTTATCTGTCTTTATCCACAGCCGCTACCAAAGCACGGCTGTGGACGTCTGTGAATCCAGCGCCGAAGCGCCAATCTTCCTCTGGTTTCGACGCGAAAGTTCACAGGCGATGATGAAAGTAACCCCTCGGACTTGCTATAATTTAGAAAGAATTCAACGTTTCAACAGCCCCTATGAATCCTACTCTTCTCTAAGATCTAACAGTTAGTCAACTCAGAGAGAATCGAGCACACGAGGCAACCGTCCATGGAATTCACCGTCAGCAGGGCAGATCTGGTCCGCGAACTGAACCTATCGCAAGGTGTGGTTGAGAAGAAAACGACGATTCCGATCCTGTCCAATGTGCTTCTGGAAGCGGAGGGAAATCGCGTAGTGCTCACCGCCACCGACCTGGAGCTGGGCATTCGCTGCTCTTGCGGTGCGCGAGTGAAGAAGGGCGGCGCGGGCACGGTGCCGGCGCGTCGCCTGCTCGATTACATGCGCCTGCTTCCCGATGGCGACGTGCAGGTAAAGATTCAGGAGAACCATTGGGCGAATCTGGTGTCTGGGCGCTCAAAGACGCGCATCGCCGGAATGTCGCGCGAGAGCTTTCCGGAGCTGCCGAAGATGCCGGCGCCGCTGGCCGAGATTCCCCTGGGCGTGCTGGCGTCGATGATCGGCAAGACCGTCTTCGCGATCTCGAATGAAGAATCGCGCTTCACCTTGAACGGCGCGCTGCTGGTTTTGAAGAAGGGCGGATTGGTGATGGTCGCTACCGATGGCCATCGCCTGGCGATGATTGAGAGCTCCGTGGATCTTCCCGGCGTGACCGGCGCGTATCGCGCGCTGCTGCCGCGCAAGGCGATGCTGGAGCTGCAAAAGCTGGCCGGTGACACGGATGGGAGCGCACCAGTGCAGTTCTCCGGCGACGAGAATCACTTATTCTTCGAAGTCGGTGAGAGGCTGTTGTTGAGCCGTAAGCTGACCGGCAACTTCCCTGATTACGAACGCGTTCTGCCGAAGGATCAGCCGCAGTCGGTGACTTTGAACCGCGAGGAGCTGAAGGGCGCGATTGAGCGCGTCGCCCAGTTCTCCGATGAACGCTCCCGTGCGATTCGCATGAGTGCGGCTGCGGGCGAGGTGAAGATTCATTCGTCCGTGTCGGATACGGGCGAGAGCGAAGAGAGCATCCCGGTCGAGTACGACGGGCCGGCCGTGGAGATCGGCTTCAACGCCGAATACATTCTGGACTTTTTGAAGGCCGTTTCGAATGAACAAGTGATGTTCCTGTTTAAGGACGCGCACAGCGCCGGCGAGCTTCGTCCGGCCGGAGAGAAGGCCGACAACTACCGCTACGTCATCATGCCCATGAGGATTTGAGGTTTATGGCAGTAGTCGCACCACCCCCTGAATTCCCGGAAGACGATAACAGCAAGGAAGGCATGGCATCAAGAGAAATGACCGCCGGTTCGATCTACGACTCCACCAGTATCAAGGTGCTCGAAGGATTGGAAGCCGTACGCTTACGGCCGGCGATGTACATCGGTTCGACCGGCGAAGCCGGTTTGCACCACCTGGTGTATGAAGTGGTCGACAATTCAGTCGACGAGGCGCTGGCCGGCTACTGCACCCTGATCAATGTCATCATCCACGAGGACAATTCCCTGACCGTGATCGACAACGGCCGCGGCATCCCCGTGGACATGCACGCCGAAGAAGGCGTCTCCGCGGCGCAGGTGGTTATGACCAAGCTGCACGCCGGCGGAAAGTTCGATTCCAACAGCTACAAAGTTTCCGGCGGTCTGCACGGCGTGGGTGTGAGCTGCGTAAACGCGCTGTCTGAGGCGCTGCATCTCGAGATCTGGCGGGATGGGTTTACCTGGGAGCAGGAATACGCCGCCGGCGTCCCCAAAGCGCCTTTGGCTAAAGCAGGGAAAGCGGGACGGCGCACCGGGACCAAGGTCACCTTTAAGCCCGACACCACCATCATGACCGCAACCGTGTTCAACTACGACACCCTCGCCACCCGGCTGCGCGAGCTGGCGTTCTTGAACCGCGGTCTCACCATCACGCTCACCGATGAACGCGAGGAACCGGCTCGCTCCACCGAGTTCCACTTCAGCGGCGGCATCGCGGAGTTCATTCTACACCTGAACAAGGGCAAGAACCTGCTCCACGACAAACCGATCTACTTCGAAGGCGAGCGCGAACTGCCCAACGGCGGCACGCTCGGCATGGAAGTGGCGTTGCAGTACAACGACTCCTACAGCGAAAACGTCTTCAGCTTCGCCAACAACATCAACACCGTCGACGGCGGTTCGCACCTTTCCGGATTCCGCAGCGCTTTGACGCGCACCATCAACGCCGCGGCGCAATCGGCCGGTCTGTTCAAAGACGTTAAAGAAAACCTGAGCGGAGATGATGTGCGCGAGGGCCTCACCGCGGTGGTCAGCGTGAAGCTGCCGCAGCCGCAGTTCGAGGGCCAGACCAAAGGCAAGCTCAATTCCGACATTCAGGGCTTCGTGGTGCAACTGGTCAACGAGAAGCTGGGCGAGTTTTTCGACAAGAACCCCTCGGTGATGCGCAAGATTGTCTCCAAGGCGATCGACGCAGCGCGAGCTCGCGAAGCCGCACGCAAGGCGCGTGACCTGACACGGCGCAAGGGCGCGCTCGATTCCGGCGGTTTGCCCGGCAAGCTGGCCGATTGTCAGGAGCGTGATCCGGAGCGCTGCGAGCTCTTTCTGGTGGAAGGCGAATCGGCCGGAGGAACAGCGAAGGGCGGGCGCGACCGTCGCTACCAGGCGATCCTGCCGCTGCGCGGAAAAATCCTCAACGTCGAAAAAGCGCGTTACGACAAGATGCTGGGGCACGAAGAAATCCGCGCCATGATCACCGCCATCGGCACCGGCATCGGCAAGGACGATTTTGACCCAGCCAAGCTGCGCTACGGCAAGATCATCATCATGACCGACGCGGACGTAGACGGCTCCCACATCCGCACCTTGCTGCTGACGTTTTTCTTCCGCCACATGCAGGAGCTGATCAAGCGCGGCCACATCTTCGTCGCGCAGCCGCCGCTGTATCGGATCAAACGCGGCAAGCGCGAGAAGTACATCAAGGACGACAAAGAGTTCACCAGCGAGATTCTGAGCCGCGCCATCGAGAATCTGAAAGTCGAGTTGGCAGATAAGACGGTGCTGGAAGGCCGGGAGCTGCTGAATTTCCTGAAGCAGCTCGACGAGTTCCAACTCACTTGGCGGCGCCTGGAGCGCCGGCTGCGCGATGCGCGCGTGGTGGAGATTTTGGCTCGCACCGATCTCGCCATCGACACTAAGGCGGACTTCAGCGAGGAAGCGAATCTCAAACCGATCCACGAAGCGCTCAAGGCGCTGAAGATCGAAACCGAGCTGAAGCGCGAAGAGGAGCATTCCTCCTGGATGGTCACCTTCAAAGACCCCACCAATGCCGAGCGCGCCATCAACGTCGAGCTGGCCACGCAGCCGGAATACCGGCGCCTGCGCTCCATGGCTCGGCAGTCCGCCAAGTTCAACAGGCCGCCGTTTACTGTCGATTAGGGACAACGCGCGCGAAAGCCTAGCCACCTGGCGCGACCTTCTGAGCCACGTCAAGACCGAAGGCACGCGCGAGGTCAACGTGCAGCGCTATAAGGGGCTCGGCGAGATGAACGCGGATCAGTTGTGGGAAACCACCATGAACATCGAGACCCGCACGCTGCTCAAGGTGAACCTGGAGGACCTGGTCAGCAGCGACCAGATCTTCACCACGCTTATGGGCGAGGACGTGGAGAACCGGCGCAAGTTCATCGAAGAGAACGCGCTGGACGTGCGAAATCTAGACGTCTAGAAAACGGGCCGGAAGGCCTGTAAAATAGCACGAGGAGATTTCTAACCATGAAACAGAAACTGATGGCTTCCGGCGTCGTTGCTCTGGCGCTGGGTGTTGGTGCGTTGCTGGCGCAGGGCCCTCCCGGTGGCGGCCGCGGCGGGAAGGGCGGCGGCGGACAGAAGATGCCCGGCATGGCGCTGACCTCCCCGGATTTTCAGGATGGCGGCGTCATCCCCGACAAGTTCACGCAAGCGTCTCCCACGCCGGTTTCGCCGAAGCTGGAGTGGACCAACGTTCCTCCCAACACCCAGAGCTTCGTGCTCATCATGCACGATCCCGATAACGCGCTGAACAAGGGCACCGATGACGTGCTGCACTGGATGGTGATCAACATTCCAGGTACTGCGCGGTCGCTGCAACAGGGTATGCCGGCGGATGCCAAGCTCCCTGACGGCACCATGCAGTTGAAAGGTATCCGCAATGTCGGCTACATGGGACCGGGCAATGCGGCGATCAATCCTTATCATCACTACACGCTGGAGCTTTATGCGTTGGACACGACGCTGAGCCTCGGCCCTGATGCCACTCGCGCCGAAGTGATGGCGGCCATGCAGGGCCATACTACGGGCAAGGCTGTCCTGGTCGGCCGGTTCAAGCGGCCCCAGTAGGCCCTCCGGGCCCTCCTTTCGCCGGAGTGCTGCCGGACGAAGCAAGGCGCTGCCTCATTCAAGCCCCTCCGGGGCACTCCCTTCGCCGGAGTGCTGCCGGACGAAGCAAGGCGCTGCCTCATTCAAGCCCCTCCGGGGCACTCCCTTCGCCGGAGTGCTGCCGGACGAAGCAAGGCGCTGCCTCATTCAAGCCCCTCCGGGGCACTCCCTTCGCCGGAGTGCTGCCGGACGAAGCAAGGCGCTGCCTCATTCAAGCCCCTCCGGGGCACTCCCTTCGCCGGAGTGCTGCCGGACGAAGCGAGGCGCTGCCTCATTCAAGCCCCTCCGGGGCACTCCCTTTGCCGGAGTGCTGCCGGACGAAGCGAGGCGCTGCCTCATTCAAGCCCCTCCGGGACACTCCCTTCGCCGGATTGCTGCCGGACGAAGCAAAGGCGCTGCCTCATTCCACAAACACGCGCTTCACCCGCGCGTGGATCCCGCACAGCACGCTGTAGGAGATGGTCCCGGCGATACGCGCAATCTGCTGCGCGTCGATGGAAACGGAGCCTTCGGCTCCCAAAAGGGTAACGGCGTCGCCGGCGCGCAGCTCGGGGCACGCGGTGACATCGATGGTGGTCAAGTCCATCGAGACCGCGCCGACCATCGGCGCCAGCACACCCTTGGCGATGACGCTGCCGCGATTGGAGAGCCGATGCGGAATACCATCCGCGTACCCGGCCGCGAGCACCGCGATGCGCATCGGTTTCTCCGCGCGGTAAATTCCTCCGTAGCCGATGAGGGCTCCGGGCTCGAGATCCTTCACCGCTAGAACTGAGGCTTTCCACGTGAGCGCCGGCTTGACGGCCAGCATCGCCGGTGGAGCGGATCGGGCCGGGGACACGTAGCCGTAAATCGCGTGACCGGGCCGCACCAGGTTGCCCCATGCTTCGCGTCTGCCATACGCCACCGGAGTCGTTGCTGAGGAATGGACGTAGCGCGGAGCCAGGCCGGCGGCGCGCAACGCCTTCAACACCGCCTCGAAGCGCTCGATCTGCTGCACGGTCTGCGCCGACGCATAATTGCCGGCGGAGGCGAAGTGCGTCATCAATCCTTCGAGGGTCTCCGGCCCTCTCCTTACGACTTCGACAATCTCCTCAGGCGTCGAGCGGGTGCCCAGCCGTCCCATTCCGCTGTCGATCTTGAGATGATACGGCCCGCGCGCCAGCGCAACGTCGCTGAGCGAATGGATGACGGGGGTGAGCTCGAATTCGGGGAGCGCTTCGCGGTCGGTCGGAAGGAAATCGGCCATCACCAGGATGCGTGCGCGGATTCCGGCGTGCCGCAGCGCGATTCCTTCCTCCACGTTGGACACTGCCAGCCACGGCGCGCCCTCGGCTTCCAGAGCTCGGGAGACTTCCACGGCTCCGTGCCGGTAGGCGTCGGCTTTGACCACGGGCATGATCTCCGCGGAAGCGCCCACCACGCTCTTCACCGCGCGGTAATTCGCCCGAATGGTCCCGAGCGACACCTCCACCCAGCTCCGCTTCGCCGCCACTATGGGCTTGGTAACCGCGGTGCTCATGAGGCGGCCCTCGGCGTAAGTCTCTTCGATGCAACCATCCGGGTCAGGAGTTTTTCGTACTCGTCCGTCACCGCATCCCAACTGTACCGCGATTTGACCCGCTCCACGGCGCGAGCCCGCCACATGTCTTGTTCGTGCTGCGGCAAAGCGAGAACCTGGCGCATCACCGTAGCCAGATTTTCACGGGTAAAGGGGATCCCAGCGCCGCCCGCGACCTCCGTATTCTCCGGTGTGTCCAGATACAGAGTGATCGCGCCGCGGCCCATCGCCTCGATCAACGCCGGATGCGTTCCGCCGACCTCGGTCGCGTGCACGTAGGCGAAGCAGTGCGAGCCCAGCTCGCGATACCCCTCCCCGTAGATCGCCCCCGGCAGCACCACGCGCGGATCACGGGTATCGCGAACCCGGCGAATGTAGTCCGCCGCGTACGGCGCGTCGCCGATCAGCGCCAGTTTGAAGGGCGTATCCAGCTTCTCGAAGCATTCGCGTACCAGCAGCGCGTTGTTCTCCGGCTCCATGCGGCTTACGTAGAGAAAATATTTGCGGCGCTCCAGGCCCAGCCGCTCGAGCACGGCCGTGGTCGCGACCTCTCCGGTTTCGGCTCCATAAGGGATCATTTGTGAGGACCGGTGGTAGCGCTCCTGATAGTATTCTGCAATGCTGCGCGCATCGCTGACTATCACGTTCGGCATCCAGGTCGCCAGCCACTCCGAGAGTCGATACCAGGCGCGCGCGGCGGCGTTCCACTTCTTGCGGTTGCGCTCCAGCCCGTCGACATTCAGTGCCACGGGCGTACCGAGCAGGCGCGGCATCCAGGTGAAAATTGCGTTGGCGGCGTTGCAGTAGAGCACGGCGTCCTGCCGCTTCCCGCCCAGGGTAGTGAAAGCCAGGTGGAGGGTCGAAAGGCAGGTGTGGACAACGGTGTCGAGGTACTTGTGCCGCAGGGTCGGCAAATATTGTAGACGAACGCCGCGGAAGACAGGGTCCGAATATCGCTCCCGGCAATAGACGGTCAAGGAGTGACCGCGGAGCGCGAGCCGCGTCGACAATTCTTCGGCGAAGGTCTCAAAGCCGCCGTAGCGCGCCGGTATGCCGCGCGTCCCCACAATCGCAACCCGCACTTTACTCCGAGCCCCTGGACCGAGGTAAGAGAAGATAAGCCGTTTGGCTTACCCCCTAGCCGCCTTGGTCTTCGCCAAAGAGCGTGCAGTGGGGCGCGGAGCCGGGCGGCTCACCGGTTCGAAAGAGAACCAACTGGCGATGTAGTCGTCCTTGGCGCGCCGGCGGCGCATGATCTCCTGGCGTTTTCGCCATACGCGGCTATAGTTGCGGAGGATGTAGGCGAAGGCCTTAAGGGAGGATTGTTCCCGGACCAGGCAGGCGCCCACCACCACCAGGTCCCTCCAGGTGATGGACCACCAGTTGCGCTTGTATAGATCCGGTGTCATGTTCTTGATGCGCATCAAGAACCGGTTCTTCACCGAGTGCATGTTGATCACCGGCGGAAGCGCCCGGCGATTTCCGGGGAGCACCGCGCGCACATGGTAGCCGCGGGCCAGTGGCGTATAAATGCAGCGCCAGCCCATCAACTGCGCGCGCCAAGCCACGTCTGCATCCTCGCGGTATACAAAGAAATCCGGATCGAAAAACTCGTTGTTGATGGCGATGTCTTCGATCATCTGGCGGCGGTACAGCGCGGCCGCAGCGGTGGCGCCGAAGACGTATTCGAAGTTGACGTAATGGCCGTTATCGACTTCCTGGCTCCCTCGATCCAGGTGTCGCAGCATGGGCGTGAAGTAGATGCCCGTGGAATCCACCAGATCCTTCTCGGGAAGATCGAAGGAGGGCCGGATGGTCAGCAGCTTGCCGCAGACCGTTCCCGCCTTGGGATCCAGTTGTCCGGCTTCCACCAGGGATTGTATGAAATTTGGAAGGAGTAGAACGTCGGGGTTGAGGGTTAAGACCCACTCCCCGTGCGCGAGCGAGATGGCCTGATTCTGTGCCGCGGCAAAGCCCACATTTTCGTCGTTGTAGTAGATCCGGCAGCGATCGGTGAACTGCTCCAGGATATCGACGGTGCCATCGGTGGAGGCGTTGTCGATGACCACGACCTCCAGGTTCGGGTACTTCTGCTCCAGTACAGACTCCAGGCACCGCTTGATGAAGCGCCCGCTGTTATAGGTAACCACTGTAACCGTAACGAGATCTCTAAAGGCCATGGTATGAAGTTGTTATGAAAAACGTCCTGAATCGTCTCTCGCCTCGCGCCCTGACAGCAGACGCCTTCCGGAAAGTGCAACAACGTGGATACAACTGAGTATTGGAGAGAAGCTTCGCTCACGAATCATTCCCACCACCGCCCGGGGGAGGGAACTGAGCAGCACCGCCGCGCAAATCCCCCGGTATGCAGAAGAGGGGAAATGCTTTGCGGCATATCTTAAGAGGCTAGCACACCAGTAACGCTCGCGGGGAACTACCCCTATCCGTGAAATGGAGTGGGCTCCTTGATGCTCTGCCGCAACTTTTGGCTCGTACCAGGGTTGGTAACCGGATTGGGCCGCGCGCAGGCAGAAATCGACGTCCTCAAACCAGATCGGGTGAAAACGCTCATCGAATCCGCCGAGGCGTTCCCAGACATCCCTGCGAAACATCAGGAACGCGCCGGCAGGTTGTTCCACCGGACCGGATATTTCGAGATCGCGATCCAGATAACGGTAGCGGCGGTTGACCGGGTTCGAGGGCCAGATGCGGTTCCACCCCAGCAGCTCGAACCACAAGATTAGCGGCGTGGGGAAGCGCCGAATTGTAAACCCTTTTTGCGGTTCACCCGTCTGGTCCAGTAGCTTGCCTGCTGCGACGCCATGTGCTCGCGTCGCTTCGACCAGCGGCTGCAGCTCGGTTCGCAGATACGCGTCTGGATTTAACAGAAGGTATTCATCGGCGGGGATGGCCTGGACGCCTTGATTGACCGCGGCCGCGAAGCCTCGATTTTCAGGATTGGCGATCAGCAGGACGGATTCCGCGCCACTTCGCGACCGGGCTTCTGCTCTGGACAGTACTTCCTCGACAGTCCGGTCCTGCGAGGCATTGTCGATGACGCACACCGCGACCGAAGGAGCCATGTCAGCGAGTGCGTCCAGACAGCGGCGAATGCAAGAAGCCG
Organism: Bryobacterales bacterium; assembly: GCA_963838455.1. Taxonomy (GTDB): domain Bacteria; phylum Acidobacteriota; class Terriglobia; order Bryobacterales; family Bryobacteraceae; genus Palsa-187. The sequence goes on from CAWISY010000070.1 coordinate 16,007, forward strand.
AGTTGTGTGTAACAATTACTGCCGCGACAGCCAGAAGTACGCCCTCCAATAGCTGTCGAAGCCGGTCGCTTGCTGAAGCTTGAAAATGTGCTGTTCACTTTCCTCCACTACGGCTGTTACCGTAGCCCATGCAACAGCTTGACTATCCCCATCCAGGCGGGCCGTAAGACCCTCAAGCTTGCCGCGCAGGTATGAGAACCCCCGTCCATGGCGGCAGGCTACGAAACCCCATAGCAACTGACCGGCCAGAATTGGCCAGATGGCGGAGCCGCGGAAGTGCTTTCTGGCCAATAAGACTTGGTTCCGCGCGATGCGACGGACCGTGTCCTTATTCCACTCACCTGAGGTCGCACTGCCAATGTGCCGAGCCTCGGCCAGCGGCACGTAAGCGCCGAGGCGTCCAGTGATTGCGCAACGCAGCCCGAAGTCGACATCTTCCATGTAGGACTCGAAGGATTCGTCGAGCGGACCAACTTCCTCGAACAAACGGTGTCGAAATATTGCGGCAGTCATCGGGGCGATACGGATTCGCTGGGGCTGATTCCAGATGGGGGAGTCGGCTCGCCCAGCTCCGCAGCGCCAAGCACAGGCCGCGCGAGAGACTTCGTCGAACGTCGCGTCGATCCGGTTCGGATCGGAAGCTCGCCGGATCTTGCCGGTCGCAAACCAGACGAGTTCGTTTTCGCCGGCCGCGAGCAGCACCGCCAGCCAGTCAGGGGCGAGCGTCACATCATTGTTCAGGATCGCGACCCAATCTGAGGTAGACGCCTCAACGCCCCGGTTCACCGCTGCCGCAAACCCGCGATTCTCGCCCAGGCGCAAAACTTCCGCTCCGGCCTGCTCCGCCATTTCAGCGGATCCATCCGTCGATCCGTTGTCGGCGACCAGGATCCGGTCAAACGGCCGTGTCTGCTGCCGCAGGTTTTGGAGCAGAGCGGAGAGGAGATCGCGGCGGTTCCAATGCGGGATCACGGCGGTCACCGTCATGTCAGACGAAGCGTTTCTTAAGCAGGAACCACAGATTGTAAAAGCCGTCGCGCCACAGGTTCAGTTTCACTTCGCCCAGGCGGGAGCTGTATTGAATGGAGATCTCGACGAAGCTGATTTTTCTCTTGAGCGCCTCGATCTTGATCTCTTCGGAAAAGGCCATGCCGTCGGAAGTCAGCTTCATGCCCGAAAGAATGGCCCGGCGAAAGACCCACATCCCGGATTGAGAATCACGCACCCAGCGGAAGTAAAGAATCGACATGGCCAGCGACAGAATCAGGTTTCCGATTTTGTTCAGGAAGCTCATGGCCTGGCGATCGCGAACCGGGAACCGCGAGGCGTTGAGAAAATCGGCGTCCAGGTGGCGGCGGGCTTCGAGCAGGTAGGAGATGGCGTCGGGAGGGTAACTATGATCGCCGTCCAGCGTAATGATGATGTCGCCGGTCGAATACGCGAACCCGGTTTTGTAGGCGCGGCCGTAGCCGCGAACATCTTCGCGGATCACTTTGGCGCCCAAGCCGCGCGCCACTTCCGAGCTGCGATCGGTCGAGCCGTTATCCACAACGATGGTTTCGTCGACAAACTCCGGGATTCGCTTCAGCACCTCTCCGATGCCCTGTTCCTCATTCAGACAGGGAATGATCACAGTGATTCTCTCGCCCTTATACATTCGGATCGCAGTTCTCACCTAGCATAACGTGCATCGGAAGAACACAGGTATGATGAAAGCATGAAATTGCTCGCGGTGTTGTGCGCGGCTGGCTTGTCCCTGATGGCCGGCGATGTCTCCGCCATCAAGACGGTGTACCTGCTGCCCATGGCGGGCGGGCTCGACCAGTATCTGGCGAACCGGCTCACTACCAGCGGCGCGTTTCAGGTGGTGACCGATCCGCAGAAGGCCGACGCGATTTTCACCGATCGCCTCGGCTCGTCTTTCGAGGAACAGTTCAACAACCTCTTCACCCCCAAGAAAGTTTCCGATGGCAAGCTGGAAAACGACACTTCCGCACCGGTTGGGCAGTCTGTCTCCCGCGCCAAAGGTTCGGTGTTCCTGGTCGACCGGAATTCGCGCGTGGTGGTGTGGAGCACGTACGTGGTTGCGAAGAGCACTCGTCCGAACGATGTGAATGACGCAGCCGCCAAAATCGTTTCCGAGCTGGACAAGAGCCGCAAGACGAAATAACGCGAGCTAGCAGGGGTGCGGAAACGGGCCCCCTAACCGCTTACTTCGTGCGCGGCTCAGAATCGACAGCCGTTATGTCAGTCAGTTACAGAGCCGCGACCGCGAGGGAGCGGTGTATCCAGGCCTTTTTCCGCATCCTGCTAGGCTTGACTGCGCTTACGCTCGACCTCCGCACGATACGATTCCACCAGGCGTTCGGTCATGTTACGCATGTCGCGTTTGGCGACCACTTCTCGCCGCGCACGCCCGGCCATCTCCGCGGCCTGGGCAGGATCCGCAAGTAGCTTGAGGATCGCGGCGGCGAAAGCTGCGGGCTCATCGGCCAGCGCGCAGATTTCTCCATCGTTGCTGGCGAGACCCTCCGCGCCGATGCGGGTCGAGACCACGGGAATCCCGGCTGCGAATGCTTCCAGCAGCTTGACGCGAATTCCCGAGCCGCTTAGAATCGGGCAAATGAAAACGGCGTAGCGGCCGAGGGGTTCGCGGACATCTTCGACGAATCCCAGTAGCTCGATCGCATCATCATCCGGGAGCGAGTGCCGCGGAGGCGGATCGGAGCCGATGACGATCAATTTCACGCGCGGCTCGGCGGCGCGTACTTTCGGAAGAACCTCTGCAAGGAACCAGTTCAGAGCCTCAAGATTTGGAGGATGGCGAAAGCTGCCGAGAAAGAGGAGCGTGAACGGCTCGCGGCACGCGGTGCGGCATTCATAACTCGACGTGTCGATGCCAGCTCGATTGTCGTCGTCGATCCTGCCTTTCAGTTGCGGGAGAAACGAGAGCAGGTACTCGGCACTTTGCGGCGTGCAGACTTGCACGCGATCCAGCTTCGGCAGGATGCGCAGCTCGAAGCGCAAGGCGCGCAAATACTCCCAGCGGGCCTGGATTCTTTCGACCGCATTGGTCATGTGGGGTAGGCGTCGTGCGATGGATTGGAAGTACACGTCATGCTCGAACAAAATGCTAGCGATGTTGTGGAAAGCTCCCTGATATTGACCCAGCGGCGTGTATTCCAACTGGAGAACATCAATGTGCCGCGTGTAGATTTGGCGATGGATCAGCCAGGCGAAGTCGCGGTTTCTGAATTCGCGGACGGCGTGAGGTTCCATCGAGCCAAACGCTTTCTGGCGGCCTTCCAGACGAACGACGTATTCCGTGGACGCGCAGATGACGTCCAGCTCGCGATGCGCTTCGCGCTGATCGGCCAGATCGAGGCTGATCAGCAGATGCAGCTCGCAGAGTTTCGCCAGCTCGCGGATGGTCTGGTACATGAAGACGCCTCCGCCGTGGGTCGGCGGGCAGATGGGGTAGGGAGAAACGAAGAGGACGCGCAGCGGATCGGGATTGGCGGGAAGAAGCTCGAAGGTATCGCGAAAATGGCCGGCCAGCGGCCTGCGGAAGGCTTCGTCGTCGGTGATCAGCGCGAGCCGCCGCGCCCGGATGCGAGCCGCCATCGCTTGAGGAAGCTGCAGCGCCGCGCGGGCGATGCCATAGAAATTCGCCCGTTCCGGGGAATCGCCGAACCACCAGCTCAGCACCGCGTTGGCCCAGGTGAACCAGAAATGATCCATCAGCTTACGCCAGGAGTGAATATTCTTCCAGGAAAATAGGAGGAAGTTCTTGCGCAGCACGTTCTGAATGTAGGCTTCGCTGAAGCGTTTGCCGATGGTGCCGCGGTGTTCGTGGTAGACGATGCTGGCGGGCTGATAGAAGACTTTCCAGCCACGCTTCCACGCCAGGTAACCGAGATCGGTGTCTTCCAGGTAGAACGGTTTGAGCACTTCGTCGAAACCGCCGAGATCGAGAAATTTCCTGCGATCGAAGGCGCAGGAGCCGCCGCCGCCGTAAAAGCACGGATACAGTTGGCGGACGCCCGGTTCCTCGCGATGCCGCACACGCAGTGCTCCTTGCAGCCACCACCCTTCGGTCAATCCGGTTTCTTCGCGGAGCTTTTTGGGATCGGAGAAAAAGATCTGGCAGGAGACGGCGAAGGTTTTCTCGTCTTCAAAACCGGCGAGCAAGGGCGGGAGGAAACCACGGTCCACACGCATATCGCTGTTCAGCAGAACCACGATGTCGTGTTTTGCCGCGCGGAATCCGGCATTCGATCCGCCCCCGAAGCCGAGATTGACGGGCAAGGCGACGACTCGCACCTGTGGGAAATATTCGGCGAGGAACGCTACGCTGCCGTCGGTCGAGCCGTTATCGACCACGAGAATCTCGCTTCCGGGGTGGTGCTCCACCGCGGCGATCACCGAAGGCAAATACTTTTCGAGCAGGTCGCGACCATTCCAGTTGGGGATGACGATGCTCGCGGCCTGCGTGGCGGGTTTGGAGTCCACAGGCGGCCGTTTGCGCCGCAACGACGCCAAGGAATCAGCGATCAGAAGCGCGACGACGGCCAGCAGAAGCAGAATTGGGCCGAGCAGGGCAAGGGGAAGCTGCCTGAGAATGCGCCAGGCGGCGAGGAGGAAGGGCTTCATTCGTCAGTGTCGCCTCAATCCAAACCCGGCCCCAATCCTACCGTCCGCCCCAGCTTGATCCAGCGCGATTGGTGGATCATGGCGAGCTTGGCGTGAAGCTGGTTCAATTCGCCATCGAGGCGCCGCGCCCACTCCGTGCGTTCAATTACGGTTTGCTCGGCTGCGTTGAGCAGTTGAACGGTTTCCGCGAGCTGCCGTGCGCGCGCGGCAAGATCCGCGGTCAGGCGTGTTTCAAGATCAATCGCCCACGCGGTCTTCTGGCGATTTTCTTCTTCCAGATCGGCGACCTTGGCTTTGTAGCCCGTGGCGATCGCGACGGCCTCGTCTTGCAGTTCGACGATGCGGAGTTGCGCGGCCTTCAGTTTATCTTCGAGTTCCAGCGCCCAGCGATTCTGTGCGGCCAGATGTTCCGTCTGCTCCTCGTGCGCGAGCTGGAGGGCGTGGTGCTCGGCGATGCTTTGCTCCAGCCACTGCTTGCTCTGGGCGAGCTCCGTTTCGAGTAGTTGAATGTGATGCTCGCGTTCGCGCAGGACGTTGGCCGCGCGAGGGACGTAAAGGAACGGCTGCACGGAAGGAAGCGGCGCGGCGGAGGCGAGCGCAATGAAGAAATGGGCGTTCTCGGGGTTGTCCGATGAGGCGTCGATTTGTGCGGCCGGGTGCTGGGCGGCGCCCTGCGTGCCTCCGTGGAAGGCGAAGGCTTCGATGCGGTTTTGAAAAAGAATGGCTACGTGCGGGAAATATTCGCCCAGCTCGGATTGGAATTCTTCGAAGCCGAACTCATGCACGTGGTAAGGATTGGGACCGTGGAGGCGCCGTGACTCCGCGTAATAGACCCGATTCGGCGTCGAGACCAGAAACAGGCCGGTGGGGTTGAGCACGCGCGCGGCTTCCTGAATCAGGCCCCGCCAATCAGTCAAATGCTCGATCACTTCGAAAGCCGTGAGGAGATCGAAGGAACCGGACTTGAATGGTAGGGCCGTCGCGGAGGCCCGCAGGTATTGAAGATTGGACGCGCTGGAGTGAGTCCGCGCAAATTCAATCGCTTCTGCTGCGATGTCGAATCCCACAACAGATGTGGCTTCACGAGCCATGGTCTCGACGCCGTAACCGGTCCCGCAGCCGGCATCCAGGACGCGGCGGTGCGCGGCGAATCGAGAAGCAAAAGCATACCTTGCAATGTGCTCCGCCCAAAGATCCTCGTTGACTTGGCCGGGAATGACACGCTCGCCCGTGAATTCGTTCACGGGGTTTCCACTCCGGAACCTGCCACCACCGTTCCGAGCTTGGTATTCACGTGTACGCGGCAAGGAAAGTGAAGTTGGCCGTAGACCGGCGCATCGGCGCGTTCCATCGGTAGAACGACTGCGTTGTCGATCCAGTCGCAGATCGCGTACCGGTCCAGCGAGCCGTCGGCGACGGCCGGCGAAAATGAAAAGAGCGAAGCGTAGACGGTGGGCAGGTCTACATAGAAATCCACGGTACAGGTTGAACCCGCCGGCAAGGGAGGCAGAGCAGATCCTTCGCGTGTTGTGTTTGTGCCAGCGAAATCTACGCCCAGATGATTGCGGAACATGAACCCGACAATGGGATGGTCCAGATTGGCTTTGGCCCGGACGCTGATGCGGACCACCATGGTGGAGGAGGGTTGGAGCGAGGAGAGCGCCGCGCCGTCCGCGTTGAAGACGCCGATCCCTAAGATCTCCGCGCGCCCGTCTCCGAAGCGATGATCGATGTTGGGGATCGATTCGAGCAGTTCAGGCGGCACGATGTTCGGGTTCTGGCTAGCGACGGGAAGCTCATGGGAGCGATATTCGGTATCTTTCGCGGCCATCGCCGCAAGGTATTTAGAAACAATAAGATCCGTGTCTCCCATGGCCATCATGCGGCCGTGGTCCAGCCACAGAGCGCGGCTTCCCAAGGCCTTGATGTCGCCAGTGGAATGGGATACGAACAAAATCGTAGTTCCTTGGGCGCGCATTTCGTGCACCTTGCGCATGCAGCGTTGGCGGAAGTAAACGTCGCCGACCGCCAGAGCCTCGTCGACCAGAAGGATTTCCGGGTCGACGTGGATCGCAACCGCGAAGGCCAGGCGCACGATCATGCCGCTGGAGTACGTTTTGACCGCGCGGTCGATGAAGTCGCCGATTTCGGCGAAGGCCTCGATGTGCGGGAATCGGTGGTCCATTTCCTTGCGCGAAAATCCCAGGATGGCGCCGTTGAGGTAGACGTTGTCGCGGCCGGTGAACTCGGGGTTGAAACCCGCGCCGAGCTCTAGCAGGGCGGAGACGCGGCCGCGAACATCGAGCGATCCTTCGGTCGGCTGCAGAATGCCGGCGCAGATCTGCAGCAGCGTGCTCTTGCCGCTGCCGTTTTCGCCCACGATGCAGAAGGTTTCGCCCGGCTCGACTGTGAAGCTGATGTCCCTCAGCGCCCAATAGTCGGTATGAAAGCTGCGGCGGTTGAGGGTCGCCAGCTCCTTGAGGCGGTCGGAGGCAGAGGAATAGATCGGGTAGCTCTTTGAGAGGTGCGAGAGTTCGATGACAGGCCCGGACACTAAGAGAATTGTAGTTGAGACATTGGATTGTGGCTAGAATAGGAGTTGAGGATTCTGTTATCCAGATATTGACAGGAAAGGCGTCCGCTTCTTACGCTAGATAGCATGCCGGTGTAGCTCAGGTGGTTAGAGCGGCGGTCTCATAATCCGCAGGTCGCAGGTTCGAGTCCTGCCGCCGGCACCAGGCAATTCAGCGAGGCGAACTCCCGGTGATGTGCTCGTAGAGTCGCTCCAGTTCCTCCTGGGAATAGTATTGAATCTCGATGCGCCCGCGTTGATCGCTGAGCTCGACGATCTTCACTCGCGTTTGCAGCACCCGTTCGAGCTCGCGCACTGCCGCTTCCACGTTAGGATCTTGTTTCTCCCCGCGTGAGCCTCGCGGTGCTCTCGACTGTTCCTTAGTGCCTTCGGCTTCCTTGACCAACGTCTCCACTTGGCGGACGGAAAGCCCCTGCGCTGCGGCTTTCTCGGCCAGTCGGATTTGCTCTTCCGCGGAATCCAGCCCCAGGAGCGCCCGGGCGTGGCCCATGAAAAGGCGATTTTCGGCGAGCAGCAGTTGCACCTCTTGTGGGAGTTTCAGTAAACGTAGAGTGTTCGCGACCGAGGTGCGGTCCTTACCGGTTTGCTGCCCGATCTCCTCTTGCGACATACCCAGCTCACGGCTGAGCCTTTCATAGGCATGCGCTGTCTCGATCGGGTTCAGGTCCTCGCGTTGGATGTTCTCGATCAGTGCCACGGTCAGCATCTTCCGATCGGCGACGTCCTGGACAACGATGGGAACCTCGGTCAACCCGGCTAATTTGGCGGCACGCCACCTTCGTTCGCCGGCGACAATTTCGTACCCGTCTCCAGAGCGGCGTACGATCAGGGGCTGGATGACACCGTTGGCCCGGATGGATGCCGCCAGTTCGTCCAGCCGGTCGGCGCGAAACACAGTTCTTGGCTGAACCGGATTGGGGGCGATCTGGTCGATCGGGACCGCGGACGGGCTTGCGGGCGGTTGAGGCGCTGCATCGACGGGAGGGCCCGGCGGCTGCGGGGCCTTTGCGGGGAGAAGCGCGGAGAGTCCTCTACCGAGCGGTCTGCGTGTTTTTTCGGTTCCGGCGTTGCTCATTTTCCAGAATTTCTTTCGCGAGTTTAATATAGCTCTCTGCGCCCCGAGACCGGGGGTCGTACATGAGGATCGGCTTACCGTGGCTAGGCGCTTCGGCCAACCGGACGCTGCGAGGGATGATGGTCTTCAAGACGTCTCCTTGGAAGAAATCCCTCAGATCCTCAGCCACCGTGCGCGTGAGGTTGGTGCGATCATCGTACATGGTGAGGAGAATCCCTTCAATTTCAAGACTTTGGGAGAAACCCTCCCGGATTTTGTCAATTGTGTCCATGAGCTGGGAGATGCCCTCTAAGGCGAAGAACTCGCACTGAATGGGGATGAGAACCGAATCCGCTGCAACCAGGGCGTTTATGGTCAGAAGGTCGAGAGCAGGCGGGCAGTCCATCAAAATATAGGCGTAGCGCTCGCGAATGGGAGCCAAGGCCTTTCTGAGAACATATTCCCTTTCGTCTAGGTCGACAAGATCAAGGTTAGCGGCAACCAGGTTTTTGTCTGCCGGAAGCAGTTCTAGTCCCTCACATTCCGTCTTGCAGATTACCTCCTCCATAGGCTGCTGGCCGAGGAGGGTGTCGTAGATTGTGAGCATTCCGGAGCGTTTCTCGATCCCCAGACCGCTTGTAGAATTACCCTGCGGGTCTGCGTCAATGAGTAGCACCCTCAAATCATTAGCCGCCAAGGATGCCCCTAGATTAATTGCGGTCGTGGTTTTCCCAACGCCGCCTTTCTGATTGGAAACTGCTATAACCCTTGCCACATCACCTCACTGCTTTCGTCAAATCTTATCACGCGCGAGTTTCACGTGAAACATCTTCCGTTCCACGTGAAACAATAGCGAGGACTCGGGATCGCCCCCACGGGATCTCGATCACCCGCGAGCTGGCGGGAATGTCGTTCTGACCGACTAACAGCGCGAAATTGTCAGCCAATTGGCTTGCCAGCACACTCTTCGGAGCAACCGCCCGAGCCACAACCCAATCGAAACGCCGGGAGCAATCTTCGAAGCGAGAAACCAACGCTTCAACGTTAGTTAACTCCCGCGTGGCTTCTCTCAAGAAAACCGCCTTCCTCGCGTCTGATTCTATCAGAACCACATGCAGGTCCGGCCGGAGTATCGCAACAGGGATACCTGGAAACCCGGCACCGGAGCCCAAATCAGCTACCGTCAACGGTCCCGAGGGAAGCGCTCTGCCAAGAAACAAGGATTCGCAATAATGGAACTGCACCGCCTCCTTCAGGTCCACGATGCGGGTCAAGTTAAGACGCCGATTCCATCGGACCAGCAGCTCATAGTGTGCCTCAAGCTGGGAAAGCTGCTCCGAAGTGAGCTCGCCGAAGGGCCCAAACTCAGCCTGCAGAAGGTCTTGAAATGTCACTGCGCGTTTCGGCGATCCCAAGATAGACGTCTAACACCGCAATTGCCGCCGGCGTAACCCCCGGAATCCTGGCGGCTTGCCCAAGCGTCGCCGGTTGGACCCGCGTCAGCTTCTGCCGAACCTCCGTAGAGAGCCCCGGGACCTCAAAATACGGGAAACCCGCCGGCAAAGGCCGCCGTTCCGACTGCAGCAGCCGAGCCACCTGCCGCTCTTGCTGTGCAATATAGCCAGCGTACTTCAGCTCCGTCTCGATTGTATCGAGCACTCCATGTGTCGGCGCGCCTCCCAATTCACTGCTGATTTGGGAAATCCTCGCTTCCGGCCGCCGAATCCACTCTGCCAGCGTGGGGCGGTCGTCTGGGGCCAATCCCAGCGCCTGCGGATCGACGCGGACCGATCTCATTTGCCCCAGGATTCGCTCCTTCTGCTCCTGCTTTCGTAGGTGCAGGTTCCATCTGGTATCCGATACCAGCCCGGCCCGCCGTCCCATGGGAGTAAGCCTCTCATCGGCATTGTCGATGCGCAGGCGAAGGCGAAACTCCGCTCGCGACGTGAACATCCGGTATGGCTCGTCCACGCCTTTGGTCACCAGGTCCTCGATGAGAATCCCGATGTAGCCGTCCATCCGTGGAATCGTGAAGGCATCGCGCCCGCCCACGGAGAACGCGGCATTGATGCCCGCCACCAGCCCCTGGCAAGCAGCCTCTTCGTAACCCGAGGTTCCATTGATCTGCCCCGCCAGGAACAATCCCCGGATCGCACGGACTTCCAGCGACTGCGACAGTTCCCGAGGATCGATGGCATCGTACTCGATGGCGTATCCGGGCCGGATCATCTCGGCATCCTCGAGCCCAGGAACTGAGGCGATCATAGCCGTCTGGACATCAATCGGCATACTGGTAGACATGCCATTGACGTAGATCTCGTAAGTGTCCAAACCCTCCGGTTCAAGGAATAGCTGGTGACGCGACTTGTCGGGAAATCGGACAATCTTATCCTCAATCGAAGGGCAGTACCGCGGACCGATGCCCTCAATCTGACCACTGTACATCGGGGAGCGGGAGATGTTCCGCCGCAGCAGTTCATGCGTCTCAGGCGTGGTGTAAGCGATGTGGCAGGGTACTTGGCTTCTCTCTATCTTATTGGTAATAAACGAGAACGGAGTTGGCTCCGGATCGCCTGCCTGCGCTTCGAAGCGGCTCCAATCGATGCTCCTCCCATCCAGCCGCGGCGGAGTCCCAGTTTTCAGCCGCTTCCAGTCCAGACCCAGGCCACGCAGTTGATCGCCCAACAGGTTCGAAGCAGCCTCACCGCTCCTGCCGCACGTGAATTTTTGCTCCCCGACGTGGGCCAAGCCGTTCAGAAAGGTCCCGGTTGTGATCACGACCGCTTCGGCAGCCAAATGCCGGCCGTCCCGAAGATCCACTCCCCGCACACGGCCCGCGGAAATCCTCACTTGAGCGACTTCTGCCTGAATGATTCGCAGATCCGGCTGACGCTCCAGCACTTCCCGCATCCGCAGGCGGTACTGCTTCTTATCGCATTGGGCGCGAGGCGACCAGACCGCCGGCCCGCGACTGGTGTTCAACAGCCGGAACTGGATTCCGACGGCGTCCGTGATCTCGCCCATTAAACCGCCCAGCGCATCAATCTCCCGCACCAGGTGACCCTTGGCGATGCCCCCAATGGCCGGGTTGCACGACATCTGCGCGATCAAATCCAGGTTCATCGTCACCATGGCGGTCTTGAGCCCGAGCTGGGCGCAGGCGTGTGCGGCCTCGCAACCGGCATGCCCCGCCCCCACCACGATGACCTGGTATTGATTCGGCATCTTCCGTCATTCTAACCTGCCGCGCTACACTGAACTCTTTCCTATGCGGATTCTGATCATCGGAAGCGGCGGCCGCGAGCATGCCCTGGCGTGGAAACTAGCGCGGGAAGGCCACCAGATCTTCGCGGCACCGGGCAACCCCGGAATCGCGCAAGTCGCCCGAGTCTTTCCCCACTCCGATTACGCCGCAGTCGCCGCAGCCGTGGAAACCGATCTCACCGTAGTCGGTCCAGAGGCCCCGCTGGTGGCGGGCGTCGTCGACGAGTTCCGCGCCGCCGGGAGGCCCATCATCGGCCCGAACCGATCCAACGCCCAGCTCGAAGGAAGCAAGATCCACTCCAAGGCGTTGATGGAGCGCCTGCGCATACCCACTGCACGTTTTGCACAGGTCGAAAGCATTGAGCAGGGACTTGCCGCGCTCGCCCGGTTCGACCTTCCCGTAGTAATAAAAGCGGACGGACTGGCGGCCGGCAAGGGCGTGATCATCGCGCAGGAGCGGAGCGAAGCCGAGCGAGCCGTCCACTCTCTCGGGCCGCGGCTGGTCATCGAGGAATTCCTCACCGGAGAAGAAGTCAGCTTCATCGTCCTGTGCGACGGCAAGACCGCGCTGCCGCTCGAAGCCACGCAGGATCACAAGACGGTCGGCGACGGCGACACGGGACCGAATACCGGCGGCATGGGAGCCTACTGCGACGGGCGCATCTTTTCACAGGCCCAGATTGACCACGTGATGGACGCCGTCATTCAACCCGTCATCGCGGCGAACCAATTCACCGGCTTTCTCTATGCCGGCTTGATGATGACCGCCTCCGGACCAAAGGTTCTCGAGTTCAACGTGCGCCTGGGCGATCCGGAAACGCAGCCGCTGATGCACCGCATGAAAGACGGATTCGGCGAGGCCTTGATGCGCGCAGCTACGGGAACCTTGAACGGCGCCGAACTCGAGTGGAAGCCCGAGCCCTCGGTCTGCGTGGTCCTGGCAGCGCACGGCTACCCGGGGCAGGTTCGCATGGGCGACCTCATTACGGGGATCGAAGATTGTGGCGCCGAAGTGTTTCAAGCCGGGACGCGCATGGGAGCTCGAGGACTCGAGACCGCCGGCGGGCGAGTGCTGGGCGTCACGGCCTCCGGATCCGATTTGCGCGCGGCCGTCGCGAACACCTACGCGGCTGTCGGCAAGATCCGTTTCGACGGCATGCACTACCGCCGCGACATCGCGCGCAAGGGATTCAAACGCTGGGACTAAATGTGGTGGGGACGGGCAGATTCGAACTGCCGACCTGTCGCTTAGGAGGCGACCGCTCTATCCATCTGAGCTACGTCCCCGAAACCACGATTGTATCCTCTATTGGCAGCCCAATGGAAATATCGACCTTTCGCTGTGGCAAAATTGCGTCCGCGTCCCCGGTGTGCTATTCGTAGATGTTCATCCCATGGCGTACGTAATTGCAGAACCCTGCATCGGCACTAAGGACACGGCGTGTGTGGACGCCTGCCCGGTCGATTGCATTCATCCCAAGAAAGACGAACCCAACTTCGCCGGCGAAGAGATGCTCTACATCGACCCGGTAGAGTGCATCGATTGCGGCGCCTGCGTGCCGGTCTGTCCCGTTTCGGCGATCTTCACCATCGACGATCTGCCCGAGAAATGGGCCGACTTCGGCCCGCGCAACGCTAAGTTTTTCGGCCGCTGAAAAACTTCTCGACGTCCCCGCGCCAAGTCGTAAACCGGTATGGTGGCAGGCTGTCGAAGAAAATCTGCCCATAGCGAGTCTTGGTGATCCGGTTATCCAGCAGCGCCAGCACCCCGCGATCCGTGCGGCTGCGGATCAAGCGTCCGAACCCTTGCTTGAGGGCGATGGCCGCCTGGGGAACCTGGTAATGATGAAACGCATCTCCGCCTTCGTTCTTGATCGCCGTGATGCGAGCCTCCACCACCGGGTCGCTGGGAACCGCGAACGGCAGCTTATCGATGATCACGCAGCTTAACTGGTCCCCCGGAACGTCCACTCCCTGCCAGAAGGATGAGGTCGCAAACAGGACAGCGTTGGGCGTGGAACGAAACTCTTCGAGCAAAGCGCTGCGCGGCCCGGAGCCTTGCATCAGGGTTTGATACGGCACATCCAGCGATACTCGATCGTAGATCAGGCGCATCTGCTGATAGCTGGTGAACAGCACAAAAGCGCGGCCGCGGCTGAGCGTCAGCAGCTCGATAATTTCGTCCGCCGCCGCTTCGACGAAGGCGGGGCTGCGCGGGTCGGGCAAGCTTTGCGGGACGTACAGCAGCGCCTGGTGGAAATAATCGAAGTGGCTGGGAACCACCAAAGTCCGGGCGTTGCGCAGGCCCATCCGCTCTTTGGTGTAATCAAACCCTCCAGCCACGGCCAGTGTGGCAGAAGTGAGTACCACGGTATCGACCACGTCAAATAACCGTTGATCCAGAATTTGCGAAACGTCGATGGGCGTGGCCTGTAGAAAGGTTCCACGGCCGCGGCGCTCGATCCAATACACGTAGCGCCGGTCGCCCGATTCCATCCAGAACTCCAGCCGCCGTGCCAGGTCGCTGCACCGAGCCATCGCCAGCATCGATTCCTCAGGAGCCAGCTTCAGCAGCTCCAGTTGCAGCGCCACCAGCTCCAGCGAGCGCAAAACGTCGCGATATTGCTCTTCGTTCTTCATCAGAAACGCTTCGTGCGACCGGAAGCCGCTACGGCCCTCGTTGGCAGCGAACAGCGCGAAAAATTGCATCGCGCAATCCCCGAGCGTGATCAGAATCCGGTCCAGCTCCTGCGATCCAAACTGCTTCCGGTGCGACAGCGCGGCAACATCACGAGCCAGCTCCTCCACCTGGTAACTCGAAATCGACACGCCGAAATATTGTCCGGCGATGTCTTCCACCTCGTGCGCTTCATCGAAGATGACGGCGGCGTAATCGGGAATAATGGCGCCGCGCTCATCGCCTTTCACCGCCATATCCGCGAAAAACAGGTGGTGATTGACGATGATGATGTTGCTCTCCTGCGCGCGCTGGTGCATCAGCGTGATGAAGCAGCGCTCGAACTGCGGACACTTCTGCCCGGTGCAGAGATCGGAACGCGCATCCACCTTGGCCCACGCGCTGGAATTCTCCGGCAGAGTCTTGATCTCAGCGCGGTCGCCTGTTTCCGTGGTTTTCTCCCATTGGCGGATCACCTGAAAATCGGCGACCTCCTCCAATCCCTCCAGCACCGGCTCCTTTTCGGCGTCGTAGATTTTCTGGCGGCAGGCGTAGTTAGCGCGGCCTTTCATATAAGACACGTGCAGCGGACCCAGGTGCTGTTCGAGAAACGGAATGTCCTTGAAGAAGAGCTGCTCCTGCAGATTCTTCGTGCCCGTGGAAATGACAATGCGCTTGCCGGAAAGAATCGCCGGGACCAGGTAGGCTAGCGTTTTCCCCGTGCCGGTGCCCGCCTCCACGATTAGGTGCTTCTTTTCCGCGAGCGCGGCCTCCACGGCTTCCGCCATTTGAAGCTGCCCGTCGCGATATTCGAAACTGGGGTGCCACTTCGAGAGCAGGCCAGTCTTCGAAAAGAACTGGCGGACGGTCAGAGTTTTCGGCGTTGGGGAAGGCACCTGAAACTCGATTCTAGCGTTTGAGAGGAACGCGCGTTTACCAAAGTGCTGCTGCGGCGCGATATACTGTGTTCCAGTCGACGTCGGATTAGCGTCAAAAAGTGAGGATCACAATCATGAAACCCGTACTTCAGACCCTTCTGATCACGCTGGCGGTTGCCGCCGGTGTGTTCGCGCAAGATCAGGCCGCAATTGACAAAGCCGTGATGGCCGCTCCGGCGAAGATGAGAGCTAAAGCCGGCGTCATTAAATGGAAGGCCGACTTCACCTACGAGACGCTGCGCAAGAGTCAAAATGGTCTGGTCTGCTATGACATCTCCGGCTATCCCACGCATCGGCCATTCACCCTCGAGTGCACCATGGAAGGCAACCTCCCGCGCGCGGCGCAGAATCTGAAGACCGAAGCCATCTCCGATCCAAAGGCGCGTGCGGCGGCGTTTGATGAGGCGGAGAAGAACGGCACCCGCGTAAAGCCGGAGTTCGGGTCGGTGTGGTACCACCTGATGGGTATGAACCAGGAGACCGCCACGACGCACATGACCATCGCGGTTCCGATGGCGACCTCGAAGACCATGGGGCTGCCGGAAACGGGCGGAAAAGGCGATAGCGTCTGGATCATGAACGCCGGAACCACCACGGCGCACCTGATGACTCCGGGCGAATAAGCCCGTACGATCCGTCATGCAGCGAGCTCTATTGGCTCTGCTCCTAGTCGGAGCTCTATTCGCACAGCCCGGCAAGCGCAGCTTCACCGGCGCGATCACGGACTCAATGTGCGCCACGGCCGACCATTCACACATGAAGATGGGGCCGACCGATGCGGCATGCACCAAGGCCTGCATCGAGGAACACGGCGCACAGTACGTCCTATGGGACGGAAAAGACGCCTATACCTTGAGCGACCAGAAAACTCCCGAGAAGTTCGCCGGACAAAAAGTGACTGTCTCCGGGACTCTGGACGCCAAGACCAAAACCATTCAGGTCGCGTCCATCACGGCGAAGTGACCCGCACTGCCGCGAAGTAGCTGATACTGAATAGCCGCACCGGAAAATACTGACGCTTCGGTATTTCCGCCCACCGCCGAAAGATATATGTTGGAACCAGCCGAAAACCTCTCGCTAGCATAGACGCGGGGGAAGTAGACTTGGAGGGTAGACCCATGACTGCTGGGCGAAAAACCGACCTGGATCGTCGGCTGCTGAATCGTCGGGTGGACGGGTATCTGGCGGATCTACGATCCTCCGTTGTGAAACGTGCATTGCGCCGCGGAGCCGCGAATTGGCAGCTTTATGCGGCGGTCACCGGCTCGGCGCTGGCGATCGCGAGCGGTGCTCCGGCCTCGCTGGTCAGTAGCGGCTTGCCCGAGCTCGCGGCCGCGGGAGCGATTGTGAGCGCACTGTCAACCCGCTCCCGAACCGGGCTTCGAGACGTGAGTCTGGGAAATGCCACTCCCTTGACTGCGGCGGCACAGACCCAGGGCAGTATGCCTTCCATCGCCGCGGGCGGAGTGGTGCCGCTCTGCAGCCACTCCAATACCATCCAGAGCGGAGAATGGGTCACCATTTTCGGCGCCAATCTCGCCAACCAGACCGCCAATTGGAACAACGATTTTCCCATTTCTCTGGGAGGAACCAGCGTTTCGATTGACGGAAATCCGGCCTACCTGTCGTACGTGAGCCCGCAGCAGATCAATCTGCAGGTCCCCGACGATGCGAATCTGGGGACGGTGTCGGTAGTAGTGACCACCGCCGCCGGCAGCACTACCGCTTACGCTACGTTGAACACCTTTGCGCCGTCCTTCAGCCTTCTGGATTCAACTCACGTATCCGGAATCATCCTGCGTTCGGATAAGAGCGGACACTACGGCGGAGGCTCCTACGATATTCTGGGGCCGACGGGAAACTCGCTGGGCTACCCGACCGTGGCCGCCCGTCCCGGCGATCAGGTGGAGCTTTTCGCCGTCGGACTCGGGCCGACCACCCCTGTCGTTCACGCCGGACAGGTTTTTTCCGGAGCCGCGCCCATCAACGATACGCTGACGTTGTTCATCAACAACATCGCCGTCACGACGACCTTCGCGGGCCTGTCCAGTGCGGGAATCTATCAGATTAATCTGACCATTCCGCAGGGCCTCGGCGACGGCGAACTCCCGCTCCAAGCGCTTATTGGAGGCATGCAAAGCCAGCCCGGAGTCGTCATTGATCTGCAATCGAGTTATGTGCCGCCGCCTGTTGGAGGTGGGTCGAGCGGGGGTGGCGTAGTCGTTGGCGGTGGTGGCGGGAGCCCGGGAGGCGGCTTCTTCAGTGGGAGCGGCGGTTTCGGCGGAAGCTTCGGTGGTGGCAGCGGCGGCGGGAGCGGAGGAGGGTCGGGCGGAGGCGGAGGCTCTTGGCGGCACAAGAAGAAGCCGTACCAGCCGGTGCTCAACTATCCTCCCAAACAGCCGCCCAAACAGGGCCCGCTAAAGTAAAGCGCCCGGACAAAGTATGGGTTCGCGCCCGATTCTTCCGCGGCGGATTTCTCCCCGCAAGGTCCTGCTGGTAGGCTGGGATGCGGCCGACTGGAAGGTCATTCGCCCACTGATGGAAGCGGGGCGGATGCCACACCTGCGGAGTCTGGTCGAGAACGGCTCCAGCGGCCAAATCTCCACGCTGCACCCGCCCATCTCGCCGATGCTGTGGACCTCGATTGCCACCGGCAAGCGGCCGTTCCAGCACGGCATCCATGGTTTCGCCGAACCGGCGCCGGACGCGCGCCGCATTCAGCCGGTGACGAATCTTTCGCGAACGTGCAAGGCGTTGTGGAACATCCTCAGCCAAAACCACCTGCGCAGCGTGGTGGTGGGGTGGTGGCCCAGCCATCCCGCGGAACCGATTCAGGGGGCGATGGTTTCCGACCATTTTCATCGAATCACAGGGCCGCTCAATCAACATTGGCCGCTGCCGGCCCACGCCGTTCATCCGCTGGAGCTGGCTGAGCCGGTCGCTGCTTTACGCGTCCATCCCGATCAGCTCACACCGGAGCTGGTCGAGCCCTTCGTGCCTCTGGCGCGCGAGATCGATCAGGACACCGATCAGCGGCTGGGGTTGTTGTTGCGCACGCTGGCGGAGGCAATGAGCGTCGAAGCCGCCGCGGTGTGGCTGCTGGAGCATCAAGCGTGGGACTTCTTCGCCGTCTATTTCGATTCCATCGACCATTTCTGCCACGGTTTCATGAAGTATCATCCGCCGCGGCAGAACTGGATTTCGGAACGCGACTTCGAGCTGTATCGCGACGTGGTCTCGACCGCGTACCAGTTTCACGATCGCGCGCTGGGCCGGATGCTCAAGGAAGCCGGTCCTGAGACCACGGTCCTGATCGTCTCCGATCATGGTTTCCATCCGGATCACCTGCGCCCGGCTTCGATTCCGGACATTCCCGCCGGACCGACGGTGGAGCATCGGGATTACGGCATCGTGGCCCTGCGCGGCAGTCAGATGAAGAAGAAAGCCGCGATCGATGGCGCCTCGGTGCTCGACATCACGCCGACCATCCTGGCGTTGTTCGGCCTCGCCATCGGAGAGGACATGGATGGGAGGGTGCTGTCGCAGGCGTTCGTGAAGCCGCCGCGGCCGAAGTTTATCCCGAGCTGGGAGCAGGCGCCGGGCCCGCATGGCCGCCATCCCGCGCACACCCGCCTGGATCCGGAGGCGGCGCGCGCGGCGCTGGAGCAGATGGTCGCGCTGGGATATATCGAGGCGCCGGACCAAGACACGCATACTGTTGTGCGCAAGACCATCCAGGAGCTTCGCTACAACCTCGGCGAAGCCTACCAGGATGCCGGTAGGCACCGGGAAGCCCACGCGATCTTCAGCCAGCTCCGTGCCGCCGAACCCGGCGAGCCACGCTTCGCCGCGCGCCTGTTTGTCTCCTGCCAAGCTTTGTCACGGCACGCTTTGTCACCGCACGCCTTGGAGCGGCACGCGGAAATGCGAAGGATTGCGGAAGAGATGAACGGCTCGCCGCTGGCCGAATACTTCCAGGCGCAGGTCGCGATTGTGGAAGGCCGGGATGCAGAAGGGGCCGCGATGTTAGAGCGCCTCGGCTTGCTGGTGGAGGCGGGCGACGCGTACGCGCGCTTGCGCCGATGGCGGGAAGCTGGCCGTTTGTACGAATTGGCGCTCGATGCCGACGGCGATAATGCGGCCGCGCATCTCGGCCGCTGCCGCATCGCTTTAGAAAAACGCAACGCTTTAAAAAAACGCAACTACGAGGCCGCGGCCCACGCGGCTCTGGATGCCCTGGAGCGGCTGCATCGCTATCCGCAGGCGCACCTGTTGCTGGGGCGGGCATTGATCGGGATGAAGAAGCACAAAAAGGCGGCGGAAGCGTTCCGCGCGGCGATCTCCTGCAACCCCAATTTCCCGGAAGCGCACGTGCGGCTCGCCGGAGCGCTGGAGCAGTTGGGAGATTTAGCAGGCGCGAAGGAGCATCGCCGTTTGGCTCACCAAATGCGTAGAGGAGCGCGCCGAGGAGCGACGCCGTGCGAGGGAGCTCCTTTGCAGACTCACAGAGACGAGGTTCGGGAAGAATCCGCCCGCAGCGAAAATGTGAAGCGAAAGCCCCTCGATGAGCCGGTGGTGGTCGTGACCGGCCTTCCCCGCTCCGGCACATCCATGACCATGCAGATGCTCGCGGCCGGAGGCGTCAGCGTGCTGACCGATGGCTTGCGGGAGGCCGATGAGAGCAATCCCCACGGCTACTTCGAATATGAACCGGTCAAGAACCTGCTGCCGGAACAGCCGGGATCTTCGGGATGGCTCACGCAAGCCCGAGGAAAAGCGGTGAAGATCGTTCTGCCGTTGCTGGCTGCCTTGCCGCCAGGGCTGCCGTGCCGCGTGATTCTGTGCCGGCGCGATCTGGAAGAAGTGCTCGACTCGCAGGAGCGGATGCTGGCACGCGGCTCTCAGGCTGTGCCTCAGACTCCGGAGTGGGCGATGCGCAAACGGGAAATACTCAAAGAGGAATTTGCGCGGGCGCTGTGCCGGGCCCAGGCGATGCTGGCGGCGCGGGACTCGACGCAGCTTCTGATGCTGGAACACGAGGAAGCTTTAAGGGATCCGGAAGCAGCCGCGCGCCAGCTCGACCGTTTTCTGGGCGGCGGATTCGATGTTCCGAAAATGGCCGGCGCAGTGAAAACTTCGCAGTGAACCTTAACGTGGTGCCCTAGAACGCCTGGCTGGAGGTGATGCCGGAGGCTTGCAGCGCGGCCTGCATCTTCTCGAGCGCCGACTTGTGAATCTGCGACACGCGGCTCTCGTTGATGCCCAGCACGCCGCCGATTTCCTTCATCGTCATCTCGTTGGTGTAGTACAGCAGCACCACTTTCCGATACCGCTCCGGCAGCGTCTTCATGGCGACGCCCAGAACCGCGCGGAGCTGCTCGCGGGCGCAGATCGAATCCGGCTGCGTCTCGGGGCCGCTGGGAAAATCGGGAGCGGGCAGTTCATCGCCTTCATTCGAGCGTGTGGAGGCCGAGATCAGGCCCACGTTGCGCAGATCCAGCATCATGGTGCGCCAGCGCTCGACATCCATGCCCAGCTTCTCGGCGACTTCGGATTCGGTGGGAGCGCGCTGCAGCGTCGAAGCCAGGTCGCGCGTGGCGGCTTCCACTTGCTTGTGGCGGCGGCGCATATCGCGCGAGGCCCAGTCGAGCTGCCGCAGGCTGTCCAGAATCGCGCCCTTGATGCGGTGCTTGGCGTAGCTCGAAAACACCACCTGTTTTTCGGGATTATACTTGCTGGCGGCGTCGAACAGGCCCAGGATGCCGGCGTGAACCAGGTCGTCCAGGTCGACATGCACCGGGAGATTTTCGTGCACCCGCACGGCAATCGCCTTGACCAGCGGCAAATGCTCCAGCACCACGCGATCGCGGCGATCCTGCTTAACGGCCTGCGCCGCGGCGAGGCGGTGCGCGGAATGCTGGGAGGAATGCTGCCCGGGGTGTTGGGAGTGCAGAGAGTGCGCGGCGGTCGCCGTGCCCATCGGTTTCACCGGAACGCTACGCCCTTGAACTGTTCTACTCGCGGACCGTAGCGGCGCGGGGCTGGCAGCACCGCTGGAAGGGACCGCGGCAGGCGCGACGGCGGCGCCGGCAGCAGCTTTGTAACTCATCGTAACCATGATTTCTTGCATCTCCCTTTTTTTTCCGACCGACGCTAAGGAGAATGCACGCCCCCGGCCACTTCCTCGCGAATCGCCGGAAACGAGATTCCTCTACTGCAACTAACCCTGTGTTTTGAGCAAGAAGCCCTATGCGCCCACCTGGCCGGCAAACTCGCGCTTCGCCAGTTCTAAGAAGCGTCGGCCTGCTTTGTACCAAAATGGAACCGCAAAAATCAGGCTTACTCCCGAACTGAAACAAACCAGTTCGAAACGACCCAGGCTCCAGTCAAAATCACCGGTAAATTGAAGATTAAGAGGAATAGGCCTACGAAGTATCTCGAAGATTTACCTTAGGTGGGCCCTAATAATCTTCCGACGCGACGTATGCCGGCTCCTTAGTGGGAGCGTTCCTTGAGTACCATCAGCAACGTCTTGACGGCAAAGAGCCCTAGGAACAACCAGACCACCAGGCGCGGCCTTCCGTCGAGCCGCACCGCCGCCAAAACAGCCAGAGCGGCATATGCCGTCAGAGCCATGATGGCTCGGCGAGCGCTGCCGGGCGGGCGCTCGTCTGCGGAGGGGGAAACTTCGAGCTCGGCGGGCTCCGCTGCCTGGTCTTCAGCCGCGTAGTCTTGAGGAGCCGCGGGGTCTTCAGGCAGCGGCTGCATTAGTGGGAGACCTGGTTGTAAGCGAAGGCCATCTGCAGGCGGATCTGATCGCCGCGGAAGCCTTCCGGGAAAGGCGGAAAAGGCACCGAAGCGCTGATGCCGGCGATACAGGCCCGGTCAAGCTCGGTGCCCGTGGGCGAGGTGAATTCCAACTGCGGAACGGCGCCGCGGCGATCGATGGCGAAGCGCAGCACGACAACACCCCGCCGGCCCATGCGCGCGCTTTCCGGGATCACCGACAGCCAGTGCCGCTTCACCACCGCCAGCACCTGCAGCAGGTACGGCTTGAAGTCGATGTTGTTCGGGTCGCTGAGCAGTTGCAGGGCGCTGCACTGGTCGCAGGGCGAGGGCTCGATGCCGGGCACCTGGGGGGAGGCTTCGGAGAGATCGCCGACGGTCACGCCTCCGCCTCCAGCGCGCAGAGCCTCGCGCAGCGGATCGGGCTTGGGCGCGGCAGGCTTGGGCTGCGCGGTCGAGTTAGGCTTGGGCGCCGCTCCAATGGATTGCACCCCGGCGATACCGGAGGTCGCGCCCAGCGCAGGAAGCGGCGTGTCCAAACCGGTCTGGAGCTGGGGCGCATCGATCTGCGCACCGTTGAGCGTTTTCGGATCGGGCCCCGGTGCGGGAGGGCCCGGCGGCGGCGTGAAGTAGCGCGGGTGCGGAGCCTGCGACGGCTGCGCCTGAACCGCGCTGCGCAGATCCAGTTGCTTGAGAACCTTACCTACGTTGGGCGCTTTTTGAGTCAGCTCCTGCCGTGGCGGGTCATACAGGATGGTCGGCTTCTCGAAGTTAGAGAGAATCTGGGTATCGCTGGTGAACGCCGGGGTATCCGGCGTGAAGATCGCAAGCACGATGATCACCGCGTGCACCAGCAGCGACCCGATCACAGCGGGCGCAAGACGGCGCGGCGTGACCGGCTCGCGCCAGGCCCGCAGAAGATTCAGATCGGCCGGTTCTACTTGTGGCGGGGCGCTCTGCATGAACCCCGGCTCCTTCTTGCCCTCCGCGGGATACTCAGCCCCGCAGGGCCTGGGTCACCAGGCGGGAGTGCTCTTCGATTTTATCAAGAATACCGGTGGCAACCTCCAGAGCCGAAAGACCATGCTCGCCGGTGACTACGGGTGTGGTGCGCCGGATCACGCTTTCGAAGAACGCCTCCAGCTCCAACCGCAGCGGCTCATCCGGGGTCACGGCGAGAGGGCTGAAGTCGATCGCCATGGGCGGCTTTACCCGGAAACGCACGGCATCCTTGCGGGTGTAATCGAGCGAGATGTATTCATGCGGCTGAAACAGGCGCAGCTTGCGGACCCGTTCGGTGGACACGCGGCTGGCCGTCAGGTTGGCCACGCAGCCTCCGGGGAACTGCAGCCGCACGTTGGCGATATCGACCTTAGCGGTCAGGATCGAAATACCCGCGGCGCGAATCTCCTGCGGCAGCTCCCCGGTTAAGGTGAGCACGATGTCGATATCGTGAATCATCAGGTCCAGCACTACATCCACATCCAGGCTGCGCGGGCTGAACTCGCTCAGGCGGTGAATTTCGAAGAACAGCGGCTTGGTGATCACTTTGCTTAGCGCGATCACGGCCGGGTTGAACCGCTCCAGATGCCCGATTTGGAGGATCCGGCCGGCGGAGCGGGCAGTTTCGACCAACTGCCGCGCCGCCGCGGGCGAATCGGCGATCGGCTTCTCGACCAGCACGTCCAGGCCGAACTCCATCAGGCGGCATCCGATGGCCGCATGCGTGACGGTCGGGGTCGCGACTACGGCCGCGTCGGCGGAGCCGGCTAAGGCCTCCAGCGATTCGAACACTGGGCAACCGTAAGGGCGCGCGGCCTCGGCGGCGCGGGCCGGGTCCAGGTCGTAGACGCCAGCCAGAGTCGCATGAGGCGAGGAGTGAATGACTCTAAGGTGATTACGACCGAAGGCGCCAGCGCCGACCAGTCCCACACGCGTTTCGGACATGTAATCACGAGGCTAACACGTTGAGACAAAGGGGGCCTAATCGATTCGACAAGAACCGACGAATGAGGGTAAGGATTTGTCTTAATGCGTTTACCCGTCCGCTTACGGATGTTCACCATCCTGCTTGCCTTCACCACATCGGGCGAGCTTTGGGCGCAGCGCTATAACTTCAAGTTCTACGGTGAGGAGGAAGGGCTGCAGAACCTGGTGGTCCAGGTGGTGCTGCAGGATCGCGCCGGATTCCTTTGGGCGGGCACGCAAAACGGCTTGTTCCGCTATGACGGCAGCCGGTTTACTTCCTTCGGCAAGGCGGACGGTCTGCCGGCCGGCCGCATCGACTCCCTGCACGAAGGCGTGGACGGGACGCTGTGGGTGGGGACGCATCTGGGACTGGCGATGCGCTCCGGCTCCGACCTCCGGCAGGGGGAACGGTTTGAGCCGGTGCCGATGGGTGTGGCTCGCGGGGTGACGGGGCGCGAGGCGCTGGCGTCGGATTCGAGCGGACACCTTTACGTCGCCACCGAACGCGGACTGGCGATCGGGACCAAGGCTCCGAAGGGCTGGAGTTTCCACCTGGTAGGAAGCGTGCCCGGGCATCCTCCTGAGGAGGGGGTTAGCGCGGTCTACGTGGATTCCACCGGAACGGTCTGGTATGGCTGCGGAGCTTCCGCCCTGTGCCGGCTCAAGAACGGGCAGGTTTCCGAAGTGGGAGAGGCGGAGGGTCTGCCGCCGGACCGCTGGGAAGCGATTCTGGAAGACCTGGAGGGGAACATCTGGGTGCGCAGTGAGCGGCGGTTGGCGGCACGATCGCCGGTGACCCGCCGTTTCCAGGTCCGCAGCGGGAACGCCCGCGGCTTGCCCGGCGCGGGAGCCTTGCCGCCGGCAACCAATACCGTCCCGACGCTGGCTCTCGATCCCGACGGCAATCTGCTGGTGCCGACCAGCCAGGGACTGGCGCGGCAGACTCGCCAGGGGTGGGAGCTGGTGGGCGCGGACCAGGGCCTGACCACCAACGATATCTCCGCTGTCGAGCAGGACCGCGAGGGGTCGATCTGGATCGGCTTGCTGGGCTCGGGCCTGGCACGCTGGCTGGGCTACCGGGAGTGGGAGGGATGGAATGAGCGCGACGGCTTGAGCCGCGAATCGGTATGGGCCGCGGCGCGCGATACCTCCGGACGTTTGTGGGTGGGCACCCAATTCGGCTTGGATTACGCCGACGAAAAAGACGGGCGCGTGGTCTGGAAGCATCGCCTGGCCGGAGGTTTGGAGATTCGGGCGTTGGCGGCCGCGCCGGACGGCAAACTGTGGGTGGGAGGTACGCCGCGCCGTGAGCCTGGGGCTCTCGAGCAGAGTCCGGGCCAGCCCAGCCCGGCGCAGAATCACTCGCAGGGTTTGCTGGAGCTCGACCCGCGCAGTGGAGCAATCGAAACGTTCGGCGCGGCACAGGGTCTGGCCAACGATTCGGTTCTGCACCTGATGGTCGATCGTGGAGGGCGCGTCTGGGCCGCGACTCGCGCGGGACTTTTCCGAGGTGTAACGTCGCCTCAAGGTGCGGTGGTGCGCTTCGAGCAGATGCTCCCGGCTCCGACCCAAGACGGCAAGCAAGCGGCCGAAGCATTCCTGATGGTGATGGAGGATTCGCGCGGCCGTGTGTGGGCGTGCGGAGACTCGGGACTGGAGCGCTACTCTGACGGCGAGTGGACGCGCTACACCACCCAGGACGGTCTCAAGGACAACATGGTGGCGCAAGTGGCCGAGGACGTAGATGGGTCCCTTTGGGTCGGCTATCGGGATGCGTTCGGCTTGACGCATCTGACCTTCTCGGGCGACCATCCTCAGTTCGAGCATTTCAACGCGACTCACTTCAACACCAGCAATGCGCTGAAGTCCGACAAGACGTTGTTCCTCGGGCGCGACGCGCGGGGATGGCTGTGGGTGGGCACCGATCATGGAGTCGACGTTTTTGACCGCTCACGCTGGCGGCATTGGGGCCGCTCCGACGGTTTGATCTGGGACGACACCAACGAAAACGCCTTCCTGGCCGAGCCGGGCGGCAGCGTATGGATCGGCACCAGCCGCGGATTGTCGCGTTTCCAGCCGCGCGCCACGCCCATCCCAGCCATTCCTCCACCGGTGGTGTTTACCTCAGTGAAACTGGGCGGAGTGGAAGTGGATCCGCGTGTGGTGAGCGAGGTTCCTTACCGCCAGAACTCCCTGCAGGTTCACTTGGCCGCGCTGACCTACGTGCAGGAATCGGGCGTGGTGTTCCGCTACCGCCTGGCGCAATCCGAGCGTAATTGGACCGAGACGCGCGATCACGAATTGAACTACCTGAAGCTGCCGCCGGGGCAGTACGTGCTGGAGGTGATGGCTAGCAACGCGCAAGGCGTGTGGAGCACGGAGCCGGCGCGCCTGAGCTTCGAAATTCAGACCGCCTGGTTCCTGGGCTGGTGGTTCCGCATCGCCTCCGGCCTGGCGGTGCTGGGTTTCGGCCACCTTCTGTGGCGGCGGCGCACCTACCGGCTGCAGGCCGAACGCAACCGTTTGGAGACCGCCGTGGGGCAGCGCACCCACGAATTGCAGCAGGAAAAACAGAAGGTACTGGAGGAAAAAGCCCGCGCCGAGCACGAAAACCTGGTGGTGCAGCAGCAGAACAAAGAGATCGAGAGGCTGCTGGCCGAAGCTCGCCAGGCCAGCCGCTTCAAGAGCGAATTTCTGGCCAACATGAGCCACGAAATCCGCACCCCCATGAACGGCATTCTGGGCATGACCGACCTGGTGCTGACCTCGCAATTGACCGCGGAGCAGCGCGAGTACTTGGAGACAGCCCGCGAATCGGCCGATTCGCTGCTGCGGATTCTGAACGACGTCCTGGATTTCTCCAAGATTGAAGCCGGCAAGCTGGATCTGAATCCGATCGTGTTCTCGCTGCGCAAATACGTGCACCAGACCGCCAAAATCTTTGCGGTCAGCGCGGCGGAAAAACGGCTCGACCTGGGGGTGCGCATCAGCGACGATGCGCCGGACCAGTTACTGGGCGATCCGGATCGACTGCAGCAGGTGCTGCTGAACCTGATCGGCAACGCCCTCAAGTTCACTTCGCGTGGCGGCGTGCTGGTGACCGTCGAGGTCGAAAGTAATGAGTCCCGCTCCGCTATGGTGCATTTTGCGGTGCACGATACCGGCATCGGCATTCCCGCCGACAAGCAGCAAATTATTTTCGAATCCTTCCGCCAGGCCGACGGCTCCACCACGCGGCGCTTCGGCGGCACCGGCCTGGGCCTCGCCATCTGCTCGAAGCTGGTGGGGCTGATGGGCGGGCGGATTTGGGTGGAGAGCAGCGTGGGGCGCGGGAGCGTCTTCCATTTCACCGCTCGCTTCGAGGTGCAGGGAGCCGGGGACCAGCTTGCTCCGGCCAAGACGGACGGTCTGCGCCGCCTGCTTGGTGGCGTGAATGTGGGGGGCGTAAACGGAGACGGCCAGGATAAACCCGCGGGCCTGTGCGTGCTGCTCGCCGAAGACAACGTGATCAACCAGAAGCTCGCCAGCAAGCTGCTGGAGCGGCGCGGGCATCGTGTGACCGCGGCAGCCAGCGGCCGTCAGGCGCTGGAGGTGCTGGCGCGCGACAACTTTGACGTGATCCTGATGGACGTGCAGATGCCGGATATGGACGGATTGGAAGCCACGCGAGTGATTCGCGCCAAGGAGCGCGGCACCGGCCGCCACATCCCCATCGTGGCGCTCACCGCCCACACCATGACCGGAGATCGCGAACGGTGCTTGGGCGCCGGCATGGACGCCTTCATCACCAAACCGATTGATGCCGCACAGTTCATCGAAACCGTGGAGGCTCTGGGCAAGGGCCGCGAGGCCTCCACGCCCGATTCGCTTAGCGGCCCGCCTGCGCCTCAGCCTGCCTGCGAGCCATCATCTCCTGCCTCTGTCGCGTGAGGTGCGGCACGATGCCCAGCATCCGCTCCATCACCATCAACTGCGCGCGGTGATGCATCTCATGTTCCTTTAATCCGAGCAGCATCTCGAAGCGCGTCTTGTAGGGCGGATTTCCAAGTGCCTGAATCATCGCTACCCTCTCGGCTAAGAATTCGTCGGTGAGGTCCTCGAGCCAGCCCGCGGTGAAGTCGCGGCCCTGCTGGAGACGCTGAAGGATCTCCGCTTTCGTGTGCGGCTTGGATTCTTCGGCGATCAACGGTCCCATGAAGCCCATGAAATCGAAGCCTTCGAGCGCAGTGCGCTTCTGCACAATCTGCATCTCGTGGGCGAACTTGGGGATGTTGGTGATGTGGATCAGCGTCGCACCGAAGCTGCGCGTGTCGGGCGCGGCGCGGAATCCGTAGTGCTCTTCGCCGACATCCTCGGCAAGTTTAATCGTGTTGTCACGCACCGTGCGAAACGCCGATGCCAGGTCTCTAGCTCCGTAATAGGTCATATGATGATGATAGATGACCGACCACCCGCGGGAGTTTCAAGATACCGATCCGGCCGCGATGGAAGTGTGGATCGAGATGCTGCGCAGCAAAACGGCAGGGGAAAAGCTCGCGGCAGCGCTGGAGTTGAGTGGCCTCGCGATGGAGCTGGCGCGCGCCGGTGAGCGCATGCGGCACCCCGGAGCCTCTGAGCGGCAGGTGTTCCTGCGCTCTGCCTCGCGCTGGCTGGATCGCGATCAGATGATGCGTACCTATGGTTGGGATCCGGAAGCGGATGAACTCTCCGGCTAACGCGCTGCAACAGCTACTGGCCGTCCTGGACAAGATGGAACTCCCCTATTACATCGGAGGGTCCGTCGCGAGCTCCGTGCACGGCATACCGCGGCTGACCATGGACGTGGACGTCGTAGTGCGCTTGCCGCCAGAGCAGGTTGACGAATTGGCCGGTCTGTTAGCGTCTCAGTTTTACGCCGACGCAAGAACCATCCGGAATGCACTCGCCGCCGGGCGCGCGTTCAATATTATTCACCTGCAGAGCGCCTACAAAATCGACATTTTCCCGCTGCGGCAGGACGACTTCAGCCGTTCCGAGTTCGCACGGCGCAGCTTCGCCGAGGTCCGTTCCTTGGGCGGGGAGCCGATTGAATGCGCTGTCGCCTCCGCCGAGGACACCATTCTGCGCAAGCTGGCTTGGTATCGCGCCGGGGGCGAAACCTCCGAGCGGCAGTGGAACGATCTGCGCGGCGTTCTCAGCGTGAGCGGGCCGAAACTCGACCTCGACTACCTGCGCAAGTGGGCCGAATATCTCAAAGTCGGCGACTTGCTGGAGCAGTTGCTCGCCGAACAGCTAAAATCGTAGTTCCCATGGAAATCGAGAAAGTGTACGAACCCCAGCGCTTCGAGCCGCACTGGGCCAAGTGGTGGGTGGACGAGCAGATCTTCCGGGTCACGGTGGAACCTGAGGACCTCGAGCCCGGCCACGAGTATTTTTCGCTGGCGATTCCTCCGCCCAACGTCACCGGCTCACTGCACATGGGCCACATGTTCGAGCATTCCATCATCGACGCGCAGATCCGCTGGCGCCGCATGACTGGGACTAAAAACGCTGTGGGTTCCGGGCACCGATCACGCCGGCATCGCCACGCAGATCATGGTGGAGCGGCAGCTTGCCGAGGAGGGATTGAACAAGCGCGACCTGGGCCGCGAAGCGTTCGAGGCTCGCGTGTGGCATTGGAAGGAGCAGTACGGCGGGCGCATCGTCGAGCAGATGAAGCGCGCGGGCGTGAGCTGCGACTGGTCGCGCGAACACTTCACGCTGGACCCAGACTTGTCCCGCGCCGTACGCGAAGCCTTCGTGCGTTTGTACGAAAAGGGCCTGATCTATCGGGCCAACTACATCGTCAACTGGTGCCCGCGCTGCCAGACCGCGCTGAGCGATCTCGAAGTGATGCATGAAGAGACGCAGGGCCACTTGTGGCACATCGTCTATCCGGTCAAGGACAGTTCCTTGAAGCTGGTGGTGGCGACCACGCGGCCGGAGACGATGCTGGGCGATACGGGCGTCGCCATCAATCCCAACGACCCGCGCGCAGAGGCGCTGCACTTGAAGTCGGTGCATCTGCCGCTGACCGATCGCAACATTCCCATCGTGCTGGATGAAATGGCCGAACTGGGGTTCGGCTCCGGCGCCGTGAAGATAACGCCCGCGCACGATCCTAACGATTTCGAAGCCGGACGCCGTCACGATCTCCCCAGCATCCAGGTGATCGACGAGAACGCGAAGATGACCGCCGCGGCTGGAAAGTTCGCGGGCCTGGATCGCTTCGAGGCGCGCAAACAGGTGGTGGAGGAGCTGGAGCGGCTGGGCCTGATGGAGAAGATCGAGCCGTATAAGCTGAGCGTCGGAAAATGCCATCGCTGCAAGACCATCGTCGAGCCGCTGGTCTCGAAGCAGTGGTGGATGAAGATGAAGCCTCTGGCCGAGCCGGCCATCAAGGCCGTGGAAGACGGCAGCATCACCTTCGTTCCGGCCAACTGGTCTAAAACCTATTTCGAGTGGATGTACAACATCCGCGACTGGTGCATCTCGCGGCAACTGTGGTGGGGGCATCGGATTCCGGCGTGGCACTGCGCGACGTGCAAAGAGATCACGGTGGCGTCGCGAGACTCCGGACAAAGTGCGCGCACTGCGGGTCGGAGAAGATCGCGCAGGAAACCGACGTTCTCGATACCTGGTTCTCTTCCGGATTGTGGCCGTTCTCCACGCTGGGCTGGCCGGACGATACGCCGGATCTGCGCGCGTTTTATCCCACCTCCCTGCTGGTGACCGGTTTCGACATCATCTTCTTCTGGGCCGCGCGCATGATCATGTTCGGGATCGAGATGACCGGCCAGGTGCCGTTTCGACAGATCCACATTCACGGCCTGGTGCGCGATGCCGAGCGGCAGAAGATGTCGAAAACCAAGGGCAACGTGGTGGACCCGTTGGTGATCAACGACAAATACGGCACCGATGCCGTGCGCTTCGGATTATTGGTGAGCGCGGCTCCGGGCGGCGACATCGCGCTGAGTGAAGAGCGCATAGACGCGGAGCGGGCTTTCGCGAACAAGATCTGGAACGCGTCTCGATTGTTGTTCAGCAAATCGAAGGAGGGTGCGGGTGAGCCGGTCTCGCTGGCGGATCGGTGGATCGCCAGCCGCCTCAGCGCCGCCGCGGAATCCGCCAACAAAGATTTTTTGACGCACCGGTATCACGAAGTCGCCAATACGCTGTATCACTTCTGGTGGGATGAATTTTGCGACTGGTACCTGGAGCTCAAGAAGCTGGAGGGCGACTGGAGCTACGCGTACGTCGTGTATGAGAAGGCGCTCAGGTTGCTGCATCCGCTGATGCCGTTTATTACGGAGGAGCTGTGGCAAAGATTAGAGACGGGCGGGAGGTCGATTTCGCTGGCCAGGTACCCAGTGGCGGAGGCGAGGTACGAGGATGCCGAGCGCGAGGTGGGGTACCTACGGGAACTCGTAGAGCACTTCAGAGTCAGGCGGTCCTCGTGGGGGATTGATAGGAAAACCCAGATCCCCGCGACGATCACGGTCCGCCCGCCGCTCTTCGACGTGTTTCGGTCATTTGAGAACGCGTTGCGCCACCTCTGCAACACAATCGCTGACGTTGTCCCCGGTGAGCCAGGGGTGTCCGGGGATTGGGCGGTCAGCGGGATGCCCCTTTTGGGCGCTCGCATCAACCGGAGCGTGCTGTTGAAGCAGAATCTCGAACTCGAGGTCCAGATCGCGAATCTAGAGCGGCAGTTTGCCGATACCGAATCGCTCGCGAAGAAGCCGGAGAAGATCGTCGACGGCATGCGAAAGAAAAAAGCGGATTACGAGGCGCAGCTTGCCAAGAATCGAGCAGAGCTTGCCGCGGATTGAACGATACCAGACGCTCGACTCCACTATGACCGTCGCGGCGCGGCGAGCGCGGGAGGGGTGTGAGCACGGCCGGACTATCGTCGCCGACGAGCAGACAGCCGGCATTGGCCGCCATGGCCACTCCTGGCACTCGGAAAGGGGAACGGGGTTGTACGTTTCCATCGTTCTTCGCATTCCGCGGCCCGTGCCGGTGATGATGCTGGCTCTGGGGCTCGCCGCGCGGGAGGCGATCGCGAAGGCATCCGGCCTCGCGCCGGACCTGCGCTGGCCCAACGATGTTTTGCTCAATGGGCGCAAGTGCGCCGGTGTCATCGCTCAAGTTGAAGGCACGGGGGTGATCGCAGGAATCGGCATTAATGTGAGCCAAACCGAATTTCCGGAGGAACTGGAAGCAACGTCGCTATTGCTGGAAGGCGCGAACCTGACACGAGAAGCCGTGTTGTCAGCGTTGCTGAAAGCAGTTGACGATTATTGCGCGAAGCCGCCCGACGAAATTCGCTGGCTGTTCGAATCCGCCTCCAGCTACGCTCGCGGACGCCGGGTGCGCGTCGACCAAAACGGAGTGGAGGGAGTCACGGCAGGGCTCGATCCGCTCGGCTTCCTCATTGTCAAACAGGACAACGGCGAACAAGCGACGATCCTGGCGGGAGGGGTACGCCCATGCTGCTAGCTCTGGACGTGGGCAACACCAACGTCACCATTGGCGCCTTCGATGGGGAAAAGCTCGCGGGGCGCTGGCGCCTGCGCACCATCCGCGAGCAGACTGCGGATGAGTGGGGCATCCTGATCCGCAATCTCTTTTCGCTGTCTTCGCTCGACCTGGCCTCGGTCAGTGGCGTGATCATTTCGAGCGTGGTTCCGGCGGTCGACCAGCCGCTCGAAGCCATGGCCGATCGCTACTTTCATCGTCGGCCGCTGTTCGTGAATTATCAGACCGACCTCGGCATCACGGTCCAATACGACAACCCCCGGGAAGTGGGCGCAGACCGTCTGGTCAACGCCGTGGCCGGGTATCGCAAGTACGGCGGTCCGGTGGTGATCGTCGATCTGGGCACCACCATCAACTTCGACATCGTCTCCGCCGACGGGACATTCCTGGGCGGACTGATCTGCCCCGGCATCGGCATGTCGATTTCCGGATTATTCGCAAGGACTGCCCGGCTGCCCATGGTCGACTTTCGCGAGCCTGAAAAACTGATCGGCTCCAACACGGTCGGGAGCATCACTTCCGGGCTGTTCTACGGCTTCGTGGGCATGATCGACGGCATCGTCGAGCGCCTTGCGGGCGAGCTGGGACCGAACCTTAAGTGCATCGCCACCGGAGGTCAGGGCGAGAAGATTGTGAAGCCCTCGCGCTGGGTCATGAGCTATGACGAGGACCTGACGCTGGAAGGCCTGCGCCTCATCTGGGAACGTAATGGCGCTGGCTGAGAACTACTTCAACTACTTCACCGAAATCGAGGAGCATTTTCGCGTCGCCCGAGGCACCGGTCTGTTCCTGATTTCCCCGCTCGACTGGGCGCTGATCGAAGCCTGGAAGAACGCCGGCATTCCGCTCGAAGCGGTGCTGCGCGGCATCGACGCCGCGTTCGAGAAATGGCGCGCGAAGCCGGCCAAGGCTCGGCTGCAGAGGGTGAACTCGCTGGCGTTTTGCGCGCAAGCGGTCGCGGTGGAGGCGCAGGCGATGGCAGAAAACGCCCCGCGCCCGAGGAAAGCCGCGCCGCCTCCGTTCTCCCTCGAAGACGTGCGCGAGTTTCTGACGCGCAACGCTGCGGCGCTGCGCCAGGGCGGGTTCAGCGACCTGGCTGCGTCGATCGAAACGCTGGACGCGGACGCGCTGTACGGCGATCTGGAGCAACTGGAGCAGCGCCTGTCGGCGATCGAGGAGAAAATGATCGCGGCTCTGCGCGTCGCCGCCAGCGACGAGGATCTGTTCCAGGCCCGTCAGGCGCTGGACCGCGAGCTGAAGCCGTATCGAAGTAAGATGACCGCCGAGCAGCTCGCGCGGCTGGAAAAGCAATTCCTGGAGCGGAAGCTGCTGGAATCGGCAAAGATGCCGCGGCTCAGCTTGTTTTATCTATAACGGGACCGCTCCCCTGAAGAACGGCCCGCGATTCGCCGCATATTCGCCATCTCGCGATCGTTCTTCATCACTATCGGTGGGCCGCAGGCCCATGAGGACTCCCTGTGGTCGCGGCTCTGTTTTCCGCTAAAGCGGGATCTACGACCCTGTTTTATTTATGTAACGAAGTTACGGTAAACTAAAAGCGTCGGCGGAGGTGGGTCTTCTCGAGTAGCCCCTGGCCTAATCCCTCTCGCCCGGCTGGGATGCCGGGCAGCGCCCTAGTAGCGGCGCGTAGGGTAGCGTGCGGCCTGCTCGACTTGGTTTTCCCCGATACCTGCCGCGTCTGCGATCAAGCCCTCCTTCTAAATCAACCCCCCTTCGAAATCTCTCGAATCCCGGTTTGCAGCCGTTGCCTGAAGGCTCCGGAATTGTTTCGCGCCGAGTTTTTCTGCTCAGCTTGCGGCACGCCGTTTGTGAACCGCGCCCCGCTGGATGAGGGCGGACGGTGCGCGCTGTGCCGGTTGGGGGCGAACGGGTTCGACCAGGTGTACGCCTTCGGTGCGTATGAAGGCACTCTTCGTAAGCTGATCCACATCTTCAAGTTTGAAGGCGTGCGTACGCTGGACCGGCCGCTGGGCGCATTTCTGGCGCAGGCTTTGCCGCGCGAGGCGAGCTTCGATGCCATCGTGCCGATGCCGCTCCATTGGCTCCGGCGCTGGCAGCGAGGCTTCAACCAGTCCGAGCTGCTGGCACGCCAGATCGGCCGTCGCTGGCACGTACCGGTCATCCGGACGGTCCGACGGCGGAAGAATACGGCTCCGCAAGCCGGCTTGACCAGCGCGCAACGCCGGACCAACTTGCAAGGCGCGTTTCAGGCGGCCACCGGGACGTTGCAAGGCAAGCGCATTCTGCTGATCGACGATGTGCTGACCACCGGCTCAACCGCCAGCGCCTGCGCTCGGGTGTTGAAGCGGGCTGGAGCCGCTCATGTGACTTTTCTGGCCCTGGCGCGCCGCGACCGGCGTGCCGCGATCGAATTGGAAACCGCTGCTCTAGCCACTGCTGTGGGTGGGGGTTCAGGGAGTTAATTCGCCATGATTGGGAACGCTCAAGAGCGACTGCACAGACCGGTGCTGGTATTGAACTCCAGCTATGAGCCGATTAACGTATGCGCGGCACGGCGCGCGCTGGTGCTGGTGTTGAAAGGAGTGGCCGCGGCGGAGGAGCACACCTCCGGCCAACTCCATTCCGCGCGCCATTCCATCAGGGTGCCCAGCGTGATCCGGCTGCTGGAATACCGGCGCATTCCGCACCAGACCCGGTCGCTGTCGCGCAAAAACATTCTGATGCGCGATCGCTACACGTGTCAGTACTGTCTGCGCACCTACAACTCTGCGGAACTGACCCTGGACCACGTGATTCCGCGCTCGCGTGCCGGCGAAACCACCTGGGAGAACCTGGTGGCGTGCTGCCATCCCTGCAACAATCGCAAAGGCAGCCGCACGCCGGAAGAAGCGGGCATGCGCTTGGCGCGCGCGCCGCGGCCGTTCAGCCTGCACACCAGCCGTCATTTGATGCGCCTGCTGGGCAAGAGCGACGATCAGTGGAGAAAGTACTTGTTTTATTGACCGGGAGGCGCGTCCGCTCCGGCACCGCTGCTGGATCTGGAAGACGATGTCCATCAGCTACTCCGCGACGGCGATGCCCGCGGCGAACCTGCTGCAGCCTTCCGAAATTCTGTACAACTTCGTGCCGCCTTACCAGCGCATGAGCTCGCCGCACGCGGTGCATGGCTCCGCCGTCGCGCGGGTGTCGATAACAGCGTGTTCTACGTTGGGTACTCGTTCCTGCGTTGAAGATGACTAAAGGTTCTCCGGCCGGAGGCCGGTATGCTTGGCCAGTCTCGCGAGCATTCGTGGACCGATTTCGTCTCGATCGTGGAACGACAATTCGTAATCGGCCCAGCCCGGGCGGGTAAGCAAAACGTGCGAACCTCTCTGCCGTTTGACCCTCCACCCAATCCGCTCGAGCGCGGCCAGCACGCGCCTTGGCTTACTTGCCGGCCAATTGCTCATCCGGAACAGTAAAGGAGACGCCGAGGGCCGATGCAGGAAGCTCGTCGTGAGCGATGCGGTCGGCGATGACCTCGATCGCGAGGCGCTCCGCGTTGCTGATCGCCTCTTCGCGGACCTTGCCGTAGCACATCACGCCCGGAAGTTCGATCACTTCCGCGATCCAGCGGCCGTCATCTTCGCGATCTAGCTCGACCGTCAGCTTCACTCATTCATGATATCGCGCCTAATTGCAGGCGTCTGATACTCTGAAACTCATGGCTGAGGGATCCGGCGGTTCGGGGATCGCAGTTGATCCCGTCGAAATCTGGTTCAGCATCGAGAAGGACGCCGAAGGTTACTCTGTATCGCAGGAGTGGGAAGAACTTTGGGCGACACCGGTCGGACGCGGCCGCTTCCGGCTAGACAGTACCCCCTTCTTCGCTAAGGGCATCTCCACCGGAGACGTGGTCTCTGCGGTGCAGACCGAAGACGGGTGGTTCCGATTCGAGGAAGTCATTTCTCGAAGCGGCAACAGCAATTTTCGGATCTGGCTTAATGACTCTGTTGCGGGTGAGCGAGACGGAATCATCCGCGCCGTTCGCGAGCTTGGTTGCCGAGCCGAGTTCACGCTGGAGCGGCTAGCTAGTCGCAGTGGATGCTCCCGCTGGTCGCGAAGAGCCAGTCTGGGAATATCTCCAGGCCGGCGTCCGTCGCGGCGACTAGGGCTTGCAAGTCGGGAACTCGTCCGATTGACATGCGCCGACACGGATGAAGCTCTTCCGGGAGGCCTCCTCCCGAATTATCCCTGCGCAACAATCGCAATCGAAGCCCGATTCGCGCGCTCTAATACCTCCGCGCCGTCGAGCAGAAGCGTCCGCCCGGCATCCACCGCCAGCGCCGTCGTGCCGGTTTCGCGCATCACGTCGATGGTCCGGGGTCCGACCACCGGAACGTCGAACAGCAGATGCCGGCGGCGGCCGGAGGCTTTGACCAGACGCAGAGCCTTACCTTCGACCAGAGAAGCGGCGCGGCGCAGCATCGCGTCGGTGCCTTCCATGGCCTCAAGAGCTACGCAGGCGCGCTCAGCGACCACCACGCTTTGCCCGATGTCGAGAGAGGAAAGCGCCGCCGCGATCTTGCGCCCATAATCCAGATCGCGAGTCTCCTCGCTCGAAGGCTTGCGCTTGGTCAGCACGCCCTCCGGCGCCAGCAGGTCTTTCAACAGCAGCGTCGAATCCGCCAGCGTGATCCCTTCATCAGCCAGCACCTTCTGCACCGCGCCAATCAGCGCATCCGTGTTCTTGGTATCCAGCGCGGCCAGCAGCTTTACCAGGCGCCAATCGGGGACAATCGATGAGAAGATCTTGGCGTGCTTCACCTGGCCGCACATCATGATTTGACTGATCGACTCCTGCTTGCAGATCTCGATCAGCTTGCTCAAGGCGCCCAGGGAGATCCAGTAGCAGCGCGCGGCCAGCGCCTCGATTTCCTTCGAAGCCTCCTCCTTGATGCCGATCGCGATCACTTCGATGCCCGCCTGGCGCGCAGCCTGCAGAGCCAGAACCGGGAACCGGCCGTTGCCCGCGATGAGGCCTAATTTCATTTCACGAGGCTCACTTAACAAACCCGCGTTCCGAGGACGCGATGAAGGCAAGCAGTTCGGCGACCTCGTCGCCCGGCGGAACTTCTTCGCGAATCCGCTCCACCGCTTGCGCCGTGTTGAGCCCGGCGCGGGTCAGCAGGCGGAACGCTTTGTGCAGCGCGTCGATGCTGGCAGAAGAAAAACCGCGCCGCTCCAGGCCTGTAGCATTGGCGCCGAACACTTTGGCTTCGCGGGCGGTCACTGTGTTCGAATAAGGCAGCACATCCTGCGTAATCACGCTGTATCCGCCGACGATCGAATGCCGGCCGACGCGGCAGAACTGATGGACGCCGACCGCCGCGCCGATCCAAGCCCAATCCTCCACCTTCACATGGCCTCCCAGCGTGGCGGCATGCGACAACACCACATGACTGCCGAGCTGAACATCGTGCGCCACGTGCGTGTAAGCCATCAGCAGATTATCGTCGCCGATGCAGGTGACCATGCCGCCGCCTTCGGTGCCGCGGTGCAGCGTCGCGAACTCTCTTATCCGATTGCGATCGCCAATGCGCAGCCGCGAAGGCTCGCCTTTATATTTGAGGTCCTGCGGCGCGACTCCGACGGTCGAGTAAGGGAAGAAGACGTTGTCCTCGCCGATGGAGAGAGCGCCTTCCATGAACACTTGGCCCTTGACCACGGTGCGCGCGCCGATGGCGACGCCCGCGCCGATGATCGAATACGGCCCGATCTCCGCGGATTCGGCGATCTCCGCGGCGGGGTCGATGATAGCAGTTGGATGGACAGAAGCTGTGGGGTGAATCGGCACGCGCTAAACCCGGTCGGTGAGCTTGCACAGCATCGTGGCCTCCGCCACGACCTCGCCGTTCACGGTAGCCGTGCCGGACATCTTGGCGATGGTCGCCTTGCGCTTCAGCACCTTCATTTCGATGCGGAGCTGATCGCCTGGCCGCACCGGCTTGCGAAACTTGGCCTCTTCCACCGAGGCCAGCAGCACCAGCTTGGTGTGACGGTCCGGGATGGTGCTCAGCACCAGCACTCCCGCCACCTGGGCCATCGATTCGACGATCATGACTCCCGGCATCACCGGAAAATCGGGGAAATGGCCGATGAAAAACGGCTCATTCACGGTTACATTTTTGATACCGACGATCCGTTCCTCTTCCAACTCCTCAATGCGATCCACCAGAAGCATGGGATAGCGATGAGGGAGAATGTCGCGGATCGCCTGAATGTCCATTACAGGCATGCGTAAGCGGCCATTATAGCAGGCCGTCCGAGGGCGGCCGAAAAGAAGCCGGCGGCGGAAAAGAAAGAACTTCGCACCCGGGGGCAATTTGACTGCATCTGTTGGGATGAAAGGAAACCGCACTCATGATGCTGGATTGGGAAGCATATTCGCAACAGCTCGCGACTTCGATTGGCGAACTGGGACGCACCTCGCCGGAGATCCTTCGTGGATACCGCGCCCTCAGCGACGCTGGTTCGAAAACCGGTAAGATGGACGCGAAAACACGCGAGCTGATCGCCTTAGCGGTCGCCGTGACGCTGCGCTGTGACGGCTGTATCACCACGCACACCACCGCGGCCATCAAGAACGGGGCGAGCAAGGAGGAGATCGTGGAGGCGCTGGGGGTGGCGATTAGTGTGAACGCGGGTGCGGCGCTGGTATACTCCTCCAGAGTGCTGGACGCCTATCACGTGAAAACAGAACCGGCAGCCTCAGGCGCCTGATGGTTCGAAACAAACTCCTGGCCGATCCAGCCGCCCTTTCCTCTACGGCCAGCTACACGCTGATGGTCGGGGCCGTCGTGCCGCGGCCGATCGGCTTCCTCTCGACAGTTTCGCGCGAAGGCGTGGCCAACCTGGCGCCATTCAGCTTCTTTAACGCGATCTGCGCCGAGCCTCCGGCCGTTTGCGTCTCGATCGGCAATCGCGTGCCGCCGAAAGATACCATCGCCAACATCCGCGCCACCGGCGAATTCGTCGTCAACATCGTCGACGAGGCGATCGCCGAGCAAATGAATATCTGCTCCGGCGAATACCCGCCGGGTGTCAGCGAATTCGACGTCTCCGGGTTGACGCGCGAACCGAGCGACCTGGTGAAGCCGCCCTGCGTGCTGGAATCGCCGGTGAACCTGGAGTGCAAGGTGATGCAGATTGTCGAGGTGAGCTCGCGTCCGGGCGGAGCCAGCCTGGTGATCGGAGAAATTGTCCGCTTCCATTACGACCCCTCCATCATGCAGGGACTGCGCATCCTTCCCGCGAAGCTGCGCGCGGTCGGCAGGATGGGCGGGAACGAATATACTCGTACGGGGGATCGCTTCGAGATGGTTCGCCCTAAGATTTGAGCCGGCGCGGTCCCACGCGAAGTCCATGCCAAACCAGTCCATGTCCAACCAAAGGCTCCTCAATCTCCTGCTGGCGGGCGCGCTGCTGCTGGCAACGCTGGCGCTCGTAACGTTGTTGCCATTTTCCTCCAATAACATCAAGAGTGACTTGGGCTACAACTCCCTCTGCCCGTTCGCGCCCTGGAGCACGCTGACCCTGCTGGCCGGCGCAGGTCTGTTGTGGCTGATTCGGGCGTACGCCAAAACGCTAAACCGTGCGTCAAAACGCTAAGCGCTAGGGCGACTCTTCCATGAACCGGGCGAATACAGAAGCGCTGCGGGCGGCGGTTGCGGCCGGACAGACGGAGCAGGCAGTCGCGCTTCTGAAAGCGTTCCATCCGGAAGAGGCTGCGGCGCTGTTCGAGAGCATTCCGTTCGAGTTGCAGCAAGCTCTGTTCGGCGAGCTACCCGCCAGTTACGCAGCGGTGCTGGTGGGCATCATGCCCTACTATCACGCCTACGTCCTGCTGCATTCGCGGCCGGTGGAGGAGATGACGGCCATCGTGGAGGAGATGAATCCGGATGAGCGCCGGTTCTTTCTCGACGCCCTGCCGGAGGAAGCCTGGCAGCAAATCACCAATGAGCTGGCCGGCGGGTTCGCGGCGGAACCGGCGGCCGAAGAAGCCCTGCAACCGTTCGCCAGCGCGCCGCCGGGGCCGCCGATCATCGAAGCCAGGCAGATCGAGAAGCGCTTCGCTCGCGCCGGGGGCGGCGACGTGCAGGTGATCGCGCCCACGGACCTGACCATCTCCGAAGGCATGATCGTCGCCATGCTGGGACCGTCGGGTTCGGGAAAATCGACGCTGCTGCGGATGCTGACCGGTCTGGCGCAGCCGTCCAGCGGCGAGGTTTTCTGGCATGGCAAGCCGCTAGAAGAGGCGCATCCCAGCGTGGCCATCGTGTTCCAAAGCTTTGCGCTGTTCCCGTGGCTCACCGTCATGGAGAATGTGGAAGCCGCGCTG
Organism: Bryobacterales bacterium; assembly: GCA_963838455.1. GTDB lineage: Bacteria > Acidobacteriota > Terriglobia > Bryobacterales > Bryobacteraceae > Palsa-187. The sequence goes on from CAWISY010000070.1 coordinate 56,861, forward strand.
CTCGCGCGCGGAATGGAACAGGCGGAGCGTCACTCGCGCGCGCTCCGCACGCTCAGCTCGGTGGGCTTGAAGGGGTTCGAGAACGCCTATCCCAAAGAGCTCTCCGGCGGCATGCGCCAGCGCGTCGGCTTCGCCCGAGCCTTGGCCGTGGAGCCGGAGATCCTGTTCATGGATGAGCCGTTTTCCGCCCTGGACGTGCTGACGGCGGAAACCCTGCGCGGCGACCTGATGGAGCTGTGGCTGGAAAAAAAGATGCCGACCAAGAGCATCTTCATCGTGACCCACAACATCGAGGAGGCCGTGCTGCTGGCCGATCGCGTGATCGTGCTGGGCCGCAATCCGGCCCGGATCCGAGCCGATTTTAAAGTTCCGCTCACGCAGCCGCGCGATCGCGCCGCCGCGGAGTTCCTGGTCTACGTCGATTACATCTACAAGCTGATGACCGACCCGGAGCGCGAGGCCGGACCTCTGCGCTTCACGCCGCAGGGCGCCAAAGCCGCGCCGTCCATGCTGCCCCACGCCCGGCCCGGAGGCATTGCAGGATTTGTGGAGCTGGTGGCGGATCGCGGCGGCAAAGAGGACCTGTATCACGTCGCCGAGGACTTGCAGATGGAGGTCGACGACCTGCTGCCGATCGCCGAGGCCGCCCGCCTGCTGGGCTTCGCCAAGCTGGAGCGCGGCGACGTTTTGCTGACGCCGCAAGGCAAGGCCTTCGCCGAGGGCGAGATCGCCGAGCGGCAGAATTTTTTCAAAGCCGCCGTGCTCGAACACGTTCCGCTGCTGCAGCAGATGAACAGCGCGCTGGCCAGCAAGACCGATCATGCCATGCCGCTGGAGTTTTTTCGCGACGTTCTGGATGAGCGTTTCTCCGCCGAGGAAACCCAGCGGCAGATCGAAACGGCGCTCGATTGGGGCCGTTATAGCGGCATCTTCGCCTACGATTCCGAAACCGACCGGCTGGTGACGCCGGCCGAAGAGGGGACCGTCGAAGCGTGAACGGGACAGGTGGGGACCAGGCGGCCCGGCTGCTGCCGTGGGCCGCATTTCCAGCCGGCACAGGGCCGGTGCGGCTATCGAGGCAGGAATGAACCCACCCGGCTCCGCCGCGCCTGGCTCCGTTGTGCCGGCGATGTCCATTCCAGCCGGCACAGGGCCGGCGCGGCCATCGAGGCAGGGATGAACCCATCCGGTTCTGCCACGCCAGGCTCGGTTGTGCCGGCGATGTCCATTCCAGCCGGCACAGGGCCGGCGCGGCCATGGAGGCAGGGATGAACCCATCCGGTTCTGCCACGCCAGGCTCCGTTGTGCCGGCGATGTCCATTCCAGCCGGCACAGGGCCGGCGCGGCCATGGAGGCAGGGATGAACCCACCCGGCTCCGCCGCGCCAGGCTCCGTTGTGCCGGCGATGTCCATAAAGAGTTCGGCCCGTTCGCTGCTCCGCGATCTGCCGGTGATCCTGGCCGGGCTGGGGCTGTTTTACGGGCTGCTGGCGCTCACGCGCTATTGGGCGACCCCGGTGGGAGCACAGCCCGCCATCGACCTTCACCCCTCCGCGCTGCCCAAGTACGCCATGTATTCCGTGGCGCGGATCGGCCTCGCGTATCTGCTCAGCCTGATCGTGGCCGTGATCTACGGCTACGTCGCGGCGCACTCGGAAAAAGCGGAGCGCGTGCTGATTCCGCTGCTCGATACGCTTCAGTCGATTCCGGTGCTTAGCTTCCTCCCCGGCGTGATGGTGGCGATGGTGGCGCTGTTTCCGACCCGCCAGTTGGGCGTAGAGCTGGGCTCCATTCTTCTGATTCTGACCGGCCAGGTGTGGAACATGACCTTCAGCGTCTACTCCTCGATGAAGAACGTTCCGCGCGAAATGCGCGAAGCCGCCGGCATCTACCGCTTCAGCCGCTGGCAGCAACTGGTGGAATTGGAGCTGCCCAGCGCGGCCATCGGTTTGGTGTGGAACTCCATGATGAGCGTCGCCGGAGCGTGGTTCTTCCTGATGGCCTGCGAGATGTTCGTGCTGGGCAATCGCGATTTGCGGCTGCCGGGCCTCGGCTCTTATCTGCAAACCGCGTCGAACGCCGGCGATACGCGCGCGATCGTGTGGGGCCTGGCGACCATGATCGTGGTGATTGTGCTGATCGACCAGTTGCTGTGGCGCCCGGCCATCGCCTGGAGCGAGAAGTTCAAGCTGGAGCTGGTGGAGTCTTCCCAAGCGCCGCGCTCCGCGGTGCTGAACCTGATCCGACGGTCGCGGCTGTTGAACGCGCTGGAGCGTGCGGCGCTCGCGCCCGCGCAGGAGAGCTTGGCCCTGCATTTCGCCAGATCCGTGCCGGAAGCCGGCCTTGCCGCGCAATCTTCCCTCCGCAAGTGGACCGGGCGAGTCCTGGCCGCGGCCGGATTGCTGCTGCTGGCCTTCGCGGCCGTCAAAATGATCCTGGAGACGGCCACCCTTTCGCGACCCGCTATGATGGGGATCCTGGCTGGAGCCGGCGCGACTTTCCTGCGCGTGGAGGCGACCCTGCTGCTGGCTGCGGCCTGGACCATTCCGGCGGGCATCGCCATCGGCCTGCGCCCCCGGATGGCCGCTTTCGTTCAACCCCTCGCGCAGATTCTGGCGTCGGTGCCGGCCACCGCGCTGTTCCCCATCCTTTTGTTGTACCTGATCCGCGCCGGCGGCGGACTGGGCATCGGCTCGATCTTATTGCTGCTGCTGGGAACGCAGTGGTACATCCTGTTTAACGTGATCGCCGGGGCCAGCGCGATCCCCACCGATCTAAAAGAGGCCTGCCGCGTGTTCGGGATTCGCGGCGTGGAGCGCTGGCGCAAGCTGCTGCTTCCCGCAATCTTTCCCTACCTGGTCACCGGGTTCGTGACTGCCTCCGGCGGAGCCTGGAACGCCAGCATCGTCGCGGAATACTTCAAATTTCAGGGGCAGACGCTTTCGACCACCGGCCTGGGAGCGGTGATCAGCCGCGCCACCGACACCGGCGATTTTGCTTCCTTGCTCGCCGCCACATTGGTGATGGCCGCCCTGGTGGTGACCGTCAACCGGCTGCTGTGGCGGCGCATGTACACGCTGGCTTCGACGCGCTTCAAGCTCGAAGGCTGAGGCTAACCGCTTGCTTCGCGCGCGGCTCTGTTCGTCTTTCTGATCTGCGACTAGACAGAGCCGCGACCGGAGGGAGTCTCCATGGGCCTGCGGCCCACCGATGGTGATGAAGAACGGGCGAAGGGTGGCGAATACGCGGCGAATCGCAGGCCGTTCTTCAGGGGAGCGGTTTCCTGCGACGAATACCGAGCCTCCCCTGGGCCGAGCGGGCTAACGCGCACGGTGCGGGATCAGCTCGACGAAGATGGAGCGGCCCGGCTGCAGCATCGTGTCGGCCATCAACGCCACCGGATCCGAATAAGAGGAATTGAACGCGTTGCGTATGCCCAAGGTGAAATCGAAGTTGCGCAGCCAATTCCGCGAGGTCAGCGTGAAATCGGCCAGATAGTACGCGCCCACGGCTTGCTGCGCCAGGCTGATGCGAACTCCGTTATACTGCATTCCGCTGCTGAGCATGAATTTGCGCCCCAGCGGCACCGCGAAGTGCAGCTTGGCCAGATGCTCGGGCGAATTCTCGAGGATGGAGTTGTCCCCCAGGTTTTTGGTTTGTTGAAGCGCGTAGCTGGCTGTGGCTTCCAGCCATGAGGCGATCTTTCCGTTGGTCTCCAGCTCCACTCCCCCCGCGCGCAGCGCGCTCTGATTTTCGTACTCAATCAGTCCGCCAGCGGCGGGCACGCCTTCGATGAAGTTCGAAAGCTTGTACCCGTAAACCGCCGTAAGCAAGTTCCAGCCCTTTCCCAACTTGCGCTCGGCGTCGATTTCGACCGTGTCCGCGGTTTCCGGGCGCAAGGCCGGGTTGGCGATCTGGGATTGTCCGTCGCCATAGTAGAGCTCGAACAAGCTGGGATTGCGGAAGCTGCGGCCGTAGAGAAACTTGAACGTCCAGGCCGAGGGAGGCCGGTAGATCAAAGCCAGCCGGGGCGAGAAAAAATTTTGAAGCAAGCGGGACTGGTCCTCGCGCGCGCCCAGGTCCAACGTCCAGCGCGCGGAGAGTTTGCGTTCGTCCTGCAGGAAAACCGCGTAGTCCCGGTCCGGAGTTTCGACGTCCAAATGCGTATAGAACACGGGCGACACATCGTAGTCCCATTGCAGCGCGCGAATATCGAACTTGGCTGTGACCCCGGCGGTGAGGGTTCCCAAGGCGCCAAGCTCGATCCGGTACCTGAGCTCGGAGCCGATCCACTTGCCGTCGTTCAAGGTCCGGTTGTCGTCGACGCCTCCGTCCAGAGGATTGGCGGGATTGAGCGGATAGGCGAAGCGGCCGATGTAGTTTTGTTCGTCGTAGAAGGTCCGCCACGTCAGCGTTCCGCGCCAAAGCTGGCGCACGTAGGACGCGTCAATAAAATTGCGGGTATCCGCGTTCTCCGTTCCGCGATTATTGAAAATCGTGTTTCCCCAGGAGATGGGCTGGACCTTATTGTCTCCGGAGAAGACCGCGGTAATGGTCCAGTTCCGCCACGTCAGGTTCGAGAACAGATGATATCCCCGCTCTGTGTTCATGTTGATCGCACCCCCGTTGTTGTTCTGCGGGGAGTTGTATTCGGGGATGTAGATCGGGCTCTCGCCCGCGTTGTTAAAGACCGAGCCGGAAAGCAACAACTGGGCGTTCTTGCCGAGCGGAGTGCCAACCGTGACCTCGCCCTTCTTTTCGCCGAAGCTGTCGAAGGTGGTGGTGACCGCTGCCGGGCCAGCCTCCTGCGGCGTCTTCGTGATGATGTTGATGGTGGCGAACATTCCGTTGGTTCCGTACAAGGCGGAGGAGGGTCCGCGAATGATCTCGATCTGTTTGATGAGATTCATGTCGATCGGGAAATCGTTGCCCAGGAAGAGCTCATACCCGAAGATGTTGTCCGTCATAGCGTGCCCGTTCACCAGGAACAAAATGTCGCTGGCATAATCGCTAGGCACGCCAAATCCACGCACGCCGATGTTTTGGTAGGAGTAGTCATTATTCAGGTAGAAACCGCGAACCGATGCGAGCGCCTCACCCATGGTGCGGTAGCCGTACTTGCGGATGTCTTCCGCGGTGATGACCGTGACGCTGGCCGGAGCATCCTGCAGGGTCTGCGCGTGAAGCGCCGCCCCCTCCACTTTGACTTGCAGGAGCTGCTCCAGACTCATGGCATCGTAGTTCTGGACGGTGGGCTCGAAGGGCGCCGTTTGGTCCACCGAAGAACCCGCAGTCTGCTGGTCCTGCGCTAGAATCGGGCCGGCCAGCAGCCACACAATTGACAGCCACAGGGCCGGTCGCCTCATGTTGTGCTCATCGTTCATGGCGCTTGAAACTTGAAGCTGGCGCCTCAAGCTCACGAACGTGATCCGCAGACCGATTAGTTTCGTCGAGGACCGACGTGCGTCACTTCAGCTCGACCATTGTTCTCGGAATTGTGTTCGGCACGGCGATGCACGCACAAGCTACCGACGAATACAAAGTGAAGGCCGCGGTTCTCTACAACTTCGTCAAATTCGTGGTGTGGCCGCCGCGAACCTTCAAGAGCCCCGCCGATCCCATCGTGATCGGCGTCCTTGGCAAGAATCCCTTTGGCGACGCTCTGGCCACGGAAGCCGAGGGCAAACGGTTCGAAAACCGGGTGTTTCAAGTGCGGCAGCTCAGCGATGTGCAGCAGGTCCCGGGCTGCCAGATTGTGTTTGTCAGTGCTTCGGAGCGAAAACGCTTCGCCCTGCTGCTGGGGCAGATTCAACCCTCCGGCGTGTTGACGGTGGGAGACACCGACACCTTCACCGCAGAGGGCGGAATCATCAACTTCAAGATTGAGGGCGGAACGGTGCACCTGCAGATCAACCTGGAGGCAGCCCGCCGCCAACAGCTCCAGATCAGCGCCAAGCTGCTGAGCCTTGCCGAGATCGTGCGGAGATAGCGCCATGATTGAACTCACCCCCTTCCGGAATCTGGCCATCAAACACAAGCTGACCCTGATCATCATGTTCACGGTGCTGGCGGCTTTGATCCCGGCCAGCGTGGCCGTGCTCACCTATGTGCAGCGTGCTTTGCGCGCCGACATGCGCGCGGATCTAGAAGTGCTCGGGGACATGATGGGATCCAATAGCACCGCCGCCCTTACTTTCGGCGATCACCGCGCCGCGGCGGAACTGCTGGCCGGGCTTCGTACGCAAAGACATATTGTCGCCGCGGTGCTCTATTCCGCCGACGGAGAACCGTTCGCCGTGTATCGCCGCGAGGCGGACCAGACACGCGTTCCCGAGCTTCGCTACAGCGGCATCCGGTATGAGGGCGACCGCTTGATCCTTTACCGCGACATCGCTCTGGCCGGGCAGAACGCCGGCTTCCTTTGCCTGGAATCCGATCTGGGCGAACTGCACGCCAGATTGGCGCGCTTCGGCGGGGCCCTTTTCGTGATCCTGCTGGTCAGCTCGGCGCTGGCATTGGCGCTCTCCTCGCGCCTCCAGCGCGTGGTGTCCGTACCAATCGCGCATGTGGCCGGCGTGGCAAAGCGCGTCTCGATGCAAAAAGACTACAAGGTTCGAGCGACAAAAGAATCCGACGACGACCTGGGTCAGTTGATCGACACCTTCAACGGGATGCTCTCCGAGATTGAATCCCGCGACGCGGCGCTTTTGAATCGGGGCGACCTGCTGGAGCACGAGGTGGCCGCGCGCACCGCGGAGCTGCTTCTGGCCAAGGAGCGCGCCGAAGCCGCCAGCCGCGCCAAAAGCGAGTTCCTCGCCAATATGAGCCATGAGATCCGCACGCCCATGAACGGCGTCATGGGAATGACCGAGCTGGTGCTCGACACCGACCTGACTCCGGACCAGCGCGAGTGTCTCTACACCGTCAAGGCGTCGGCCGATTCTCTGCTGACCGTGATCAACGACATTCTCGATTTCTCCAAGATCGAGGCCGGCCGCATGGATCTGGACCCGGTTTCTTTCAACGTGCGCGACCAGATGGAGGAGGCCGTGAAGTCGCTGGCATTGAGGGCGCACTCGAAGAATCTGGAGCTGACGCTCGAGGTCGATCCCGGCGTGCCCGCCTATGTCGTGGGCGATCGCATGCGGCTGCGCCAGATCATCACCAACCTGGCCGGCAACGCCATCAAGTTCACCGACAGCGGCGAGGTGGACGTGCGCGTGTGCCTGGAACCCGCTCAAAATCTTGAATCGGCCCAAAATCAGGAAGTGCGCCTGCGCTTTGAGGTGCGGGACACCGGCATCGGGATCGGGCCGGAAAAACTGTCCGCGATTTTCGAGCCTTTCGCGCAAGGCGACAACTCCACCACCCGGAAATATGGGGGCACCGGCCTCGGCCTGACCATTTCCACCCGCCTGGTGAAATTGATGGGCGGGACGATCCAGGTGGAGAGCCAGCCCGGCCAGGGCAGTTGCTTCCACTTCGACGCCACCTTCAGCGCCGCCACAGAAGCCCAGCGGCCGGAGCCCACGGACCCGTGCCTGGCCGGCACGCGCGTCCTGGTGGTCGACGACAACGCGGTCAACCGCCGCATCCTCACCGAGCTTCTTCACCGCTGGGACATGAAACCCGTCTCAGCGGCGGGCGGAGCCGAGGCGTTGAGCCTGCTGCAGCAGGCCACTGCGCGCGGCGAATCCTTCGAACTGGTGGTGACGGACTGCCAGATGCCCGAGATGGACGGATTCGGCCTGGCGCGCTTGATCCGCAACTCGCCCAATCTGGCGGGCGCGATCGTGATGATGCTCACTTCCGGCGTCCAGACCGGTGACATTCAACGCTGCCGCGAGCTCGGCATCTGCGTTCATGTCACCAAGCCGGTGCGCCGCGCCGAGCTGAAATCTGCGATCGCCAAGGTGATGGCTCAGACTCATTTACGGGAGGAGGCGGCACGCTCCCCGGAGAAAACCGCCGTGCCTTCCGTGCGGCTCCCGGAAGGAGCCATGCGCATTCTGCTGGCCGAGGACAATATCGTGAACCAGCGTGTGGCGGTACGCATTCTGGAAAAAGGCGGGCATCACGTGGTGCTGGCCAACAATGGCGTCGAAGCGCTGCGAGCCTTCGAGCAACAGGAATTTGACGTGGTTCTCATGGACCTGCAGATGCCGGAGATGGGAGGCTTCGACGCGACCGCGAGAATCCGCCAGCGGCCGCGCGGCCAGCACATCCCGATTATCGCGATGACTGCTCACGCCATGACCGGGGATCGCGAGCGCTGCCTGGCCGCGGGAATGGACGACTACATCGCCAAGCCGGTTCGCGCATCGGCTCTGCTCGAGTTAGTAGCGCACTACCGGCGCGAGACCGTCAGTTGAATCCGCCCCGTCAGCGGACGGGGCCTGGCCGAAGACAGAAACCGCGAACAAGGACGCCCCGAAGAAGACCGGTCCGGCAACATTCCGCATGATAAATGATAGACTCCCTCTCATGAGATTCCTTTGCGCCGCAACGGTTCTTCTCACCGGATGCCTGTTTTTCGTGTACGGTCAATCACCGACTCAGACTTTCACCGGCGGCGAGGTCACCAAACTCAAAGACGATTCAAACCCGAGCATCGTGCATATCCGCTTTGGCCCCGGAGCTCGCACCAACTGGCATACCCACTCCCGCGGCCAGATCATTCTTGCTGAAGAAGGCGTTACGTTGACGCAGGTCAAGGGCGGGCCGGTAATCGAGCTACACCCCGGCGAGACGACCTACGTCGGCCCCGGCGTCGCGCATTGGCATGGAGCCGCGCCTGACCAGGCGAGCGTGCAGTATAACGTCAACCGTGGCGACTTGACCTGGCTCGGCCCAGTCACCGACGCCGAGTATAAAGTCAAACCCAAGCGGCCCTGAGGTTCTTAATCAAATGACGCGTTCGCGCCGCCGGTTTTTGCGTTTCCTTGCTGCGAGCCCACTACTGCCGAGAGCCTTTGGCCAGAAGGCCGCCGACATTCTCTCCGTAATGGACTTCGAGCCGCTGGCTCACGATAAACTTCCACCTGCGCACTGGGGCTACATGGCCAGCGGCGTCGACGACAATCTCACCCGCGACGCCAACAACGCCGCGTACAAACACATCGAGCTGCGGCCGCACCGGCTGGTGGATGTCTCCAAACCCGATCTGCGGATCACCCTGTTCGGCGTGGAATGGCCGAGCCCCATTTTTCTGTGCCCCCTGGGCGGGCAAAAGATGTTTCATCCCGAAGGCGAGGTCGCCGTGGCGCGAGCCGCCCGCTCCAGGAACGCCTTGCAGATTCTCTCGACCCAAACTTCGGCATCGCTAGAGGACGTCGCCAAAGCCTTGGGAAGGCCGCCGTGGTATCAGCTCTACATGCCGGCCAAATGGGAGGACACCGAAAAACTGGTCCGCCGCGTGGAAGCCGCCGGATGTCCCGCGATGGCCTGGACCATCGATCTTTTGGGAGGCCGTAATACGGAGACTGCGACTCGCCTGGCGCGCACCGACACGCGCGATTGCCTGAGCTGCCACGTCTCCGGACCCAACGGCGCCGTCGCGCGAGCCCGGGGCCGCGCACCCATGTTCGACGGCCTGAGCGGCTCCACCATCAATCCCGCGTCGGCCACTTGGGATTATGTCGATCGCCTTAAGAAGCTGACCCGGATGAAGCTGCTGCTCAAAGGAATCGAGACGCGCGAAGACGCAAGGCTCGCCCGCGAGCACGGCGTCGACGGCATCATCGTCTCCAATCACGGCGGCCGAGCCACCGAAGACCTGCGCCCTACCATCGAAAGTCTTCCCGAAGTCCTCGATGGCGCGGGCACGCAAATTCCGGTGTTGATCGACGGCGGCATTCGCCGCGGCACCGACGCTTATAAGGCTCTGGCGATGGGCGCCAAGGCCGTCGGCATCGGCCGGCCCTACGTGTGGGGCCTGAGCGCGTTCGGCCAGGACGGGGTCGAGCGTGTGCTCGACATTCTTCGCGCGGAGCTGCAACGCACCATGCAGCAGTGCGGCACGCCGGTTATCGCGCAGATCACTCGCGCTTCAGTTCAGCCCTAGAGTACTGCTTCCTGCGGTCGCGGCTCAGTTCGCTAGGCGGCCGAGCGCACAGCTTGCGTTGTGCGCGATTCAAAAAGAGAGCCGCGACCAAAGTGAGTCCTCATGGGCCTGCGGCCCACCGATAGTGATGAAGAACGGGCGAAGGGTGGCGAATGCGCGGCGAATCGCAGGCCGTTCTTCAGGGGAGCGGTCTTTTTAGTGCAACGCGGTCAGGGTCGGCCCCAGCGGCCCGCGAGGAAGCAGGCTCGGCCCACTGGGCGTGAAGATTTTGTTGACGTCCGTGTTCACGTCCAGCACCAGCCCGAGAAATCCGGACTGCATCTCGTCCCAGTTCTGATCGCCCCACACAATGGTCTTGGAAGGATCGGGATTGAACCTGTTGTTGGCCGAATTGTCGTAATGCGCGATAGCCACGATGCGCGTGCCCTTCGGCAGCACAATCGGCTTGGCGAGTTGGTATCCCACCTGCCAATCGAAATTCCATTTCCCTTTGAACACCGTTTCGGTCTCGCCGGTGGGATAGATCAAGCGCAGCTCGTAATCTTTGCCGCGCAGGTGCATGTGCGGCTGGATGTAGACCAGCTTGGCGTCGCTGACGCCCACCGTCACTTCGCTGACCACTTCCGCGTTGCTATCGCCGGCTGGAATCGCCAGATTAAACGCCGCGGGCGTGCCCGGCGACATCCAATACCGCAGCTTCGGCGGAGCCTTTGCGAACACTAAGCCGACCTTCGACCGGTCCGTCTGCTCCGTCCCAATGGAGGTGTAGTGAATGTTGAAGACGATGTCGGAGCCCTTGGGAATAAACTTCGCGGACCCTCCAATATCGAAGCTCTGCGGGCCCAATCCCGGATTGTATTTGCCGAGCAGATCGGTGCCTTCTTTGGCTCCGGCCATGGCTTCCGAACCCTCCTCGTAAGCCTCGCCCGGAACCGCGTTCGCCATCCACGTCGAATTCGGTGGCCGCACGATAGCGCGCATGTGATGCACCACTTTCGGATTCCCGGCGCGCATCTCCGCCGCAACCACCCACGTATCCTGGTCGAAGTGCGCCGGCACCAGGATGTTCTGATAATTGATCGTTCCTTTGGCCTTGACGTGGAACTCCTTGGGCATCTCGATGATCATGTCCGGCTTGATGTTCCAGCCGTCCTGAAAGGTGCGCGGTGGCGGCGCGTCTTTCTTATCGCCCTCCGGCGCTCCATTGTCGGCCCACGCAGAGATGGCGTCGATCTGGGCTTTGCTCAAGCGCCGGTCATTGGCGAAGTGGCCGTAGTTGGGGTCGGCAAACCACGGCGGCATTTTCTCGGTGACCACCGCAGACTTCATCGCCTTGGCCCAGGGCCGGGCATCCGTGTAGGTCAGCAGCGACATCGGCGCGACTTCGCCGGGCCGGTGGCACTGCTGGCAGTGCGCCTGCAAAATCGGCAGGATGTCCTTGTCAAATGTCGGTGTCACGGCGGTTGGCGTCGCGGCGTTCGACGTCACCGCGAGCGCGGTCAGACTCGCGGCGATCAGCGGAACAAATCGGGCTCTCATTGTTGTGCGCCTGCCTTCTTCAGCATCTCTGCTTCTTTCGGAAATTCCTTCTTGGAGTTGGCCATGAAGATTCCTTTGCTGATCATCAGCGGAGTCCAGCCCAGCCGGTTGCGCGCGTTCACATCGGCGCCGTGGTCGATCAGGAATTTCAGGATCGAAGGCTGGTTGCAGATTACCGCGCCGTGCACCGCTTCCATGCCGTCCCAGCGCGGATCGCCCACGCCCAGGTTCAACAGATCGTTCATGTTCACCGGGTAATCCAGCAGCGTGAACTCGGCGCTGCCGATCATCGGATAATCGCCCAGATGGGTGTGGGCGTTGACGTCGCCGCCCTGTTCATAGGCCAGTTTCACCGCCTCCAGCCGCTCCGCTTCCGGAACGCCTGTCAAAGGCCCGGGACTTTCGCCTTCGTAATAATCCAGGCATGCGGCGGCCATCAGCGGCGTCACGCCGACCTCGGTATTGAGCTTCGGATTTGCGCCGTACTTGAGCAACAGCTTCATCATCTGCACGTCGCCGTTGCGTGCTGCGGAATAAAACGGAGTCGCGCCGACGAAGCTCAAATGATGCCGCCCGAGGTTGATGTTGGGCGGGTTCTTAGTGGTGCCCAGGCTCACCGTCATGGGCATCTCTTCCCAGGTGATACGGACGTTGGGATTCGCGCCGTGCTGCAGCAGCTTTTCCGCCATCTGTAGCGCGCTCACCTTTCCGGTCGGGCGGGGAACGGGCTCGGGATCCTGCGCCAGCCCCGCGGCTTCCCAGCTCGCGCCCGGCTTGTTCAGCCAGATCACTGCATGCAACGCCGCGCCGCGTGGATCGGGCGCGTTCGGGTTGGCCTTATAGTCCAGCAGAACCGAGGCCAGATCGTAGTAACAATTCACGATCGCCATGTTCAGAGCGGTGGTCCCGTCCGGAGCCTGATCCTCGACGTTGGCTCCGTGATCCAGTAGCGTCTTGGCGGCGTCAATCTGGTTGTTCAGCACCGCGAACAGCAGTGGCGTATACCCGGCCTTCGACTTGCCGCGTATGTCCGCGCCGAACTCGATCAGCATCGCTTCCGCCGTGGCATTGCCGTTGCCCGCGGCCCACATCAGCGCGGTCTGACCGCGGTACGGCTCAGCCTCGCCGACCTTGGCCCCGTGCGTCAACAACATCTTAATAGCAGCCACGTTGCCGTTGCGCGCGGCGGTCATCAACGCCGTTTGCCCCTGTTCCGACGTGCTGTTCGGGTCGGCGCCGGCCTCGATCAATCGCGCGATCATCGGCGCGTCGCCGTTCTCCGCGGCCAGTGACAACGGCGTGATGTTGTAGCGCGTGGAACCCTTGGCATCCGCGCCCGCAGACAGCAGCAGGCTGGCGATCTCCAGGTTCCCACTCTTCACGGCCCAATCGAGCGCCGTCGAGCTGTCCGAGGCCGGCGCGTTCACGTCGACCTTCTTGACCAGGAGCGCCTTGACCTGTGCGGCGTCGCCGGTTCTGACGGCGCTGGCCAATTGAGCCTCAGGAGCCGGCGGCGGGGCCGCGCAGCAAAGTCCGGCTGTCAGCGCGATAAACCATTTTTGAATGCTCACGTTTTACCTCCGCCGAGCGGCTGCATGCATACCGCTTGCAAACTTGCATACAACATATCATACTGGCCAAGGAAATGGGTCTAAAGCTTCGGAGAATCAGGCTGTTAACGGGAGCCCTGCCGCTCCTGGCCGCGTACGGCCAGTCGCCCGGCCGGCAGGCTTCAGAAAAAGTCGTCAACGAATATTGCCTGGATTGCCACGATTCCGGCGGTCATGCGGGAGACGTGGTGCTCGACCCGGCGTTCCTCGCGCAGCCCGGCGATCACGCCGAGTTGTGGGAACGTGTGATCAAGCAACTTCGCGCGAAGACCATGCCGCCAGTGGGCAACGCGCGGCCGGACGATGCTGCCTACGCGCAGTTCCGCACGTATCTGGAAACCGAGCTCGATCGCACGGCCGCGGCCCATCCCAATGCGGGCGAGCTGCCCAATCTGCATCGCCTGACCCGCACCGAATATCGCAACGCGGTCCGCGATCTTCTGGCTCTGGACAATCTGCCCAAGGAGATGGATTTTACGCTGCTCCTGCCGGACGATAACTCCGCCAGCGGCTTCGACAACATCGCCGACCTGCTGTACATCTCGCCGGCCACCATGGAGCGCTATCTGGATGCCGCGTCCAAGATCAGCCGGCTCGCCGTGGGCGACCCGCAGATTCCGGTGATGGTGAACATTCACGACCTGCCGATGCAGGAGCCGCAGGACTCGCGCGTCGAGGATTTGCCTTTCGGCACACGCGGCGGCTTGGCCATCCACAGTTACTTCCCGCTCGACGCCGAATACGAGCTTGAGGTAAATTTGGCTGGGCAGGCTCGCAACCCGCACCAGCTCGAAATCACGGTGGACGGCGAGCGCCAGCAACTGGTGACCGTCGGCAACGGCGGCGGGCGTGGAAACCGCGGAGGTGGGGCTAGCAATTTTCGGATCGCCGTGAAGGCCGGCCCGCACCTTATCGGCGTGACCTTCGTGCAGATCACGGAAGCCCTGGATGAGGCGACGTTGCGTCCTCGCCAGCGGAGCCGTGGAACGCAGCCGGCGGTTGCCGCGGTGACCATCCGCGGGCCCTACAATGCCACCGGCCCCGGCGACACGCCCAGCCGGGAGCGCATCTTCATCTGTCATCCTAAGGACGGGCCTGGCGCCAAGGATGCCGCCGAGGCCGGCTGCGCCAAGCAGATCCTGACCGCCCTGGCTCGCCGGGCTTATAGACGTCCTGTCACCGAGCAAGATCTCGCGCCGCTGATGACTTTCTACGAAAAGGGCCGCAAGCAGCGCGACTTCGATCTGGGCGTTCAGACCGCCATCGAACGGTTGCTGGTCAGCCCGCAGTTTCTGTATCGCATCGAGCGCGACCCGGCGGGCTCGAAACCAGAAGTTGCCCACGCCATTTCAGACCTGGAGCTCGCCTCGCGCCTATCCTTCTTTATCTGGAGCAGCATTCCCGACGATGAGCTTCTGCGCGTCGCCGAAGCCGGCCAGCTCCGGCAGCCCGCCATGCTGGAAAAGCAAGTCCAGCGCATGCTGGCCGATCCGCGCTCGGAATCCCTGGTCAACAACTTCGCCGCGCAATGGCTGTACCTGCGCGACGTCGACGTAAAACAACCCGACCTGTTCCTGTTTCGCGACTTCGACGAAGGCTTGCGCGAATCCTTCAAAAAGGAAACGTCTCTGTTCCTGGACAGCATCCTGCGCGAAAATCGCAGCGTAGCGGAGCTGCTCACCGCCAACTATACGTTCCTCAACGAACGTCTGGCGAAGCACTACGGCATCCCCAACATCAACGGCAGCGAGTTCCGGCGCGTGACGCTTCCGCCAGGCAGTCCGCGCGGAGGGTTGCTGGGGCAGGGCAGCATTCTGCTGCTGACATCGTATTCCACGCGAACCTCGCCGGTTCTGCGCGGCAAATACGTTCTGGAGAATCTGTTGGCCTCGCCGCCGCCTCCTCCGCCGCCGAACGTTCCCTCGCTCAAGACCGAGGGCGATAAAAACGGCGAAGCGTTGACTCTGCGTGAGGCCATGGTGCAGCATCGCGCCAATCCCGCGTGCGCGAACTGCCATGCCCGCATGGACCCGATCGGCTTCGCGATGGAGAATTTTGACGCCGTCGGGCAATATCGCGATCAGGACGCCGGCAAACCCATCGATGTATCCAGCACGCTGAGGGATGGCACGCTGGTGAACGGCATGGACGGTGTGAAGCAGATGATCTTGCGCGATCCGCAGCAGTTTACCGGCGCCATCGCGCAAAAGCTGCTGATGTACGGCATCGGCCGCAACGTGCAGTATTACGATCAGCCGGCGGTGCGCAAAATCGTCCATGATGCAGCGGCCAGCAACAACACGTTTGCATCGCTGGTTCTAGGGGTCGCCCGCAGCGCCCCATTCCAGATGAGAGCAGCTAAACTTGAAACGAAAGCGCAGGTGACTAAATGACGTTCATTTCGAAGAAGGCGATCGAGCGAAGGACGCTGCTCAAAGGCCTCGGCGCCACGGTAGCGCTTCCCTTCCTGGATTCAATGCTGCCGGCGCTGACCGCGCAGACCGCGCCCACCCCGCGACTGGGCTGGGTCTACGTCTCCCACGGCGTCATCTTCGACCAATGGAAGCCCACCAAGGTGGGCAAGGACTTCGAGCTGACGCCGAACTTGAAGCCTCTCGAAAAGGTGAACGGCCAGTTCAACATCCTGACCGGCCTCTCGCACCTGGAAGCGGACACGAAGGGCGACGGCAGCGGTGATCACACCCGAGCCTCCGCGGCATGGCTCACCGGCGTCCACGCCTATGACCGGACGCGGCCTGGCGTGGAGGTGAAGCTCGCCACCACGGCCGACCAGATCGCAGCCCAGGCGATCGGCAAAAATTCGCCGATTCCTTCGCTTGAGCTGACCGTCGACAGCGCGTCGCAAGGCTCCTGCGATTCCGGCGATTGCTTCTACGTCAACACGGTTTCCTGGCGCAACGACACCACCCCGAACATGCCCGAAAACCATCCCCGCGTGGTCTTCGAGCGCCTGTTCGGCGACGGCGGCAGTGCCGCCCAGCGGCTGGCGCGTGCGCAGAAGGAAGGCAGCATCCTGGATTCGGTCATGGAGGAAGCTCGCGGGCTGGCCGGCACGCTTGGCAACAGCGACCGGTCCAAGCTCAATGAATATCTCGATTCGGTGCGCGACATCGAACAGCGCATTCAGGGCGCCGAACAACAGGGCGCGACCCAATCCATCGAGCTTCCGGACCGGCCCGTCGGAATTCCCGCCGGCTTCGAGGAACACACCAAGCTGATGTTCGACCTGATGGTGCTGGGTTATCGTGCGGATCTGACGCGCGTCGCCAGCCTGATCATCGCGCGCGAGCTAAGCGGCCGCACTTATCCGGAAATCGGCATCCCCGGCCAGCATCACCTGATCTCGCACCATCGCGACGACAAGGACCTGATCTCGCAGAAGGCGCGCATCGACACCTATCACGTGCAGATGTTGGCGTACCTGCTGGAGCAGATGGCGGCCACGCCCGACGGCGATGGCTCCCTGCTGGATCACAGCCTGATCATGTACGGCAGCGGCATGGGCAACGGCAATCTGCATCGCCACAACGATCTGCCCACGCTGCTGGCCGGAAAGCTGGGCGGCAAGTACAAGACCGGCTATCATTACGATTATAAGATGGACACGCACATGGCCAATCTGCTGGTGACGATTCTGGATCGCGCCGGCGTGCCGATCGAAAAACTGGGCGACAGCACCGGGCCGCTCAAGCTCGAAACTCTGCCGTCCGCCTGATTAAGGAGATTCTCATGTCTGATACTCGCCGAGGGATGTTGCACAAGACTGCTTTGGCCGCTGGAGCGGTCGCGTTCCTGCAATCGAGCGCCAAGGCTGACGATGCCGTGTGGACTCCGGCCTCCGGCACGCCGTCGCCGTGCACCAAGTTTTTCCCGGCCAGCTTTCGCAATGAGCGGATCAAGACCTCCGGGGCGGAGATCAATGCCGTGATCGGCGGCTCCGGCCCGCCGGTGCTGATGTTCCACGGTGCGCCGGATTGCGTGATTAGCTGGCGCCTCATCGCCGAGGATCTCTCGAAAGACTATACCCTGGTGATCTGCGACCTCCGCGGCTACGGCGATTCCAGCCGCCCGGAGGACAAGCCCGATCATTCCAGCCAGTCCAAGCGCCCCATGGCCCTGGACGGAGTCGAGGTGATGGCGCACCTGGGCTTCAATCAATACCGCATGGTGGGCCACGACCGCGGAGGCCGCGTGGGCCGGCGCATGGCGCTGGATCATCCCGATAAGGTGCTGAAGCTGGCTGTGCTCGATATCATCCCGGCGCACTATCTGTATTCGCACGTCAATCTCGATTTCGTGCGCACCTATCCGCATTGGTTCAACGATCTGCAACGTGCGCCCGGACCGGAAACCCAGCTCCAGATGGCGGCCGAGCAGGGGGCTGCGCGCGCCACTACCGATGCGCAGAAGGCCTACCTGCGCCATCGCATCGATCTCACCATGGAGCACGCCATGTGCGAGGATTACCGCGCCTCCGCCTCCGTCGATCTGAAGCTCGACGAGGCCGATATGAAGGCCGGCAAGAAGATCCAGTGCCCGCTGGTGACCCTGTGGTCCGCCACCAATCGCGTCAACCAGATCTACGACAACCTCGCGGCGTGGAAAGAGGAAGGGGTCAACGTGAGCGGCAAGCCCATCCAGGGCGGTCACAATCTTCAGGAAACCGCGCCCAAAGAGACGCTGGCGGCGTTGCAGGAGTTCCTCAAAGCCTGACGCCGGCTGGCAGATGTAGCAGCCAGTTTCGCTGTTCAACCGTTTCCGGCACTTCCACGCCGCGGGCAGCGCTGACGATCTCGAACGCCCGTCTCGGCTCTACTCCCGACGCGGTCAGAACGGCAGCCGCCATCAGGCCCGCGCGCCCGACGCTCTGACGGCAATGGATCGCGACGTTCACGCCACGCCTCAACTCATCATCAATCTCTCCGGCGACGGCTATCGCCGCCGCGGTCGAATTCGGCACACTCCGATCCAGTATTGGAAGGGACAGGAACCGCATACCAGCATCGCCTGCGGCCGCGGCCTCTTCGCTCAGGTCCATCAGCACTGCTTCCTGCGGTTCCAGCAGGGAGACGATCGCGCCGATTCCCGCGCCCCGGAGGCCCTGGAACTCGTCCACGAGCCAGTCCCCGCCTCGGGGCCGAAGCACGATTGCCAGGCGGCCTCGCCAGGGACCGGGAATCCAAAAAATTGTGGGAGTCATTGCTCCTCTCGCTCCATTATCTCTCGCGGCAGTAAGTTGATGTCATCGCGCCGCTCCTCTAGAATCGTGAGCCGATGATGTCCATCCAGTACAGTCCCGTCTGGCCGGACTTTCAAGGCCCCAGGCTGCCCAGGCGCGAGCGAACTCGTGATCACGTCGCTCGACAGTCGCCGCAGTTGGGTGAGTTTGCCGCGGTTTAATGCTGCCTGAGCATGCAGCCACCGCAGCTTTGGCCCTCGCGGAGTTTCCACGCACGTCCTCCGAAAATAGGGTGGACCAGCGTGGGATTTCCTCTACGCCTTCTTGCGAGCCTGCTTCCTCCCCGCAGGCTTCGGATCGGCGGCCGCGGCAGCTTCGGGCGCCGGGTCCGCTGCCGCGGCGTCAAGAGCCACAGCTTCAAGAGCCGGAGGGTCCGGAGCCGCGGATACATCGGAAGCCGCGGGCGCCGCTGGCACCCCCGCCGAGGCGAGCACCTGGTTGAACAGCGCGGCTTTTTTCAAATCCTTCTTCGACGGCGGAGCCTGCTCATTGCGGAAATCGTGGTCGTTGTAGCAGGTCCGGCAGCGCACCTTGGCCGCTTTGCCGGCCAGCAGGGAAACGATAGAATGATTCGTCAACCGGCGGCATTTTATGCAAAAATCGTCGAGGACATCACCCAGCCGCAAATCACGCATACGAAACGGTGAGTATATAACAATGGCACGTGCGATGAGTATCGACGGTTTTGACCGTCACGAGCGCAAGGTCTTTTCGCGCCTGACCACCCCCGCCCTGATCCAGCGTTTTCTCGACGACGATCTGCGCTATAACATGGAGCCGCGCGGCCATACCTGCTATTCTCCGCGCCTGGCTCTGAAACACGGCGCAGCCCACTGCATGGAGGGAGCCATGGTTGCCGCGACGGCCCTGCGGCTGCTCGGGCATCCTCCCCTCATCGTCGATCTCGAAGCCGTCCGCGACTCCGATCACGTGCTCGCGGTGTACCGCTCCCGTGGCTTGTGGGGAGCGCTGGCCAAATCCGACTATTCCGGTCTCCGCTCCCGCGAGCCGGTCTATCGCACCCTGCGCGAGCTGGTGATGAGCTACTTCGAGCATTACTACAATCCGGCCGGCGAAAAAACCTTGCGCACGTATTCCCGCCCCGTCAATTTGACTCGCTTCGATGGCAACGGCTGGATGACGGCGGAACGCGACGTCTGGGAAATCCCCAACCACTTGTGCGACATCCCGCACACGCCCATCTTTCCGCCGCGGCTGGTGCGCAGCCTGGCTCGCAGTCTGGCCCGGATGGACCGGCGCTTGTACAAAGCCGGCCGCTGCGGGATGTCGCACTGAAGCAGCGGATATGGTCTGATAGTTGTGATCCAAGAGTCTGATCCAAGAAACGCCGTGACCCGTCCGGAGCTCACCATCACACTCGCCATCTCTTTGCTGGCCGCCGCCGTGGCAGGCCTCGCTCAGCAACCGCCTCCGGCCGCTCCAGCCAAGCCTCTGACTGTCCAGAACCCCTCCACGTTCAGTTATTCCACCAACAAAGACGGCCAGAAGGTGATCGACATCCGCAACACCCGCTACGGCGTCAGCGGCGAAGGGGTTCCCGGCCTTCCTCCGGAACAGCGCCTGCTGCTGGCCATCTCCACGCGCAACCGGCAGGTGCTGGATGAGCCGGGCGTGCGCGGCACGGTGACGCTGGAAGCCTGGCCGCTGGGAACCGATCCTAAGCAGAGGCCGTTGTACAGCACCACCATCACCGGCACCGACGCCGAGGTGGCCGAGGACGCGGTCTGGATCGTCAGCCGGGGCGTGGAGGAGGTGCCATGGTGGACCGTGTTGAAGCTGGCCACCACGCAGCGCCTGTTCGATACCTACGTCCCCATGGTGCACTTCAGCATTTCCCGGGAGACGATCAAGGACCGCTACGCCGGTTTCGACGTCCCTCCCGACAACACGCGGGATCCGTTGATGCGTGAGCCGCATATCGTCGGCGTACTCGAGTACGCTTCGGAAGACGACATCGTGCGCGAAGCGCTGCTCACCTGCGATGATCCGGAACGCGCCCGGCTGCTGCGCTCCTACTCCGACGTCTCCCGCACGCTCAACGGTTCCATGGACGGACTGGCGCTGTCGTTCAGCATGAATTATCCGGCCCCGGCCGAAACCATCGCCGTGAACGTCCCCCTGGTGAACGGCGATCTCGATCTCGACCACGCCAAGCTGCCTCCCGGCCTGCACATCGCGGTGCTCAAACGGCAGTAGCGATCAGCGCATCTCGAAATCTACTGTTTGCCGCGCGGTTTGGTCCGGCCCCTCTGTTGCGGTGACCTCCAAGCGATAAGCACCGGGGGTGAGGGATTCGATGGGGAGGCTCAAGCCTGCCGGCACGACGGATTTGGCGCTCGAAGGATCGAGTTTTGCTTCGCCGCCGTCCCAAACCGCAGCGCCCGTCTTGCGGTCCAGAATGCGGATGCGCAGGCTTGGCGATTCGGCTGGGGCGGGAGTATAGATTTCAAAGTAGCAGAAAGCCATACCGGATTTTTCGAAAACATTCGATCCTGTGGGAAGCAATTGCATGCCGTTGGCGATGAGCGGTGTGCCGCCGTCAATCAACGACGCTTCCAACCCCAGATCCGCGGCTGGACGCGCTGCACTGCCCAGAGCGATGCCGCTGATGGCCAGACGGCCGCGGTCATGAGCGAGAACACTCAGGGGCGTCTCCACCTTGCCGAAGTTCGTGCCCGCTGAGCTGAACACGACGGTCAGATTGTACTGGCCCGGAGCTATTTTGAACTCCTTCTCGTAATGAAAGGGGCGATCTTTCCATTTGTCGAGATCCTGCTGAGTATCGAAATCCCGTTTGACGATGTCACTGAACCGCGCCGCTACGCCGCCATCGGGAGCGGACGCAATCCCCAGAATATTCATCTCGGCATGCAGCTTGCCCTTCTGGCTCTCAAACTTCAGCGCGTCCGTGGCGATCTCCATCGCGACATTGACCCGCGCCACAGCTCCGGTCAAGTTTGTTGCGATGTAAAAGAACGGAGCCTGTATCGATGCCGCCGCGCCGCCCGTTTGCCCCGCCGCCCGCTTCTCCAGATCCTGCTCCACGCGGCTTTCCGCCAGCAGGTCCTGCGGCTTGGACGTGCAGTAACTCGATCTCGACCGCACCTCGGTCCCGCCGCGATCCACCTTGACGCGTAGGGAATGGCAGGCGCCTTCCTTGGAATCGGGTGGCGTGTAACCGAGCACGTAAGACTGACTCTGCTCCGCACCGATGCTTCGCAATTGGCCGAGAAGGTCGTTGGAGCCGGACAAGATCGAAGCGCCCGTTCCGGTGGCAATCGTCAGCGGGACACTATCGGCCGACATGCCGCCGGGGGTCAGCGCGACGTCGCCAGCTCCGCCCCGAATGCGGTTGGGCGAGCCATACATACCCGTCTGCGGAGCGTTCCCCAGATCGAAGGGCGCTCCCGACTGGCCCTGCACTACTACGCCCGGCACAACCGGATACACCGCGACGTTGGACTGGTTGCTGATCTCAACCAGGCTCGTCACATCGGCCCGGCCCGCGCCAGCAAACGAAGTTCCACCAGCAAAAAGAACGATGACCTTCCGGCCCGGCACGGCATTCAGATTTCGGGCGAGATTCTCTACCGACTGGATCTGGCTGCGAGCGGCGGCTTCGGCGGTTCCCATCGCCGTCGCCCGTGGAGTTAAGCCGGAGTTCAATGTAGTGAGTCTCACTTCGCGCACCGCTTCCTTCAGCCGGCCCGCGTTTTCGGTGAAATTTTGAGCGACGCGAAAGCCGCCATCGAAATTGACCACCGCCATCAACTGGTTGGGACCCGCGTAGGTGTCAATAAAAGCGGCCGCGGCTTGCCGGGCGCCGGCCTGATCGCCAGCGCTCATTCCGGTATCGTCGAAGAACAATACCAGCCGGTGCGGCTCCTCAGCAGACGCGTCCGTCGTGACGGTGAAGCTCTGGATGGTCTGTTCCTTGCCGTCTTCCCATACGCGGAAGTCCTTGGCAGTCAGTCCACGGACGTACTCACCTTTCTTACTCACCACTGCGTCTACTAAGACGACCCTGGTTTCGCTGGAATAAACGGGGGCCTGCGCGTGAGCCGCGGCGCCCATCAGGACGAGAACTGCCGCGAGCAGTTTCACCGGATGTCCACTGTTCCATTTCGCGCGGCCATGGTCTCGCCTTCCGAGTCTCTCACCACCACGCGGACCACATAACGGCCGGGCGGGATGTCGAAGCTCTCCTTCACGGCCATGCCGGAGCCGAGCACCTTCTCGAGCGTCTGCTCCCGAAGCCGAAGGTCGATCACTCTCTGAATCCCGCTGATGTAGCGGCCGTTCTGGTCGAACACGGCGGTCACCACGGTAAGGGTATCGACGTGGCGATCTCCGGCCGTGTGGAATTTGAGACCGTTCAGATCGAGGTGTGCCGCGACGGTCAGTTCCGCGCCGGCATCTCCAGTTTTGAAGAAGTCGGTAGTGACATCGACCGGAATATCGAGCACTTCCTCCAGAGAAAATACCGCCTCCTGGATCTCCTCCTTCGACTGCTCAGCCGCATCTGCCGCATGGTTCGGCGCCCAGTAGCCACGGCGAGCTTGCAGTTCAAGTCCCTTCGAATTGACCAGCGTCACCTTCAACCCGTGATAACTCCCATCGAGCTTTAGATTTTGCGGCGAGAAACCGAGAATGTAGGTGTACTCTGCCGGCGCGGCGAGTTGATCCAGGCCCTGTTTCAGGCCATTGTCGTTTTCGAAGAACCTGCCGCCGGTGCCATCGGCAAGCTCTGCCATCACGTCCTTATTGGCCTCCGCTTCCGCCCTTAGATAACGCGCCTTGAGTGCGCTCGGCGTTCTTCCGGTCAGGCCAGTATCCCGGTTGCCGGCGGCGTCTCCACCGAAAGGCGTATAGAGCCCGCGCGCGTCCAAGGTGCTGATGACGATGTTCGAGTGAATCGCCCGATCCATCAGCTCCATCTCCTCCGAGTGATTGTCGCTGAGCATCAAAAATCCAGGAGACGCCAGCACGATGCTCCGGCTTCCCGGCATGACCGCGAGCCGCTGGACCACACCCGCCAAGATATTCATGGACGGCTGCGTATTCAGGTTGTTCACCGCGAGCGCCTTCTCGGAATAGGAGATGACCGTCCCCCTGGTAATGGCTTCTGGCGGAAGACACTCTTGCAACTCCACCGCGGCGTCTCGGAAAGCCGCCGAATCGCCCTTATTCACAATCAAATCGGCCTGGTAGACGCCGATGATATCCGGGCACTCGATCCCCGGAGGCTCCGCCGCGCTTGGGGGCGTGATTCGAAGCAGCGCCTCCTGCAGCTTTTCGCGATCGTCCGTGAAATCGAGCATCACGCGGCCGGAAGTCGTGTAAATGGCTGCCCGGCTGGTGGGCGCGAGCGATTCAGCAAAGTGCCGTTCCGCGGCCTTGCGCACTTGCGCGAGGTCTTCGAACCTCAAATGGAGATCGTCGAACACATACGCGACGTAGCGATCCGGCAAGGGGGGTTTCGCCGGCGGGTCAGGCGCGGAGATCGTGGGTTGAGTTGGGCTAACGCTGGGAGCATTGCCAGTCAACGGCGCGGCGTCCCGTTGCAGAACGCTTGTCTGCACGGAGAATTTCAGGATCGTCTGCGGCTTGCCCTTGTCGAAGAGCCGAAAGTCTTCCTGGCGAAGGCCGCCGACCGCATGACCCTTGCTATCGCGAACGACGACCGGCACGGAGACTAGGTTGACCCGGCTGGTAAATGTGGCCGGGGCGTCGTGCGCAGCGATCTCGGGATCGTCTTGGGGGAGCGCGCCCGAAACCGCAAAAGAAGCCAAAAGCCAAGCCAGAAGCGCAGCCAGAGCCGCAGGACGCATCCGTCACCTCTCGCTCGCCACTGTAATATCCGCGGTTGCCGAGGTCAATCCCTCCGCCGAAGCCATCACGTGCACTCTTCCCGCTTGGCCCGCCTTCGACCGCACGATCACCAGCGCCATTCCGTTGAACGCCGAATGATGGTCCGCCTGGAACGGCTCATCCGACGCAGCGTTGCCGCTGTCAACCGCGGCGATCGACCCCGGACCCGTCAGCGCAAACCGAATCATATTGCCGGCGCCGGGAACCAGATTGCCGTCTTTATCTTCGATTCGCACCGTCAGGTACGATAGATCCGCGCCATCGGCTTGAATCGTGGATCTATCTGGAATCATGGTGATCCGGGCGGCCGCGCCCGCGGTGCGCACTTCATCCGCAGCCACCTGCTTGCCATCTTTGTACGCGACGGCGCGCAGCGCTCCTGGCTGATACTCCACTTGCCACACAAAGCGGTACTTGGTCTCGAACTTCAGAAACGGACTGACGTTGATCCCCACCGGAATCTCGAACGTCTCCGCGAAGCGCTTCTTCCTCCCCAGCGACTTTCCGTTCAAAAACAACTCCACTTCATCCGCGTTCGAATACGCCATGACCGGAATCGTCATGCCCGCGCTCCAATTCCAGGAAGGGAGCAAATGCACCATCGGCTTCGAGGTCCAGCGGCTCTGGTACAAGTAATACCGGTCCTTGGGGAACCCATCCAGGTCCACCATGCCGAAATAGGAACTGCGCGCCGGCCAATCCGAGGGGCCCGCGCGCCCTCCGCCCTGGTACGGGGTCGGCTCGCCCAAATAATCGAAGCCGGTCCAGACGAACTCGCCCAGTACCTGGTTCGGGATTTTGTCTTCGTAGTAGAAATCGACATCCGGCGGGTTGGCCCAAAACGGCGCGACCACGTCGTAGCTGGTCACCTGCTTAGACGGATGCTTCCCGTAATTTTGCAGCGGCAGGTGATACACTCCGCGCGAGCTTACCGTCGACGCTGTCTCCGAGCCATAGATCAACCAGTCGGGATGGTCCTTCAAAATCTCCTCATAATGTTCCGGCTTGTAATTGAAGCCGGGAATGTCCACCGTCTCGGCCAGCTTGTTCTTGATCGCATTCTGCCAGTTGTCGAAGGCGGCCGTGGTCAGCCGCGTGGGGTCTTCGGCATGGAAAAAATCCACCAGCCGCTTGGCGACCTGCCAGCCGTCGGGCCGGCCCTGCTCGCCGACTTCATTGCCGATGCTCCACAAAATGATGCTGGGATGATTGCGATCCCGGTGAGCCATATCGCGCGCGTCGCGCTCCGACCATTCATCGAAATATTTCGAGTACCCGTTGGGGACCTTCGGAATGCGCCACATATCGAAGGTTTCGTCGAGGACCAGAAACCCCAGCCGGTCCGCGGCCTCCAGAAACTCCGGTGACGGAGGATTGTGGCTGGTGCGGATGGCATTCACGCCGGCCGCTTTGAGAATCTCGAACTCGCGTTCGATGGCGCGCCGGTTCACCGCCATCCCCAGCGGGCCGAGGTCGGAGTGCAGGCACACGCCCTGCAGCTTGACCTGCTTCCCGTTCAACTGGAATCCGTGCTCCTTGTTGAATGCGATGCCGCGAATCCCGAAGGGCGTCACGTAGCGGTCGAGCACGCGCGAGCCCTCCATCACCTCACTGACCACGCTGTACAGGTACGGATGATCCAGATCCCAGAGCTGCGGATTCTGCAGCGTCAGTTCCACGGCGGCGCTCAGCGGCTTGCCTGCGGGAACAGTAGTGTTGTCGCTGCGCTGGGCCATCTGCTTGCCCGCGGCGTCCACGACCGAGGTGCGCAGCGTGATGCGCGCGTCTTGCGAATTCTGGTTTGTAATCTCCGTAGTCACGTTCACGACGCTCAGCTTGTCGGAAGCGATCGGAGTGGTCACGAAGGTCCCCCATTCGCTGACATGCACCGGATCGGTCACATCCAGCCAGACGTTGCGGTAAATCCCCGCGCCGGGATAAAAGCGCGAGGCCCGCTCCTCCGGCGTCAGCTTCACCGCGATCACGTTCGCCTCGTTACCAAAATTCAGCGTCCCAGTGCGATCTTTGCCGGTGAGATCGAAGAAAAAGCTGCTGTAGCCGTAGGGCCGCGACCCCAGCTCCTGCCCGTTCAGCCACACCCGCGCGTTGGCCATGGCGCCGTCGAACATGACGGTGATCTCGCGGCCACGCGCCGTCTCCGGCAACGTGAAGGTCTTGCGATACCAGCCCGTGCCGGCGACCGGCAATCCGCCCGTGCTCGGTCCGTTTTTCTCTTCGAACGGACCCTCGATCGCCCAATCGTGCGGGAGTTGCACCGCGCGCCAAACCGAATCATCGAAGCCCGCCTCTTGCGCGCCCTCGGCCTCGCCCTTGAAGAATCGCCAGCCATCGTCGAAGTTGATGCGCCGGTCCGCCGCGATCCGCACCGGGACAGGAGCAGCCGCCTGCAACGCAAGCGCACAAAGAGCCAGTAGAGAAATGCGCCGATTCATACGTCCATCCTAATGCCGTGTGAACTTGTCGAACACCGTGAGTACCGGCAGAGCGTTGCCGTTCTCATCGAACATCCCGCGGGAAGCAATCCCGCCGGCGCCGGGCACCGCGGGCTCCCACCAGAACACGCCGATGCCGCGGCCATTGGGAGCCGCCTGCACCACGCGATTCAGCTCGTCGAGGAACTCCTTCTGGCCCTCCGGCGTTTCCGGAAACGGGCCCGGCCGGGTGCGGTATTCCGCCTGCTTCCAGTTGTAAGCCGCCTCCACCACGACAATGTCCTGCGGGTACGCATTGGCCATGAAGATCAGGTTCTCGCGCAGGTCGTTCAGGCTGCCGTGCCACCACGGATAATAGGACTGCCCGATCACATCGAAGGCGATGTGATACGAGTTCAGCTTGTCGAAGAACGCCTTGGTGGCCTTCTTATCGCCGCCCTTGTCGATGTGGATCATGATCCGCGGACGCGGCTGATCTCCCCGGCCCGCTTCCACACCGGCGATGCCGGCGTTGAGGATGTCGGCGAAGTTATCCCAATTCGCCGGGAGCTTCCCGTCCGGCCATAGCGTCCCGTTGGTGATTTCATTGCCGATCTGGACCATGTCGGGAAGCACTCCGGCTTCGCGGAATTGGGCGATGGTATCGCGCGTGTAATTGCGCACAGCTTCCACCAGTTGCGCATGGCTCATGCCTTCCCAAGCCTTGGGGATGAACTGCTTCCCGGGGTCGGCCCAGGTATCGGAGTAGTGATAGTCGAGCAGAAACTTGAACCCCAGCTTCTTGGCCGCTTGGGCCGTGGCTATGGTGTATTCCAGGTTGTTGGGAAGCTGCGTCGGCGTGTGAAACAGGCGCAGGCGGATCCAGTTGTAGCCGTGGTCTTTGAAGATCTGCAGCACCGGCTCAGGCTGGTTGTTGTCTTTGAAGACTTTGCCCTGATCCTCGGCTTGTTTTGCAAACGACAGGTCGGCGCCGACGGCATAATCGGCGGCGCGCACTTGGCTCGCACTCCAGCACAGGAGTACCGCCGTCCCCGCCGACGCTGCCGCGGCCAAGCGTTTCACCACCACAAAATAGCAGACTCGGCCTGGCTCCCGCTGCGGTTTCTGGTATCCTAAAAACGTTATGGCATCGATTCCCAACGTCAAGCGTTATCGCATCACCAGCCCGGACGGGACCCAGAGCGCGTCATTGATGGCCGTGCTGCCGAAAGAAGTCGACGTGACCGCGTACCTGTCAGACGCCGCGAAGCGCTTCGATTGGAAAGCCTACGCCGAGGCTCAGCAGAAGCAGTTCAAGGTCCGCGTCGGCCAGCAGAAGCAGAAAAAAGCGAAGTAGCCGCCTCCGCCCTGCTTGCGTTACTGAGCCGCGACGGGGTGCCCCCTGGGCCGGGAGCGGTTTTTGTCGGACCGCGCCCTAGGGAAGCCGGGAATTCAACGTGCGCAGGTCGCGGATTCCGGCTTGCGCCACGTCCGGATCAACGTCGGTGGAGAGCGCCTGCAAGTAGGGCTGGCTATCCTTTTCCCCAGACCGTGCCAGTACCGCTCCCAAGTACGTCTTTTCATCCTTGGTCGCCCCGGTGAGGAACGGGTAGAGCGCTTGGCGCACCTGCATATCCCGCGCCAACTCCACCAGATATCCGAGCGCTACCCCCTGCCATAGCTTCTGATCCAGGATATTGACCAGCGAGCGCAGCGGGCTGAGCTCGGTTGTATCCAGGTCTCCCAAATCCACCAGGGCAAACTCTTCGGCGAGCCGCGGCGCCATTTTGTGCTCGGCCGCGAAGGCTTTTTCCACCGCCGGACGATCAGCCGGATTCTTCAGCCGGCCCAGACCCTCGGCACCGGCGCTGCGTACCCCGTCGTCCTCATCGGTCAGAGCGTGCAGGAACAGATCGTGATCCACCGCTTCGGCCAACATCGCCAGGGCCGTGGTCGCGGAGCGGCGAATCCGCGCATTGCGCGCCCGCGCCACAACTTCCCGCAGATCCGGGGCCGCTTCGTGGTCCAGCAGGATTCCCGAGGTCTCGATCGCCGTGGTTTGAATCTTCTCATCCAGGTCACGCACCAGGAAGGTGACGCGCGAGCCGGAGCTGGGATCGCGAATCTTCTGCAGAGCCAGCAGCGCTTCAAAGATAGT
>CAWISY010000071.1:0-54770 GCA_963838455.1 Bryobacterales bacterium
GCGGGCACGCATGCCGGCAAGTCGGCCCTGTGGGGGCTGGAACCGGGAAGCGAAGCCGGGTGGGCGTCCCTATCGGGTCCGCAGCCGCTGGGAATTGCGCTCGATACTTATCAGTATCTGGTCTACAAAGATCCCAAGTGGGATTATCACAAGCTCGATCCTGCCAAAGACGTGCCGGCGGCCGACCAGGCTCTCGGCGCCAGTATGAACGCCTCCGAGCCCGATCTGCGGCCCTTCTTTTCGCACGGAGAAAAGCTTTCGCATGGAGGGAAGCTGCTGATGTATCACGGCTGGGCCGATCCCGGAATTCCCCCCATGTTCAGCGTCGAATACTACAAGAACGTGCAGGCGAAGGTGGGGCAGAAGAAAGCCGCGGACGAGATCCGGCTGTTCATGGTTCCCGGCATGGGGCATTGCGGCGGAGGCGATGGTCCCAGCACTTTCAACGCCATGGCTGCTTTATCGCAGTGGGTGGAGCAGGGGAAAGCTCCGGAGCAGATTCCGGCTTCGCATTCGACGCGCGGACAGACCGACCGCACGCGGCCATTGTGTCCGTATCCGCAGACGGCGGTTTATAAAGGCTCGGGCAGCAGTGACGAGGCCGCGAATTTTTCCTGCAAATAGGGGCCGCCGAAAACACCGCTTGCTTGCGCGCGGCTCAGTCTGAGCCGCGACTGCGAAGGTCTGCTTACACGTCTTGCACGATAACGTGCGTCAGCAGCGAAACGGCGCTCACAATCAACGATCCCCAGAACGCCGCCATTAAGCTGCGCACCTGGAAGTCGACGTGGAAAAAGTCGGCTGCGATCCACGACGCCAGCAGGAACGCAAACGCGTTGATCAGCAGCGCAAACAAACCCAGCGTCAGGATGATCAACGGGCAGGAGAGCAGCTTCAGAATCGGGCGGACGGTGACGTTGACCAATCCCAGGATCAGCGCCATGACCGCGACCGCGGTCCAGGCATCGTGACCCACGCGAATGCCGGGAACCACTTCGGCTGCCACGACCAGCGCCAGGCTGGTGAAGATCCAGCGAATAATCAGTCGCATGGGGGTCCTATCATTGTACGGCGGCTGCTTATTGAACAGTAGCCCCGGAGCGATTGGTTCCGTCTGAGGACAGAATCGCGCGGACGCCGGGAGATTCCAGCAGCGCCGCGCGCAGAGGCTCCTCCGCCGGGAACGAGTTCGCCAGATCCATCAGAACCGCGGCGGCGCGAGCGCGATGATGCGCAGCGGCCTCCCCGTCCCCGGTGCGGCAGTGCAGATCAAACGCCGTCACGTGCAGGCGCCAGGCCGTCATGGGAGCCGGGTAGGCGTGAACCAGTGAGAAAGCCCGGTTGAGAGCGTTCCAGGCCGCGTCCCAATCTCCTCGATCGATGGCGATGGAGGCTTCGAATCGCCACACCATCGCCTGGAATGCCGGATCCGCCGAGGTTTGCGCCGCCGTCACCAGCGCGGAGGCTTCCGCGGCAGCTTCCTCCACGCGGCCTTCGGCCAGCAGCGTCAGACCCAGGCCGAGACGCGCGAACATGCGCCAGTACCAGTCCATGAAGAAGCGCGGATGGGGCTGGCGCACGCACACTTGGGTGAACACATCGAGGGCCCGGTCGAGCGCGCCGGTGTAGAGAGCGGCGAAGCCGGAAGCCACCATGGCCATGGTGCGCACCTGACCGGCCGGTTCTTCGGTGTGGCTGGCCAGCAGGCTTTCGGCGAGGCTGGCGGCGCCTGCGTAGTCGCAGGCCTGCAGCTTGAGCCACGCCAGCAAGCCTTGAAAGATTCCGCGCCAGGGGGCGTTGCCGTTCTTCTCCACCGCGTTTTGCGCCGCGGCGATGATGCGCAGCTCCTCGCCCCAGCGGCCCAGGTGCAGCAGCGCCTGAGCGAGCGAGGAGTGGGCCGAGAGATACACCACCAGGTTGTCGTTTTCGAGCGCGTTGGAGACGCCGGCGTGCGCGGTGCGGCAGGCGTCTTCGTAGCGGCCCAGCACGCACTCGACGTGCGCGTAGAGGA
The DNA here is from genome assembly GCA_963838455.1 of Bryobacterales bacterium. Lineage (GTDB taxonomy): Bacteria > Acidobacteriota > Terriglobia > Bryobacterales > Bryobacteraceae > Palsa-187. The sequence continues at coordinate 2,012 of CAWISY010000071.1, forward strand.
TTTCGTAGTAAGCCGGGACCTCGTTGCTGAGGGCGCGAATACGCTCGCGCGCGGCTTCGCAGATGCGCGCGTCCTGCGCGCTCCAGCCGTTGGTGACGATGCGCCAGCAGGCGGCCAGCATCTCGGTGCGCGCCTCCAGCAGCGGATCGTCATGGGTGCGGCTTACCTCCAGGGCGCGCTCGCACAGGGCGATGCAGCGGTCCGGGTCGCGAAAGGCCTGCACCCGCGCCAGCCTTGTCAGCGCGTTCACCTGCGCGGCCTTGAAACCGGCCTGCGCGGAGAGGTCCGCGGCGCGTTGATCGACATCGCCGGACTGCTCCATTTCCCCCTGCGCATACAGCGCGTCGCTGATGCGCTCCAGGATCTGAATCTCCAACTCGGCGCGGGAAGCCGGCGCGATGTTGGGAAGCAAATCCAGCGCCTGGCGCAAAAGCTGCACCGATTCGGTGTGCGCGTAGCGGCGCGCCGCGTTGCCGGCAGTGAGGATCAGATAGTGGACCGCGCGCTTGTAGTCGTGGCCCGCTTCGAAATGCGAGGCAAGTTCGGCCGCCAGCGAAGCGTCGCCTTCGTTCAGCAGCCCCTCCATGCTGGAGGCGATCCGCAGATGAAACTGACGCCGCTGGCTGGCCGGAAGCTGGGCATCCAGGGCTTCGCGGTAGAGGATGTGCCGGAATTCGTATTGCGCCGACGCCGATCCGCCGGGCAGCTCCTGCACGCCACACCTGCGCAACAACTGCTGGCGCAGAGCCAGGTTTTCGCATACCTGCTCGACCCGGCCGGGATCGTCGGCCAGCGCTGCGCTCACGCCCCAAGCCGAAAAGCGCCGGCCCGCGACGCTGGCGGCGCGAAGCACGCCCTGCTCCAGCCCGCCCAGATGCTCGATCTGCGCCTCCAGCATCTGGCGCAGCGTCTCCGGGACATCCGAATCCAGACGGTCCAGGCGTCCAGTGGCGAGCCATCGCCCGTGGTCCTCTCGGATCAACCCCTTCTCCATCAGTTGCTCCACCAGCGCGACCATGAACAACGGGTTTCCGTCGGAGCGGCGATGAATCAACCCGGCCAGCAGCTTGGGCAGGCCGCTGCCGCGAAACTTGGCCGCCAGGAACTCCTCGACTTCAGACTCGGTCAGCCGCTCCAATACGATTTCGCGGCACAACCGGTGCACTAGCAAGTCTTGCTTCAGCGACTTCAGCGGGCTTCCCGACAGGATCACCTCCACCGGCCGGTAGGTCGCTATCAGCATCAGCTTGGCGGCGGCGCGGCGGCGTCCCAAGGCCGAGATCAGATCCAGCGTAGAGCTGTCGCCCCAATGCAGATCCTCCAGGATCAACACCAGAGGATGCTGCGCGGTCAGGCTCTCCACGGCTTCGCAAAATTCGCGGACCATGCGCTCGCGGGTGGCGCCCAGAATCTCGCGCTGCAGGGCTTCGCGCCGCTCCGGTTTGACCGCACCGGGAAACTGCACCAGCCAGGTCGGCGCCAGGCGGATTAACGTTTCCACTACGGCTTCAGCGTGCCGCCCGGTCATCCACTGGCCCAGCGCTTCCAGCACCGGGTAGTAAGCCTCCTTGCCCCCGAAACCCTCCATGCATTGACCGCGGGTGACGCTCAGGGCCATGCCCGATTCGCATTCCAATTGGAAGGCGTCCGCCAGCGTGCTCTTGCCGATCCCCGGCTCACCGGTAACGAACACGATCCTGCGGCTGCCGCGGAGCGCGCCTTCCAGATAGCGGTTCAATTCTTCGAGCGCCTGGCCCCGGCCCACCACCAGATCCGGCAGGCCGGAGCCCGCCGCCCGATGCGTTGCGTCCAAAGTATGATTTGCATTAATGTGATTCGCCGCCGTCTGGCTAGACGGAGCGGTCTTTGCGCCTGCCGCGGCGCTCTCCGCCGGAGTCCACTCCGTGACCGGTGCGATGAACTGATAGCCGCGTTTCGGATAGGTTGCAATGAAGCGGGGGCTCTTGGCCGGATCCTCCAGGGCCCTCCGGATTTCGAGAATGTACTTGCGCAGCACCTCCGGCTGAACGTAGGTGTCTTTCCACAGCCCCTCCAGGATCTCCTCCTGGCTCACCAGGCGGCCGGCATGATCCACCAGGTATTGGAGAACCGAAAATACCTTTGGCGGCAGTAAGATACGATCGGCATCGCGCCATAGACACTGGTTGGGGATGTCCAACCGGAATGGAGGAAAACTCTTCATCGGAGCGCAGACGCCTTACCGCGATTATACAGCCGGTACAGGACTTGCTAGCCGGAGCAAGTTAGGGCACGGAAACTCAACGGAAACTCAACGCGTCTTTCACGGCATTGCCGCATCGGTCGCGTATGCTTGGAACTGCGAACACACAATAAAAGAGAAAGAAAAAGACGGCGAGGGGTGAGACGGCTTCGCCGGAGGACGCAGCCGCTCGGAGGAGCCTCTCGCCGTCATTTTTCGTGCCGGTCTTCTGCTTGGCGCAAGTGCAGGCCGATCGTCGTCACTTGCCGTTCAGTTCTGCAATTTTGTCCTTCAGCTCATCCGCGATGCTGGCGCTGAAGGTGCCCTGCCGCTTCCACACTAGAGCTCCGTTCTTATCGAATAGCGTCACCACAGGTAGCGATTCCCGCTGCAGGCCGAGGATCCGTTTCCATTCGGTGGCATTCTTCGAGATCACCAGGCTGCGCTCGTACAACTCCTTGGGAGTTCCCTGGCGCATCACCACCCGCAGCGCCGTGCGGGCCACGCCGGAAGGGATGGTCTCCAGATTCACCACCGACCAGGCGTTGACGCCGTCGCTCGAAAGATTTTCCAGCCACACGCCCACGCGATCCACCGATTCGTTGCCGAATCCGAAGATGCACGCCGCGGCCTTTCCGCGCATCAAAGTGGGAAACTCGAAAGACTTGCCGTTGATCGTTTCCGCCTTGTCCTTGGGCAGAGCCTGGCCCGGCAAGCTTTGATCGATATTGGGATCCGCGCTTTGAACGCTCTTGGAACCCGCGCTCTGCGCGAGCGCGCAGCCGCATCCTGCCAGCGCCATTAGAAGCCGCATCGTCTTCTTCATGCAGATTTCCGGCGAACCGCCTCCGTCTTTCTAGTCACAATGGAGCGGACACGCCGCTCCATATCCATATTCTCGCGCGCTTTGAAGGCATCGGATGGGCCCTTCGGTCATGTAGGCTATCAGGTTGGAGGAATCACCCAAATGGCCAAGCTGCGCCTGACGCTGGCGTGCTGGAACTATGACCGCACCCGTGCGCTGGCCGATTCCAGCGTCACGCCGGACGGAATCGAACTCAATTTACGGCTCTGCCCGAAGTGCGTTCCCCAGGGCGCTGTATGCTGGATAAGATGCGGCGCCTGTCGACACTCGGACTCCTCGCCGTTGCGCTCAGCGCGCTGGCGGCCGATCGGGCCTTTGTCACTTACTCGAGCGTAAAGCCGATATTGGAGTCTAAGCGCGGCCAGATCCCCGCCGAGCTCAAGAACGCGGACGAAGCCAAATGGATCGCCTGGAGCCGGCAACAGGACCAATCCATTCGCGCGCGCCTGGAGCAGGGCGACCTGGATTCGATGATCAACCTGCTGCTGTATGGGACCTCCTTCACGGCGCATCCGCGCATCCGCATGGAGAATCTCACCGAGGCTGCCAAGGCCGGGGTGTTGAAGGCGCGCGTCGACGATCTGGTCGCCGGGCTGCGCTCTCCCGGCGAGAATGAGCGCCTGGTGTTCCTGGGCGGCCTCCTGCGCAGCCGCGGGATGGATCCCGGAACCGCCGCGGGCGCGCAAGCGACCGGCGTATTCATCCTTAGTAATCTCCAGCGCGTGGTGGAAGAGACACGGGCGATCGCCGAGCGTGCCGCATCCCAACGAAGCGCCGCCAAGCGTCAGAGCGATACCGACCCTGCCAGCCTGCTGGATCGCGCTTCCCTGTTTTCCGAGCGCGGCGTCTCGCTCGACACCAGCATCTTTCCGGATTTCTCAATCGAGCAGGCTCTGCGCGATCTGAAGCAGCGCGGGATCCTGCACGAGGGGCAGATCGAGCGGGTCGCGGTGGTTGGGCCGGGCCTCGATTTCATCGACAAGAACGAGGAATCGGGCTACGACTATTATCCGCAGCAAACCGTCCAGCCCTTCGCCCTCTACGATTCGCTGCTCCGCCTGGGGCTGGCCCACAATAATCGCGCGGCGGTATCGATCCTCGACATCAGCTCGCGCGTGATTGATCATGTCCAGCATGCACGCGAGCGCGCCTCCAAAAACGTCCCCTATGTGATCCAGTTGCCGCGCGACATCGCGCGGCCGTGGCCCGCGGATGTGATCGCATACTGGCGCACCTTGGGAGACCGGGTGGGAAAAGCCGTCACGCCCATCCAGCCTCCGGAAATTTTCAAGGGACTGGAGACGCGAGCCGTCGAGGTTCGTCCCGAGGTGGTGCTGGCGTGCCAGCCCTCCGATGTCAATATCGTGCTGGAGCGGCTGACGCTGGATCCCGCCAACCGCTACGACCTGGTGGTCGCCACCAATATCTTTGTCTATTACGACGCCTTTCAGCAGACGCTCGCGCTCGAGAATATCGGGGCGATGCTGAAGCCGGGTGGTCTGCTGCTCACCAATGACCGGCTCCCGGAGTTTCCCGGCGGCTCCATGCGGCTGGCCGGTCTGACGGATGTGCGCTTGGTTACCCAAGGAGTCATCCAGGGGGACACCCATGGAGCGGTCGCGCATGCGGCCATTGGTTGGTATCAGAGGCGCCCGGTATCAGAAGCGCCCATAATAGTCCCTTGACAACTTGGCTACAGGCAGCTATTATGCAAGCTAGACATCTTTTGTAGGCATCTACAAGCGGGCCACCGAGCAAGCGGCCCGTTCTCCGTCGGGCTCCTGGTCAGCAGCCCTGGTTTTTTTGCGCCGCACGTCGACCGGCGCTTCCCCAATCAAACACAACCTTTCGATTCCTAGCACGGAGTGCCATCACTCCAGGAGATCTTTGCGCAAATGCTTAGTCTTAAGACACAAGAAAATCTACTTGAACGAGGCTACTCCCGCCGGCAAGTCGCCAAACTCAGCATGGGGGTGGGTGCAGCTATTCCCTTCTTCAGCGAATTCGCGATGGCCCAACAGGCCGAGCAGCAGCAGAGGGGCCGGGGCAACCGCGGACGCGCGGGCGGCAACGGCGGCCAGCGCGCCGCTTACGATCCGGACATGGTCCGCATCACCTCCAACGAAAACCCGATGGGTCCCACCAAGGAAGGTATCGCGGCGATGGCGGCGGTCGGCCCTCTGGGCTGGCGCTATGACCCTCGCGGCGAGAACATGGAGTTCCAGGGACTGCTCGAGAGCGTGGAAAACGTGAAGGCGGGCTATGTCACCGGCTACCCCGGTTCCAGCATGCCGCTGGCGGCCTCCGTGGCCGCGTTCTGCTCTCCGACCCGTCCGTGGGTCATGGGCAGCCCCGGTTACGGCGCGGGCGGCTCTCGCTTCGTCGGCAACAAGGTCATTGGCGTGCCGCTGCGTGCGGATTTCTCGCACGACGTCCAGGCCATGATCAAGGCCGATCCGAACGCCGGCGCCTACTACATCTGCAACCCCAACAACCCGACCGGCACCATGACCTCGAAGGCCGACTTCGACTACATCCTGGCCAACAAGCCCAAGGATGCGGTCCTGGTCATCGACGAAGCCTACGTGCACTTCGCGGGTGAGGAGAACTACTCCACTCACTACGTCCGCGACGAAAAGGACGTGGTGGTGCTCCGCACTTTCTCCAAGATCTACGGCATGGCCGGCCTGCGCGCCGGCGCTCTCTATGGCCGTCCCGACCTGCTGGAGAAAGTTCGCGCGTTCGCCAATGCCGGCCACCTGCCCGTGACCGCGACCGCTTGCGCCGCCGCCAGCATGAAGACTCTGCCCACCATGCTGCCGGAGCGCATCGGCATCAACAAGAAGAATCGCGACCTGGCCTTCGAGCACATGGAAAAGATCGGCGTGTCCTACATCCCGTCGAAGTCCAACTTCTTCATGATCTCGGTCAAGGGCTTCACGGCCGCTCAGATCGGCGCCCAGATGCAGGCCAAGAAGGTGGCTCTGGCCGGCGCGAACCGCTGGCCCGAATGGCCGGATCGCATCCGCGTCACGGTCGGCACCTTCGAAGAGATGCAGAAGTACAACGCTGCTCTCTCTGAAGTGGTGAAGGAAGGGCCGAAGCCGCTCGCCAGAGCGTAGGCTTTCCGGATCTGATCTAAAGTTAGCCCGGGGAACGTCGCCCTCACGGGGAGGCGTCCTCCGGGCTTTTTCTTTTTTCGGTAGACTGAGATTCCACGGGGGTGACGGCTTTGCGATATCTACTCGGCCTGGTTCTATCCTTCTCCCTGGCTTCATCGAATCTTACTGGGGCCAGTGTCGACGGGCTCCAGATCCATTCGACGGTCTCCGGAACGGGCTCGAAAACTGTCTTCCTGGTGCACGGCTACACCTGCGATGAGACCACCTGGACTCAGCAGGTGCCGGCGTTGGCCAAGCAGTACCGCGTGGTCACCTTGGACCTTCCCGGCCACGGCAAAAGCGATGCCCCCAAGGACGGCAAATTCTCCATGGATCTCTTTGCCCGGGCGATCGAGGCGGTCCGTGCGGAAGTCGGCGCGGACCACCTGATCTTAGTCGGCCACAGCATGGGCACCCCGGTGGTGCTGCGCTACGCGCATCTGTATCTGGCGCATACCGCGGCGCTGGTGTTCGCCGACGGGCTGATGCCTTTGCCGCCCGCGCAAGCTGCTGCCATGGCGAATGCCGGAGCCGCGATGGCCGGACCCGGCGGCCGCATCACGCGCGAGACCATGATCCGCAGCTTTTTTGTCGCGGGAACCACGCCCGAGGTTCAGACCAAGGTGCTCAACATGATGCTCGGCGCGCCGGAAGCGACCGCCGTGGGAGCCATGAACGCCACGCGCGAGCCGGCCGGCCAGACCACCGATGTGCCCATGGTCCCGATCTTCGGCATCTACGCCGGGCCCTCGCGCATAGCCAGCGCGCAAGCCGTACACGCGGCTTTTCCTACGGTCGAGTACACCGAGATCCCCGGCACCGGCCACTTCCTCATGCTCGAAAAACCGGAGGAATTCAACCGCCTGCTGCTCGGGTTCCTTGCGAAGCAGAAATTCTAAGCCACGCAAAAATGGTAAACTCCCCTCGCTTCACGATCGAGCTTGAAACCGTCCCCGATGGCGTGGTGGCGCACTGCCACGGACTTCTCGTCGCCGGCCTTACCGAGGTCCTTCAAACCGAGATCAGACCACGGCTGGTGCATGACCGCCGCGTGGTGCTCGACCTGACCGATGTCACGCGCCTGGACAGCATGGGGCTGGGCGCGATCGTGAGCCTGGCGGTCTCCGCCAAGCGCGCCGGCTGCCAGTTCGAGTTGATCAACCTGGGCAAGCAGATCCGCCAGCTCTTCGCGATCACCAACCTGTTCACGCTGTTTGAATCGGCGGGCGACAACACGTTCCGGATTCTGTAGGCCGCTTTCCTTCGGGCGCGGCTCAGAGTCGGCGTGCATGATCCTATCGGCACCCGGAGCCGCGACCGGGGTGCCCTCTGGGCCGAGCGGAGTCTAGTTATCCGAGGCCTTGTCGGCGTGATCGATCACCAGCAGGTCGATCTTGTCCCTGGCCGGCTCCAGTTTGAACCCCAGTTGATCTTTGATCGCATCGAGAATCGCCCTCTGCTGGTCGTCGGAAGTTTTAACGCCGTCGTAGCTGACCCGGATGTCGTAGTCGATATCGCCGGTGATGCCCGTCTTGTCGATCAGCGGCCGGTCCGCGGAGACGCCGGTGAGCTGCACGAAATCCCCGATCGATTCCTTGGTCGCCTTGCTGCGGAAGCTGCTATTGTCCGGCCGCGGGGTCAAGTTCCAACTGAAGGTCTCGTCCGGAGCAGCCAGATGAAACGCCGGGGTCTTCTTGGTCTGCACCACATAGTAGACCGGAACTTCTTTGCCGTCGCGGTGAAATTTCAACTGGAAACGGCCGGTCAGCAAAGCCTGTAGCATCGGCCGGACCTGGTCCTAGGTAGGCTCCGTGGTCCCGTGGCTTTCGGCAGTGATCACCCACAGCACCGAATCGGCCCAGTCCGGCAGTGAGGCGACCTGATAGGTCTTCACGCCGTAGGCGTCGGCGATGATACGGTGAAGCGTGCCGTGGATCGTGGCCGGTTGCCGGCAATCTTGAACGGCTTGCCCGCAGTCCCGACCCAAGAAAGATCGAACGCGCCCGGCTGCAGAGGCTCCTTTTGTGGTTTTACCGTCGCGACCTCAAATTCGGCCGGGCCGGACGCGTGTGCCGGTGTGGGTGCCTGCTGCGCCCAGCCAGTGACCAGCATGAGACATCCTGCAGCCGCGAATCCCTTGGTCATCGGGAATCTCCCTTTCCTACTCTAGTTTTGACGCGCGCTGAGGGGAAAAAGTCCCTCTTCCGGAACCCGGAGAGGGGCAAATTCGTACTTCACCCCAGGAGCCTGTGTGTTCACATTTCTGCTGTGGTGCATTTTATTTGTTCTGTGCTGGCCTCTGGCTCTGGTGGCGCTGGTGCTGTACCCGCTAGTGTGGCTGCTCCTGCTGCCCTTCCGCCTGGTCGGCATCGCCGTGGAGGGCGCTCTCGGATTGGTGTGGGCGATTGTGACCTTACCGTTCCGGGTTGTCCGCCGTTTAGCCTGAAGACCGCCGTCTGGCCTGCAACCCCCCGCTACCTTTCCTCGATCATTTGCAGGAAGGATAACGCATTGGCCTGGCCGGGGCGGAGCCGCAGGACTTCGAGGAAATCGGCGCGGGCGCGCTCCCGGTCGGCTTGGTAGACCAGATGATAGATGCCGGCTCGCAGGCGGGCGTCGGCGTCGAGCGGGCAGGCTCGCACCAGGCGGTCCGTGATCTCAGCGGCCTCCTGGAACATCCCGAGCTGATGATATTCGGCGGCCAGGAAACTGAGCCGCGAGGCGTCGCTCGGGTCTTCCGCCAGCTCTTCTTTCAGAATGTCGATGTACCACAGGTTCCGCCGCCGCCGTTGCTCCGGCGTTGAGGCGAAATCGTGGTCGATGCGGATGGCGGTAGGAACCAGGCGGCCGCCTCCGGCGAGAATGGATGCGTCAATCGTTTCATGAACCCGCCCTTTGTAGCGGTGCGAAGGGCGATTCGGAAACAAGCGGACGACATGGTCGCTGGTGGGCCCTTTCGGGTCCGGGCCCCGGTCCACATCATGGCTCAGACCATGGTTCAGACGTTCGAAATAGTAGCCGATGTTGTCGTTGCTGGAGGCCAGCTCGCGAAGCAGCGGCGCACTGGAGGGATGGAGAACCTCGTCGGCATCCAGCGTCAGGATCCAATGGCCATTGGCGATATTCAGGGCGTGGTTGCGCGCGGCCGCGAAATCCACGTACGTGAAATCGAAGGAAGCCACCTTGGCTCCGTAGCGCGCCGCCACATCCGGCGTATTGTCGGTAGATCCGGTGTCCACCACCAAAATTTCATCGGCCAGGGCAGCGATGGAATCCAGGCACCGCGGAAGAGCACGCTCTTCGTTCCTCACGATCATGCAGAAACTGATTCTGAGTGACTCCCGAGACCCCATACGCTCCGAAAGAGCCGGCTCAGTTTCGGAACACACCGATGCCGGCGGCATTCACATATCGATTCTAATCCGATCTATTAGAGGAAATCCGCCGGCGAAAGCGGCGGCACGCACGGCCACTACTCCGGAGCGCTGGTGGGCGGCGTCACGCCGTTGAGCCTCAGGTAGACGGCCATGTACCCGTACATCTCGTTGCAGTGGCGCACCAGGTTGTACATGGTGGCAAGCCTGGATCGCGTAGGCTCCGGGGGGAACGGTCCGCCGAGCCGTGAGTTGACCCGCTCCACGGCGGTCGCATCTGTTAAGGCGTTGAACACTCCATCGCAATAATCGAAGGCTTCCTTCAGCGCGGCGACCAGCTCCGCTTTGGAGGTTTTGGAAGCGGCGCCTAATTGCTTGCGCTCGCCGTTGAGCCCCGCGCACACATTCATATTGGCGTCGGCGATGTGGGCGATTCGGCGGGCGAAGGTTTCCACGTCCGGGGTCGGCCGGAAGCTGTATTTATCCGCGGGCATCTTGTCGGCGAGCTTCAGCAGATTGTTCTTGGCCGTGTTGTAGGTGAACCTCAATTCCGAGCTGAGCGGATTCGCAGATTGCGCCGACAGGGTCCCAACCAGCACGAGCAATAGCACGAGGACGCGGCGGTTCAATCTGGCGCGGAGAAGGTGTTTCAATCCGACTTCTTGCCGAGGTGACCGAACGTGATGATGTTGACGATCTTCTCGGACTCTATGCCGACCTTCTTGGCAGCTTTCAGGACGTCTTCCGGAATCTCCTTGAATGTGCAGCGTTTGAACTCTTCCACGTTCGAGGCCTTGGTAATCTCGTTGACCGAATAATGCACCATGTCTTCTTCGAGGCCAAAGCAGCCGCCGACGAATCCGGCGTCGATCATGTAATGCTGGGCGTCGCGCCAGTTCGCAAGATCCACCGCCATCCCGGTCTCGTGGAACGACATCCCGGGCGGAGCAACCTTGGCGTGACCGTTCAGCTTCTTGTACAGCTCTTCCTGCAGGACGTTGGGCCGGAAGCCGTAGGTAATGTGGAGGTGCTGCTTCTTATGCAGGAACATTTGCGAGTCGGCCAGTTCAACCTTGTCGCGAATCGACTGGCGCAGAAACACCGTCTGGCCACGAAGATCCTTGATGTACCGGCCGTCGATGAGCACCGGAGCCAGCGGCTCATGCAGCGTTCTGGAGGAGAGCTTCGGTCCCAGGTAGTTGCCCGATTGGACATCCAATTTGAAGCCGTTATGGGCGAAGGTCTGCTGGAGAGAGACAGAGATGACAGGGGGGTGGTACACCGGCGCCTCCGCCGAGGCGGCGAAAGCGGATGTCGAAAGGCGACCCAGTACGCCGAACTCCGCCGCGACCCCAATCGCGACCACCACTGCCAGAGTGGTGGCCGTCAGCCGGCAAACAAACTGTGTCCTCGGTGACACGGAAAGTGAACTACGGAAACTCTAGTATAGGCCAGGTTGCCCAAAAAATACCATCCCTTCCATCCTGGAGCGAACTGGCACCCCGCTCTAGATTCGGCGCGCAAGTCCCACGTCCCCTGGTGGCAAATTTCGAATGACAGACGCGAACAAGCCGAGTCCTGTCCCCAGTACGTCGGCTAAGGAGTGGATCTCCTTCTCGGACCACTTGGGAACGAACCTCCTGCCTGGCGGTGTCATTGACGGGAGGTTGCTACCCCAGAACAGCTTTTTGTATGTCGGTGTAGACTGCGCGCTCTTGGCCCTAAACGCTGGCGCGGGAACTGACTCCGCGACGTCGTCGAAGAGATTCCAGGCATCCAAGGCAGGGTTACACTTGATCGGCTGAGTTGGCTGCTTCGCCCAAGTTGCCACCCAGTCCAAGTCATGCGTTCTGGATTTCTCGGTTTCGAGAGTATATTGGCTGAGCTTGGCGTACTGACGAAGATCGCTGAGACTTCCGAAGCTCAACAGGAACCTGCCGCGATCCGTCGCAATCGACGTCTTGTCATTCGAGATCCAGATCAGGTATCGCTTCTTGCCTCGAAGTTTATACGGTAGGGCGAAATATTTCATGGCTGCACGCGAGGCTTCGGCTGCCGGAAGCATAGCTCAAATTTGGGGCGGCGCCACTGTCCGTCGAGTAAGGGGCGGGGCCGCGGTTCAAGTACAATGCTCCTCATGCGACGTTTCTTCCTTCTCGCTCTCGGAGCCGCCGTGGGGATGCCGGCCGTTTTCGCGGCCGATTGCGACCGCGCTTGCCTGAAAGGCGTGCTCGACCAGTACCTCAACGCCGTCCTCCAACACAACCCATCGGCTGTGCCGCTGACGCCCGGCTATCGGCAGACGGAGAACGCAGTAGTCCGGCGGCCGGGCCAGGGGATTTGGCAGACCGCCAAGGCGCTCGGCAAGGTGCAGCGCCGCTACTTCGACCCGGTCACGCAGAACGCGGCTTATTTCGGCACCCTTGATGAGACCTCCGGCACCGCGGCAGTGGTGACGCTGCGGCTGAAGATCGCCGACCGCAAGGTGGCCGAGGCCGAATGGTACCTCGCCCGCAAAGGCGATCCCGGCATCGGCGTGGGAGCGGGCGCCCAGGCTAACGCCGCCTTCTGGGATCCCGATTACCTGGCCGCGCATCCGCCGGTGGAGCGCGTGGTGCCGAAGGCCGAGCGCGTTTCGCGCGACGACCTGATGGCCATCACCAACAGCTATTTCGACTCGCTTTCGGCCCGCGACGGTCACATCATGATTGCGCATCCCGGCTGCCTGCGCCTGGAAAACGGCGTGCTCACCACGCAACGCGCCGCGCCTGCGAATTTACCGGCCAACGCCGCCGGCGTCTTCAACGGCAAGACCGATTGCATGAATGAGGGAGCCATGACCAACATCTACGCGGTGGTGGCTCGCCGCTTCCCGGTGGTGGATGAGGAAGCCGGCATCGTGCTCGGGCTGGGAGTTTTCCTGCGCAAGCCCGGCGTGGCCATGCGGCGGAATCAGTTCAGCGAGTGGTTCGTCATCGACCAAGGCAAGCTGAGCGCCATCTATTCCTCGATGTTCTACCCCGATCAGGACGCTTTGGTGCCCAACTGGCCGCCCTACGATGAGAATTGGCCGGTGTTGCCGGCGCCGAAATAACGGAGGAGACGATGGCCCAAGAACAAGCGTTGCGTGAACATGTCCTCTACCTGCTGCGAGGCGGTGGGGCGCATGCCGATTTCGAAACGGCGATCAAAGGACTCCCAGTGGCTCTGCGCGGGAAGCGGCCGAAGGGAGCGGCGCATTCGCCTTGGGAGATCCTGGAGCACATGCGCCTGGCGCAGTGGGACATCCTCGAATTCAGCCGCGATCCCAAGCACGTTTCGCCGAATTGGCCGGAAGGATATTGGCCGGAGAAGCCTGCGCCGCCCGGCGCTACCGCCTGGACCCGCAGCCTGCGCGCTTTTCGGGAGGGCCTGGAGGCGATGTGCGCTCTGGTCGAGTCGCCTTCCACGGATCTGTTTGCGCCAATCCCGCATGGGGCCGGGCAGACCGTTCTGCGGGAAGCGCTGCTGGTGGCCGACCACAACGCCTATCACTTGGGCGAGATGTTAGTGGTGCGCCGGTTATTGGGCGCCTGGGGAAAATAGATCCGCCTGGCGAGTTCACTATCAGCAGCCAGCGCCATCACGAACATTCCGCCATGCTCACCGAACCATAGCGGTCCAACCAGCATCGTTCCGCCCCAGCACCCGCACGCGACCTGCATCTGACGCCACGCGGCGGTGACGCCGAGCCCGAGAAACGCCATCAGGATCGCACCGGTGGTGAGCACCACCCAGCGCAGCGGAAACAGCAGCAGAACCGCGATCGCAACCTCAATCCAGGGAATCGCCACAGACAAGGGATGCACCCACGGCGAATCTGCGGAAATTCCAACTTGGAATTCAACGATGGATCTCCCCAGAGTAGTCCAGGGATTAGTCAGCTTGACCAACCCGCCATAGAGGAACGCAATGCTCAGCGCGATGCGTGACCATAGGGTGATTCGACGGATCATGCGCTCTTCGAGACGGCCTGTCATCCAAGCGCCCCCGACAAATAGGACGACGCCGGCCGAGAGCGCCACAATCAGCCACGCGACCCAGATTTCCAGTACACTTCGCCACATAATCGTTTTCCGACTGTGAGGAATTGCAATTGACGGGCCGATAGGCCGCGGTCCGAAGAATGTTGCAGTTGCGGCGATGCGGTCGAGTTTGTGGGCGATATGGCTCAGTTCCGAGTTGGAACGAAATATAATGGCACGACGAACGGCGCGTGGCGATCGCGTCCACGGCAGTGGCCAAGCATGCATCGGGCGCCTCGCTGGGGCCTTCGAACTGAAGGTTCTCATCGCGAATGCCGCCACGGGAACAATTGGCACCATTCCGGGTTCCTCCAGGTGGTTGCTGAAAGGGCCACGTGGCAGAATGGCGCGTTGCGGACTACCCTCGTCGAACCTTTTGAAATCTTGCGCCGCTCGAACCAGGAAAGCCTTAAGAAAGGAAAAGGAGGACAACGAACCTATGGCCAAACTTGAGATTTGGCGTCCCCAGGGGGATTCGAACCCCCGTTACCGCCGTGAAAGGGCGATGTCCTAGGCCGACTAGACGATGGGGACAGCTAAGCGGGCTACAGCGTCTTCAAGTAGGCGAGCACGTCGGCGCGTTCCTGCTCCGTGAGCGAGTCGGCGAATCCGGGCATACCCGACGGACTTCCTTTGTTGATTATATCCAATACGTTCGCGTCGGTGACTTTTTTCTTGCTTTGCAGGCTCTCGCGCTTGAACAGACCTTTGAGCCCGGGCCCCACCTTGACCTCGGTGGAATCCGCGTTGTGACACACGTCGCAGTTGGAGCCGAACAGCTCCTTGCCTTTGGCGGAGTTGCCCGGCCTGGCGGCGCCGGACAGCAGCGAGCCGGTCAAAAGCAGGGCGCCCAAGGCCGCTTCGGCGACAAGGATCTTCTTCATCACAGCCAATTCATGACCACCCACGTTTAGTTTACAATCACCGCATATGAGTCTCCAAGCAGGAGACCGCGCACCGGAGATTCGCGCGGGCTCATTCCAGCTTTCGAAATTGCGCGGCAAGAGCGTAGTGATCTTCTTTTTTCCCAAGGCGGACACGCCAGGTTGCACGCGCGAATCCTGCGCCTTCCGCGACCTGTCGAAAAAATTCGCCAAGCTCAATGCCGAGATAGTGGGCATCTCGCCGGACCAGACCGAGGCGCAGGAAAAGTTCATCGCCAAGTACGACCTGCCGTACACGCTGGTGCCGGATCCGGATCATGCCATCTCCGAAGCCTACGGAGTCTGGAAGGAGAAGAAGAATTACGGCCGCACCTACATGGGCATTGAGCGGACCACGATGGTGGTGGATCCGCAGGGCAAGATCGCGAAGATTTATCCCAAGGTCAAAGTCGACGGACACGCTGAGAAGGTGCTGGAGGCCCTCGCCGCGGGCGAATCCAAGTAGACCGCGAGCGAAACCAAGTAGGCCGGCAGCGGTCAACTCGGAAAGTAAAGTTGGTCGATCTTGGCGGCCATGATGAAGTCGCTTTCGGTCAGCCCCGAGATCTTGTGGGTGAACAAGGTCACTTTCACGTTGCCCCATCCGAAGCAGATGTCGGGATGGTGGCCCTGTTGCTCGGCAACCTCGCCTGCGCGATTCACAAACGCCAGAGCGCTTTTGAAATTGGGGAAGCGGTAGCTCTTCTCGATGTGATGCCCGTCGATCACGGCCCAATCCGGCAACTGCGCGGAGAGGCCGGCCAATTCCTCGCCCTGCAAGCGCGGCACGCCGCCGCGGCAGGGGATGCATTGCCTGGATGCCAGGTCGTTCGCCGATCCACCCATTCGCTTTCCTCCTGGTCTTAGGTTAATTCGTTCTGGGATTAATTGGTTCTAGGTCAATTCGCTGCGCCGGTCTAAGCGATTTGGCGGATGGGTCTGCAGCCGCCCCGCTGTTACGATGCCATGGGAGGTGTTGTATGCGGGGTTCGAGCCGGGCTTGTGCAATGGCGTTCGCGATGCTTCTGGCGGGTTCTGCCGTCGCGCAGTCCTTGACCGAATATGGCGCGGCAGCGGCCGGAGGCGCAGCGGGAGGCGCAGCAGGAAAGAAGGTCAGCGAGGGCCTCAGCACGATTTTTGGCAAGCTCGATCAGCAGACCAAGGCCGCAGCCAAGGACGCCGCAGCGAAAGACGCGAAGCAAAGCCAGCCAGCGGCCACTGCAGCACCGGCGTCTGTATCCCCGGCTCCCGCGAGCGCGGCGCCTTCCTCCGGACCGGCTCCTTCGGGGCCTTCTCTTTCAGATCCCTCTCCTTCGCCAGCAGCGGCCAGCGCAACCAAACCTCGCACGGCTCCCAAGGCAAGGAAACCTCAAGCACGGGTAGCGCGCGCGACCAAACCGGACAGGCCCGCCGCTCCTTACAACGTTCCCGATCCACCTCCTCTGCCGTCACGCTCGGCAAGAGTATCGACCCCGGCTCCGCGGCAGCCCGTGCAGCCGCCGCCGGCGCTTGAGCCCGCTCCACTGCCGCCCCCTCCGCCTCCGCCGCCCGAGATGACCGCGGACAATCTCAAGGGGATTGCTCCGGGAGCCTCGCGCGAAGACGTGCTCAAGTTAGGGGTTCCCGCCGCGCGCATCACCATGTTCGGCGACGAAGGCCATCTGCTGGAGATCTACGATTACATGGCCAAAGGAGTCGCTTTGGGCGTGGTGCGCTTGAGCGACGGAGCGGTCTCGCAAGTGGAGTTGCGTTAAAGCGCGGAGCTGCGTTAAAGCGAGCTTCTTCCCCATCCTCATCCAAACCGGCTTCATCCAAACCGGCGCCCCTCGCGGTTTCGCGGGCAGAAAAAAGGTGCAACCGCTGCGCCCCCGAAACGGTTATGGTTATATAGTTGGATTCCTATGAGTACCGTGTTTGGGTCGCGCTCCAAGCTTTTGATGGTTTGTCTGGTCTCTACCTTGTTCTCTTCCGGGCTGACGTGGGCACAGCAAAGCTTTGTGCCGGCGGTCATCGCGTCAGCGGGAGCGCCAAGCACAGTGTTGTTCGGGCTGTATGGAAACACGAACTCGCTGGTGCGGAGCCAGGATGGAGGACACACCTGGACGCCGGTCTACATCACTCAGGCGGGTCTTCCTCAACCACCCGTGCAGACGCTGATCATCGATCCGACCAACTCCAGCGCGGTCTACGTCTCGACCACCCTCGCTGCAGGCATGCTGTGGAAGAGCGCGGACGGAGGCAACACCTGGGCGCAGGCCACCTCCGGACTGCCGAACACGATGCCGGTGGGATACTTCGGCCTGGTTACCGACACCACCGGAACTTATCTCTTCATTCAACTGGGACGCAATCTGTACCAGTCGGCAAACGGCGGCTCCCTGTGGCTGTACCAAGGCTTGGTGCCGACCTCCAGTGGAACGATGATCGTCGCGCCATCGAATCGCGGCATCATGTACTACGTCGATGCGGCCACGCTCAACCTGTACGTTTCTCTGAATGGAGGCGAATCCTGGACTACGTCCATGACAGTTCCCGGGGGCGTGGGCGCAACCGTCGCGAGCGTGGCGGTTCCTGCTTACGATTTCTACGATGTGTACGTGACCGTGAACGTTCCGATCCTTGGGCAGGAGGTGTTCGCCACTTTGGACGGGTCCGCGCTCACCAACCAAAGCGGCGCCGGCCTGGGACCTTTTACCTCCATTGCTTCCGCTGTCACTGGTCCCGTGTACGCCTTCAGCAATCCGCTGAACGGATTTTTCGAGAGCTTGAACAGCGGGCAGTCCTGGCAGAACCTCGGTGTTGACGGATTGCAGCGCTTCAGCGCCACCGCGCTGGACCCCAACGTACGCACCACGTTGTACGGGCTGGAACTTCAGTTGCCGGCCACGCAGGCGGAGGCGTTGATACAGTCCGTCAACGGCGGCAACAATTGGACCACCATTCCGGCCACGATTCTGCCCACCATCGCCAAGCCGGTGGCGATGTACAACATCACGCTAGAGCAGGGCGCGCCATATTCGGCTCCGTTCCTCGCGCAACTGCTCGAGAACTCCTCCTGGATCACGCCGGTCACGGTCTCGACAAGCGGCGAGCCGTGGATCAAGCTGGGAACGTCTTCCGGATCGACGCCCCTGGCGGATTCGTTGACCATCTCCACCACCGGGCTGCTTCCGGGAACCTACACCTCGACCATCACGATTTCGGCCCCACAGACGTTCAACGTGTCGGTCTCGATTCCGGTACAGTTGACCGTGAAGCCGGCCGGGGCCTTGGGTCCGGGTTACACGATTTCGAGTGTGGTGGGCAACGGCAGCCCGGCCAGCGGAGCCACCAGCGGCGCCCCCACCAGCCTGGCCGTGGGAGACGTCCGGGCGGTGGGGATCGATCTTTTAGGGAATATCGATTTTTCCGCGGGAAACCGGCTGTGGCAATTCACTCCGCCCGCCTCCGGGCAGTCCACCGGCGTCGTGACGGCGCTGGCTGGCAACGGCGTGAACGCTTCCGCCTGCAACGGCGACGCGCTGTCCGGCTCGTTGGCCGATCCGGACGGGGTTGCGTTCGATGCGCAGGGCAACGCGTATTTGCCGGAGTACGCGGCGCAGATGGTGTGCAAGTACACCTCGGGGAACCTGTACACGGCTTTGAATCTGGCTCCGCTGCAGGCGTCGATCGGGGTGCACACCGTGGTGCTGGATCCGCTCCTCTATATGCTGCTGCCGGTGCCGTCGGGGATCCTGCGCTTTGACGGCGTGAAATTGACGGTGGCGATCCCGGTCACGCTCGGGAATCCTTACAGCATGGTAGAGGATTCCTCGGGGAACTTCTACGTGAGCGACATGGGCTTGAACCAGGTTCTCAAGATCACGTCCTCCCCCTCCGGAGTGGCGACCGTGACTTCCTACGCCGGAACGGGTACCGCGGGATTCGGCGGCGACGGCGGCCCGGCCAGCCAGGGGGCGCTGAACGCTCCGGCCGGCATTGCCTTCGATTCGCTGGGCACGCTGTACATCGCCGATTCCGGAAACAGCCGGATTCGTACGGTGACTTCGGACGGAAATATCCACACGATTGCCGGAACCGGGCTCCCCGGGTTTGCGGGCGACGGCATGACCGCGGATTATGCGTCCTTCCAGAACCCGCTGGGAGTCGCCGTGGATGCATCCGGCAATGTATGGGTGGCCGACACCGGCAACTTCCGGCTCCGGGAGCTGACCCCGCAGAACACGCCCACGCCGCAGCCTCGCGCAACCAACCCCATGCAGGGACCGAACGTCGCCACCACGCTTTCGCCCGGCAGCATCTTCAGCCTGTACGGCACGCTGCTGGCGCCTCCAGGACCGGGGATCGAGACCACCTCCAACACCTGGCCGCGTTCGATCAATGACGCATCGGTGACCATCAACGGCGTGCCCGCGCCGCTCTACTACGTCAGCCCCACCCAGATCAACGGGCAGATTCCCTTCGAGACCGTGCCGGGCACGGCTACGGCGATGATCGCCGTCAACGGCTCGCTGCCGGCGCAAATCAACTTCACGGTCGCCGCGGCGCAACCCGATGTGCTGGTGCAGGGCGGAGGCACGCAAGCCGTCGCGGTCAACCAGGACGGCACGGAGAACACTTCGTCAAATCCCGCGCACGGAGGCGATGTCGAAACGCTTTATCTTACCGGAATAGGAGTCCCGACCACCCCCATTCCCACGGGCGCTCCTTCTCCATCGTCACCGCCCCTAGCCATGGCGAATTATCCGTATACGATCACCTTGAACGGGCAGCAGACCAGCGTCGGGTATCTGGGCTACGCGCCGGGATTCCCTGCGCTGGTGCAGGCCGACTTCACGATTCCTCCAGGGCTTACCGGCAATCTTTCGCTGGTAGTGACGGTCAACGGACAATCCTCCGCGCCCACCATCATCACGGTCCAATAGGGTGATGCCGGTAGTACAGTCCCTGGACTTTGCCGCGTAGTCCTCCCGGTACTTTGAGTCCTTGTTGCCGCCGCCTCAGGTCCCGCACAGTGGGACTGCGTGGCCTCCCTGCCTCAGTGCGCCTTGCTGACCGCCTTTGGCGCTGTGCTCGCTTGCGCCCAATCCCCGAGGCAAGAAGGAACATCGCTGAATAATGAGGGCGTCGAGCTGCGCCTTTCTTCGCGCCCGGCCGAGGCGATCCTCAAATTCAACGCCGCGATTAAGATCGCTGAGGACAGCGGCGACGACCGCCTCTTGGCGACTGCACTGGGAGGGCTCGGCGCGAGCCTGGTGGATGAAGGAGAGTTCGCCCGCGCCCAGCCGGTCTTGCGCCGCAGCTTGGCCCTATTTGAAAAAACGGCCGGCCCGGATTCGCTCGAAACCGGCGAAGCCGCCAACAATCTCGCCATGGTCTACCGCAAGAACAGCGAGCTGGCGGATGCCCAGCAGCAGTTGGAGCGTGCGCTTCCGCTGATGCAAAAGTTTCTCGACCCGCACGGCAAAGAACTGGAAATCGCCTTCAACAACATGTTCATAGTGCTGGCGGAGCAGAAAAAATGGGATTTGAGCGAACCGTATTTGCAGCAAGCGCTCGCCATCGCACAAGCCCTTCCCGACAGTCTGGAACGGGCGGACGTGGAAGAAAACCTCGCTCTGCTCGAATCCCATCGCGGACAATTCGGCGATGCGGTGAAGACCATGCAACACGTCATCGCCATCGAAGAACAGACGCTGGGTCCGGAGAATGCGCGCCTGGCGCAGTCGCTCGAAAGCTACGCCGCCTACCTGCGGAAAAACAGCCGCAAGGCGGAGGCCGAGCAGGCCGAACAGCGGGCTCGCGTGATTCGCCGTGCCAGCGTGCAGGATTGACCTGTCGGCGATGCGATCGGCGGAAAGGCTGAGATTAAAAAGCCCGCTCATAACTAAAAAACACATGCATCCAGTTCTGCTTTTTCTGATACACTCTTTTCTCACATGGATAAGGCGATCAGAATCCTCCTGTGGGTCGTTTGCACCGTTCTTTTTGGTTTAAGTCCCCTAGTTCTTAGATTCTTAAACTCTCGAACGGACCAACAGCCGATGGAGCTTTTAGATACCCTGAAAGGAGGAGACCTATTCATTGTGGGCGCCGTTGTAGCCGCCGATGCTGTTGGGAAGGCGCTTGGGGCAAACCCACTGACTCCTGCGAAGAAGGATTGGATCTATCACGGAAAGCGCCTTACGCGGATAATTTGTGGTTGTGCGTGTCTTGCACTACTCTGTGTGGCTTCGGGAGAGTTTGCCCAGGTTTCTGGACGAATCGATTCCAAAGCAGCGTATAATGCAACAAATGTGGTGCACGACTCGTTGCTAATATATGCGTGCGTGGTGGCCGCCGGTCTCGGCGTTATGATGGTACTGGAGGAGTAGATGGACGTAACAGTCGTCACGGCGATAATCGCCGGAGGTGCATCGCTCGCCGCCGGGATCATGGGAACCGTCCTGTCGAAACTCCGCTCCGACATTGATGCAGTTGTCGACAAGCATCTTCCGCGTCGGGATTCAAAGAGGGCAGAGCTAAAAGCTACCACCCGCGCTCTCCACGAATCACTCCAAACAAGTGCGCGCTCCAAGCGAAGGCTTGGGATTTTAGCGACCGTGGGCGTTGCCTTCGTGACCGTCAGCATCCTGGAATTGCTCCTTGTGGACCATGCCCGCGATGGGCAGTTGCATCTCGTGGTAACGATAGGTGCGTTTGTATTGGCTGGAGTTTTAGCTGTCCTCGTGCTCTCGATAGTGCTGTTGGCATATCGCTCAATTGGACACCAGCAGCAGACGATTGAACGGCAGCTCGAACAATTGAATAAGGCGCATCGGCTTCCGCAGGAACATGCCGGGCAAGCGCGCGCACATCGCTAATTTTCCTTAATCTTAATAAGAAGCCACCGCCGACCTGGCGCCGCGATTGACTGATCCCGCTCCGGCATGATACCTTGCGGCTGCAATGAAATTTGGATGCTTCTATGAGCTGCAATTACCGCGTCCCTGGGCCGAAGACAGCGAACACAAACTGATCAAGAACGCGCTCGATGAATCCGAGCTGGCTGACCGGCTGGGTTTCGACTACGTGTGGGCCACCGAACATCATTTTCTGGAAGAGTACGCCCACTCCTCCGCTCCCGAAGTTTTCTTGGCCGCCGTCAGCCAGCGCACAAGGAACGTGCGCATCGGGCACGGCATCGTGCAGATGCCTCCGCATATCAACCATCCCGCGCGAGTCGCCGAGCGCATCGCGACGCTCGATCTGATCAGCGACGGCCGCGTCGACTACGGCATCGGCGCGGGAGCGTCCGAGACTGAGCTCGGCGGTTTCCACGTTCCGCAGGACGAAAAGAAGGCCATGATGGTGGAGGGAGCGCGCGCCGTGGTTGAAATGCTGGTGCAGCAGCCGTTCCCCGGCATGGACGGAAAATACGTCAAGATGCCGGCGCGCAACATCGTGCCGAAGCCGCTGCAGAAGCCGCATCCGCCGATGTGGCTGGCGTGCTCCAACCGCACTTCGATTCTGCAGGCCGCGCGGCTGGGGCTGGGCGCGCTGACGTTTTCTTTCGTCGGGCCGGAGCAGGCGCGGCAATGGGTCCAGGACTATTACACGACCTTCGAAAAAGAGTGCGAGCCGCTGGGCTACACCGTCAATCCCAACTTCGCCATCGCCTGTCCGTTCCTGTGCGACCGCGACGCCGCGAAAATGGACCAGCTCGGCATGGAGTCCTACGGCTTCTTCCTGTACGGGCTCGGCCATTACAGCTTCTTCGGCGCGCATGAGCCCGGCCGCTACGACATTTGGGACGAGTTCAAGAATCGCCCCAAGCAGTTCGCTCCGCCGGAAGGCCGCACGCAGGATTGTGTCGGCACGCCGGAGCGGCTGCGCGCGCAACTCAAGGAATTCGAGGATGTCGGCATCGACCAGGTGATCTGCCTTTCGCAAGCCGGCAAGATCACACATGATCAGTTATGCTCCTCAATCGAGCTGTTCTCGAAGGAAGTGCTGCCGGAGTTCAAGGAGCGCGATCAGAAGTCCGGGCGCCAGCGCGCTGAGCGGCTCGAGCGTCTGACCGAAATCGCCATGCCGCGCCGCGCCAAAGCCGAAACGCCGAAGGAGCCGACCATCATCCGCGCCGCAGGTCATCACTAAGCAAGCCATCACTAACATGCAACCAACCAGCAAAGTCGAATTTCAGCACGAATCGATCACTGTCAACGGAGTCCGTGTGGCGCTTCTCACCGCCGGCTCCGGCGACCCTCTGGTCTTCTCGCATGGAGCCGGCACCTGGCACGGCTTCGACTTCGCCAAGCCCTGGGCCGAGCACTTCCGCGTCATCATTCCGTATCATCCCGGCTGGGGCGATTCCGCCGACGCGCCGGAGATGACCACGATTGACGACTACATGCTGCACTACCTGGAAATGTTCGACCAGATGGGCCTGAAGCAGATCAATCTGGGCGGCATCTCCATGGGCGGCCGTTTCGCGGCCACCTTCGCGATCCATCATCGCGAGCGCGTCCGCCGGCTGGTGCTGATCGCGCCCGCGGGCCTGGATCTTCCCGAATATCCGCTTCCCGATTTCTCGAAACTTCCTCCCGAGGAGATCCCCGGCTACCTGGTCCACGACATCAATTCCATCGCCCGCCACCTGCCCAAAGGTCCCGATCCGGCTTTCTCCGCCGCGCGCGATCGCGAAGGAGCCAGTATCGGCAGAATCATCCGCGCAGGGATGGTCGGGCCGTTCCTGCATCGCTGGCTGCATCGCGTCACCATGCCCACGCTGCTGGTGTGGGGCGAAAATGACCGCATCATCAACATTGCCCACGCCGGTGAATGGAAGAAGCTGATCCCGCACGCGCAGCTTCTCCGCATCCCCGCTGCCGGCCACCTTCCGCTGGACGATAAACCGGAGTACGCGCAGACGGTCGCCGATTTTCTGCTCGCCTGAGCCCGTGCCCCGAATGAAGATCCACAGAGCCACGGAAAAGTACGAGGCTTGGCTCGGCGAGCGCATGCCGCTCATCCAGGCTGATCTCAAACGCAAGCACGCGCTGATGAAGGAGGGTCCGTTCCCCTTCATGCGTGCGACGTTTTACCGCTGGGCGCAAACCTGGCCGGAGGTCTCGCCGGAGACGTTCAAGGCTCCGCTGGCCCTGGCGGTGGGCGATCTGCACGTCGAAAATTTCGGAACCTGGCGCGATGTGGAGGGCCGGCTGATCTGGGGCATCAACGATTTCGACGAAATCGCGTGGATGCCTTATACCTGCGATCTGGTGCGCCTGGCCACCAGCGCTCTGCTCGAAATCAATGTGAGTCACCTGCACAACATCGATCCGCGAGTGGCGTGCCTGCGCATCCTGCAAGGCTACAAGGACGGATTGCGCGCCGGGGGACGAGCCTTCATCCTGGCCGAGCATCATCCCGTGCTGCGCACCATGGCGGTGGAGCGCTTAAAAGATCCGGAGGGTTTCTGGGCCAGGCTCAACGCGATTCCTTCCATCCGCCAGGAACCTCCGGCCAGCGCGACCAAAGCGATGCGCCGCATGATGCCGGAGCGCGGATTGCAGTATCGTGTGGTGCATCGCGTAGCCGGCCTCGGCAGCCTGGGCCGCCGCCGTTACGTCGCTCTGGCAACCTGGCGTCACGGGACCATCG
Organism: Bryobacterales bacterium; assembly: GCA_963838455.1. GTDB lineage: Bacteria > Acidobacteriota > Terriglobia > Bryobacterales > Bryobacteraceae > Palsa-187. Next base: position 26,265 of record CAWISY010000071.1, read on the forward strand.
CACGTGAAGCCAAGGAGCTGGCCGAATCGGCGTGGCTGTTCGCTCGGCCGGGTGGGCGCAATCCGGGGATCCTCTATCAGGAAGCTCTGGATAAATCCGTGCGCGGGCCCGACCCGTTCGTCCAGTTGCGCGGACACTGGCTGGTGCGCCGCCTGGCTCCGGATTGCTGCCGCATTGAGCTGGCTTCGCTGCCGGCGGAGCATGATGCCGCCCGGCTGCTCCACGCCATGGGATGGGAGACGGCGAACGTGCACCTCGGCAGCCGCGAGGCTCGCGTGTTCTCGATGGATCTGGTTGCCCGTCCCGCGAACTGGCTGTTCAAGGCCGCCTCGGCGATGGTCAAGTCCATCCACGCCGATTGGGAGGAGTGGAAGGCGGGCGCGTAGCCTCACGGGGGAGCCTCCGGGGCCCTTCGGGCACCCAACCAATCGCCGCCGTCGCTCCGGCACACCCAGGGTGTGATAACGTCTTCAATCAGACGTAGCAACGGGGAAGCGGGGAAACGTTTTTTGGGTTACCCTATTCGCTATACGGCGGCCGGGTCCACACCCAACGGCGCATTCGAGATGGACAGGCCAACAATCATTGCGGAGATAAAGCGGATCGCGCTCGGAAACGGCGGGCGCGCGCCGGGGCGGGAAGCTTTCGAACGCACAACCGGAATAAAAATGGCCGAGTGGTACCCCCACCTTTGGCTCCGCTGGGGCGACGCACTGCAAGAGGCAGGATACGCGCCGAACCTGCTTCAGGGCAAGGTGAGGGATGAAGCCCTGATCGGGAAGTACATCGAATTCGTGAGGGAACTCGGGAGGATTCCGGTCGAGGGAGAGATCAGGCGCAAGGCTAGAGAAGATCGGTCTTTCCCGTCCCATTCGGTTTTTGGCCGTTTCGGAGGGAAGACTAAACTGTTGAATGCCGTCGCCGCCTATTGCCGCACAACGGGCGCCTTTGAGGACGTTCTATCATTGTGCGGCCCGCGCCAGGCCTCGACGGAATCCCCAGTCCCGAATGTGCGTGAACCGAAGGTCGTTACCGGGTTTGTCTATCTCATGAAATCTGGAAGACACTATAAGATCGGACGGACGAAGTCGGTCGGCAGGCGCGGGAGTGAACTCGCAATCAAAATTCCAGTTCCACCGACAACCGTGCACAGCATCGAAACAGACGATCCAGTTGGAGTCGAAAACTACTGGCACAGCCGCTTTGCCGACAAGCGCGGCGAAGGTGAATGGTTTGAACTGGCGCCCGGGGACGTAAAAGCATTCCAGCGATGGAAGCGGATTGTTTAGTGCGACCGAACCGCCTTATGTCGTGCTAAAGGAAGCCCCCCTTCGACCCGGTGGGTGCGCGATGGTATGAGGTCAACGTCCCGTTAGCCGACCGGCTCTACGATGCGCATCTAGAGGCGCTAGAGAAGGAGAGGGACGATGGCTAGTGTAGTGTCCACGAATTAACTGGACAGGCGTTTGCGGCGTTTCGGGGCAGTACAACCGGGCTGGATCTGTTCGAGGGTTTGGCGGCAACGGGCAAGCTTGGAGACGATGGAGTCGACCGTCGCGGTCCAGACGAAAGGCTTCGGATTTTCGTTCCACGTTGCCAGGAAGTCGTTGATTGCGGCGATGAGTTCGTCGACGCTGAAGAAAGAATCGCGGCGGATGCGTTTGTTGGTTAGTTCAGCGAACCACCGTTCAATCAGGTTCAACCAACTGCAACTGGTTGGGACGTAGTGGATCACAAAGCGAGGATGTTTCTGCAGCCAGGTTTTCACCTCCGCTGTGCCGTGAGTGCCGTAGTTGTCCATGACAACGTGTAAGGCATCGCCGCCCGTGAATTCGCGATCAATCCGCCGGAGAAACTTCAGGAACTCCTGGTGTCTGTGCCGTTTGTAAAAATCGCCGATGACTTTCCCCTGCAGCAGATCGAGAGCGGCGAACAGAGTGGTCGTCCCGTTGCGTTTGTAATCGTGCGTCATGGTTCCGCAGCGGCCCTTCTTCAGAGGCAGACCGGGTTGAGTGCGGTTCAGCGCCTGAATCTGGCTCTTTTCATCGACGCAAAGAACGATGGCTTTGTCGGGCGGATTGAGATAGAGACCAACTACGTCGGTCAGTTTTTCGAGAAACTTCGGATCGCGCGACAGCTTGAACGTCTTTGTGCGATGGGGCTTGATGTTATGGCTCTTCCAAAGATTGCTGACAGTTGACTTGCTGATGCCCTGACTGGCTGCCATGAGGCGGCAGCTCCAGTGCGTCTGGCCCTTCGGCTTCGATTGCAGGGTCGCATCCAGAACTGCCTTGACCCGATCCGGGCCATAAGTCGCTTTGCGGCCGCGCCCCGGCGCGATTTCCCACAAACCCTGCAGTCCTTCTTCGGCGAAACGCTCTCGCCACAGGCGGACGGTTTTGCGATTTATCTTCAGCCCGGCGGCAACCGATGCCTCGGATTCTCCGCGCGCCAGTGCCAGTACAATGCGGCACCGCAAGGCAACCTGTTGCGGGGTACCCATCGCTGCCAGCCACTGCTCGATCTGATTCTGTTGATCCTCCGAAAACACCAGCGGAGTCCCCGAACGAGGCATGCCCCATTATCCGGCTTCCCCAGCCTGATTGTCTAGCTATTTGTTGGACACTACACTAGAAGATTCAGTGAGCTCCGCGAGAAGATGTCGCCGGCCGCGAAGCAGCGCAGCGACCGGGAGTTTCGCCGCATGATCGAAGAGATGCCCTTGAACAAGTTGCGCAACGCGCGCAATCTCACACAGCAGAATCTCGCCCGGGCGTTGAACGTCAATCAATCCGAGATCTCGAAGATCGAAAATCGCACCGATGTCTACGTAAGTACGCTGGCCAGTTATGTGGAGGCGATGGGCGGCAAGCTAGAGATTCGAGCGGTCTTTCGGGACGGGGCCACCGTAAAGATCAATCAGTTCGAGGATCTGGCCGAAGCGGACGCAGAAGTCTCGGAAGACTCGCGCTAGCCCGTGGCGCAGGATGGGGCGCGGAGGGGTGGCAGGGCAGTTGGCGGTATGATGGAAAGCGCCGAGGCCGCTGATTTGACCAACCGAGAATCGCTTCACCAGCTTGTCGACGAATTGCCGGAGGATCAGACGGAGCTTGCGCGCGTCCTCCTAGAGGACTTGCGGGGCGCCGGCGACTCCGGCGGTCAACCGCTCGACGAGGACGCCCTGGCGTCGCTTGACCGAGGCCTTGCCGATGTCGCCGCCGGGCGCGTCAAGCCGCTCGGGGACTATGAACGCGAACGTGGTTTGTGAAGTATCGGGTCTTCGTCTCCCGCGAGGCTGAGAAGATCCTCGACCGGCTCGATCGCCCTTCCGAACGCCGCCTTCGGGCACGGCTCGCTCAACTTGGCGCTGATCCGTTCGACCCTCGCCTTTCCGCACCTTTAACAGAACGGGCGGGTGTCCGGAAGTCCCGCGTAGGGGGCCGGCGCATTCTGTTTTCGGTGGATCGAGATGCGATGGCCGTCAACGTCCTCAGCGTGGACACGCGCAGGCAAGTTTACAAGCACTCATCATGAGGAATTTCTTTCCGGGCAGCGGGTCGTTCCGGACCAGCGCCCTCTGGCGCGTTAACCCCCGAAAACGCTATCATTGGTCTTCTATCCCTAAATCTTCGTTGGACAAACCCAGTTGGACGAACCCAAAGTGACCAATTCCGTAGGAGTGCCGCGCGAGACCTTCCCCGGCGAGCGCTGCGTCGCCCTCACGCCGCGTTCCTGTGAGACGCTGATCAAGGCCGGGATGACCGTGGCGGTCGAGCCTTCGGCAGGCCTGGACGCGGGCTACCCCGACGATCAGTACACCGCGCGCGGAGCCACCCTCGCGAGCCGCGACGAAATCTTCCGTCAGTCCGACATCATCTGCCAGTACCGCAGCGTGGGCGCCAATCCCGAGGCGGGCCGCGCGGACCTGGCCAGGATGCGTCCCGGGCAAATCATCCTCGGCCTGGGCGAGCCCTTGACGGCGCAGAAGGAGATGCTCGATCTGGCGGCCAAGGGCGTTTCGTTCTTCGCCCTGGAGCTGATTCCGCGCATCACGCGAGCGCAGAGCATGGACGTGCTCAGCTCGCTTGCCACCATCTCCGGCTACGAATGCGTGCTGCTGGCTGCGGCTCGGCTGCCCAGACTGTTCCCGATGCTGATGACCGCGGCGGGAACCATCACGCCGGCTAAGGTTTTCGTGCTGGGGGCGGGCGTCGCCGGCCTGCAGGCGATCGCGACGGCCAAGCGCCTGGGCGCGGTGGTCAGCGCCTATGACGTGCGCACCGCGGTGAAGGATCAGATCGTCAGCGTGGGCGCGAAGTTCGTCACTCTGGATGTGGAGGCCGGCGCGGCGGAGGACAAAGGCGGCTACGCCAAAGCGCAGGACGAGGCCTTCTACAAGCGCCAACGCGAGCTGATGAAGGAAGTGGTCAAGGATCAGGACGTGGTGATCACCACCGCGGCGGTTCCCGGCAAGCGTGCGCCCATCCTGATCACCAAGGAGATGGTGGAAGCCATGGCGCCGGGATCAGTGGTGGTGGATCTGGCGGCGGTGCGCGGCGGCAATTGCGAGCTCACCCAAGCGGGCAAGGAAGTGGATCACAACGGGGTCACCATCCTGGGGCCGACCAATATTCCGGGCCTCGCGCCGTATCATTCCAGCCAGATGTTCGGCGCCAACGTGACCACCTTCCTCAAGCACCTGAAGCCGTTTCTGCCGCTGAAGCCCGATCCCGCCGATGAGATCGTGCGCGACACCCTGGTCACCTTCGGAGGCAGCATCGTGCATCAGCGCGTGTGCGAAACCTTCGGTCTGCCCGCGCCCACCAACGCCATCGCCAACGGTAAAGTTCAATGATCCACTCCTTAGGTAACTACGAATTCGATCTGTACATCGCCATGCTGGCCCTGTTCTTGGGCTGGGAGCTGGTTAAGCGCGTTTCGCCGCTGCTGCACACGCCGCTGATGTCGCTCTCCAACGCCATTTCCGCAATTGCCGTAGTGGGCGCCATCGTTCTCACCGGCGAGGCCGGCGCTTCGCGGCTGACCCGGATACTGGGCTTCGTCGCGCTGGTCACCGCTACCATCAACGTGGTCGCCGGCTACCTGGTCACGGACCGCATGCTCAAGATGTTCCGCAAGCGCGAGCCCGCACCGCCTTCCTCCCCGGCCAGTGGGGAGCGCCACTAAATGGACGCGATTCTCCCTTTTATTTACATCCTGGCTTCCGTCGGCTTCGTGATGGCCATGAAGTGGATGAATCATCCCTCCACGGCTCGCCGCGGCGTCATCATTGGCGAAATCGGCATGCTGCTGGCGGTGGTCGGCACCATGCTGCGCATGGAAGTGGTCGAATATCAGTGGATCTTCATCGCGCTGTTCATCGGCTCGGCGATCGGCGTGCCGCTGGCGTACCTGATGCCGATGACGTCGGTACCGCAATTGATCGCGATTTCGCACGCCTTCGGCGCGCTGGCGTCGGCGCTGATCGGCACCGCGGAATACTACAAGGTCACGCCCACTCCTTCGGGCTTCGTCATGGGCGCGCTGGCGCTGGAGACGCTGCTCGGGTTCCTGACCACCACGGCCAGCGTGATCGCCTTCGGAAAATTGCAGGAGATCCTGCCCACGCGCCCCATCACCTACAAGGGCCAGAACGTCATCAGCTTTATCGTGCTGGGCGGAGCAATCGTGCTCGCGGTGATTATGACCGGCGGCATGAACGACCCCTGGATGTACCCCACCTTCGCAGTGCTGTCCCTTTTGTTCGGGATCATGCTGGTGACGCCGATCGGCGGCGCGGACATGCCCACGGTGATCGCGCTGCTGAACTCCTCGGCGGGCGTGTCCGCTTGCGCCATGGGCTTTGTGCTCGATAACCGGCTGCTGATCATCGCCGGTGCTTTAAACGGAACCGCAGGTCTGCTGCTGTCCATCATCATGTGCAAGGCCATGAACCGCTCCTTCACCAACGTGCTGTTCGGCGCGTTCGGACAGGTCACGGCGGCTGTGGCCGGAGGCGCGGCGGTGCAACGGCCGGTGCGCTCGGCTACGCCTGAGGAAGCCGCGGCGATTCTCGACGCCAGCTCCAGCGTCATCATCATCCCTGGTTACGGTATGGCGGTGGCGCAGGCGCAGCACAAGATTCGCGAACTGTACGATCTGCTCACGCGCCGCGGCGTCAACGTCCGCTTCGCCATTCATCCCGTCGCCGGACGCATGCCCGGCCACATGAACGTGCTGCTGGCCGAGGCCGATATTCCGTACGACAAGCTGCTGGAGATGGACGAGATCAACAACGATTTCCCCATGACCGACGTAGCGCTGGTGGTCGGCGCCAACGACGTAGTGAATCCGCTGGCTCGCAGCGACAAAGACAGCCCCATCGCGGGCATGCCCATCCTGGATGCCGACAAGGCCCGCACCGTGATGATCATCAAGCGCGGCATGAGCCCGGGCTTCGCCGGCATCGACAATGAGCTGTATTACATGGACAAGTCGCTGATGCTGTTCGGCGACGCCAAGGGCTTTGTCACCAGCATCGTGAAAGAGCTTGGGTCGAGTCACTAGCGGCCAGAGCGCACAGCGAAGCGTTGTGCGCGGTTCATAGGGGCGCACAGCGAAGCGTTGTGCGCGGTTCATAATAGGAACGTGCCACTGCGCTTCACCACCTCCTACCTCGAAGATTCCCTCACGCTGTTCCATCACTACAAGAAGCTGGCCGAGCGGGCCATGGAGCAGTCGAGCGATGAGCAGCTCTTCGTCGCGCTCGATCCGGAAATGAACTCGATCGCCGTCATCGTCAAGCATCTGGCCGGCAATATGATCTCGCGCTGGACCGATTTTCTGTCGAGTGACGGCGAAAAGCCGAATCGCGACCGCGACGCCGAATTCGAGAGTCCTCCGGCCTCGCGCGAGGCTTTGATGGAGCTGTGGAATCGCGGCTGGGCGTGCGTCTTCTCGGCGCTCGATCCGCTCCGGGACGCCGACCTCGACCGCACCATCACCATCCGCGGCGAAGCGCATTCGGTCACCCAGGCCATCTCCCGCCAGCTCGCTCATTACGCCTATCACGTCGGCCAAATCGTATTTCTCGCCAAGCACTTCCAAAGTACGCAGTGGAAGTCGCTGACCATCCCCCGCGGACAATCGAAGGCGTTCTCCGAACGGGTGAACAAGCGTGAGGCCAGCCAGCGGTAGTTCGCGTTACAATCGAAAGACCGTAGAAATGTTTTTAGAGACTTCGGAGGTATTGGCCGCAGCTGCAACCGTGGTTGCGGGCGCTGCGGGTGCGCTCTATCTGTGGGAGCGGAGGCGTTTTGCGAAGCTGCGCCAGGCGTATAGGAGCCTTTCTCGCACAGCGGCCGCGCTGGAGAAATCGGCGACCGACGCCATCGTCACGGTGGACGCGAGGGGGTTGATTCGCGGCTACAATCCCGCCGCCCAGGCTTTGTTCGGCTACGCGCCGGAGGAGATTGACGGCCAGGCCTTCGTCAAGCTTCTGGGGCCGAACGTGGCTCCTAACGACGGTCGTGCGGGCGCGCCGTTTGAGGCGCAGGGAGAGGCTCGGCGCAAGGACGGCACGACCGTGCCGGTGCGGCTGCGCGTGGCATCGTCCACATCGGACCCTCCGCAAGTCTGGATGTTCGTCAAGGATCTTAGCGGGGAGCTGCGCAGCGCCCAATTGGAAACGGAGAACGGCTTGCTGTGGCCAACCTTCGACGAAGCCGGGCTGATGATCGCGATGGTCCACCGCAGCGGAGAGATCATCCGGATCAGCAGCGCCGCAGCGCAGTTGCTGAACGTCACCGAAGTGGAGGCGGAAGGGCGTCCCTACTGGGAGGTGTTCGAACCTGAAGACCAATGGGTCTCCGCGCAGGTGGCCTTCGAGCAGGCCAAGAAGAAGCTGGGCCCCAGCCGGATCGAGACCGATTGGGTGCGCTCGAACGGCTCTCCCATTCCGCTGGATTGGCTGATGCTTAGCCCTGCCTGGGACGAACGGGGTGAGCTGGCGCACATCGTAGTGACCGCGGCTCCGTCGTCCGAGGGAAGCATGGCCGCGCGGCGGCAGATGCTGCGGGTGGTGGAGCGGGTCGCGGGACGAATCGCCGGCCACTTCGAGAACCTGCTTTCGACTATCAACGGCTATAGCGAATTGGTGCTCCACGATTTGAGCCCGGCCAGTCCGCTGCGCAAGGACATGGAACAGATTCTGGCGGCCAGCGAACGCGCCTCCGAGACCACACGCCAGCTCCTCGGCTTCAGCGGCAGCCGCTTGATTTCTACCGAAACACTGGATTGGAACGTCCTGCTGGAGCGGATGAAGCGCAGCGCGCACGAGAGCCTGCGGCGCGCCATCGAGCTGCGCCTCCACCCCGAGCCTGTCCTGCTTCTAGGAAATCGCCGGGCGTTCGAAGAAGTACTGGCGGTCTTGGCGGAATATGCGGCCAGCCGCGGTGGCGGCGCGGTATTTGCGACCGAGCCGGCGCGGTTGTCCGAGACTCGCCCGGCCTTCGCCGGCGACCTTCCGCCTGGGAATTACAGCAAGCTCAGCGTCGCCTTGGGAAAGGTCTCCGAACAGGAGGTGCTGCAGCATTTGCTCGAGCCGTTTGCCTCGCCCATGCGGGGCGCCAGGCACTCGACTGTGGGACTGGCGATGGCCAGCGGCATCGCCCGCAGCTCCGGCGGCGGCATCACGCTGGCGGGCTCCGCCGAGGCCGGCTTCACGATGGAAATCTGGCTGCCCTCGGCCAGCGTGAGCGCGGAGACTCCCGCGACAGAAGCCGCCGCGAAGTCCCTGGCACGCGCGGCGCCCTAGACCGGCGCGGAAGCGCCCCGGTTGCTCCAGCGCCACGCCGTTTCGAGAATGTTGTCGATCGAGGAGTGCACGGGCTTCCAGCCCAGCGTCGAGAAAGCCCGCTGCGGTGCGGCAATCAGGCGCGGCGGATCCCCCGGCCGCCGGCCCTGGCGCACGATCGGGATCGGCCGGCCGACGGCTCTCTCAGCCGCCTCCAGAATTTGAGTGACCGAAAAACCGTGGCCGGTGCCGAGATTCAGCGGCATGCTGGCGCCGCCGCTCTCCAGGTGCCGCAGTGCGCGCACGTGTGCGTCAGCCAGGTCGGTGACATGGATGTAATCGCGGATGCAGGTGCCGTCCGGCGTGGGATAATCGCCGCCGAAAATGGCGCAGGCGGGGCGCTTGCCCATCGCGGCCTCCAGCAGCGAGGGAATCAGGTGCGATTCCGGGGAATGCGATTCGCCGGTTTCTCCCTCGGCATCGCATCCGGCGGCGTTGAAATAGCGCAGCGCCATCCACTGCAGCCCGCGGCAAACGCCCTGCCAGCGGAGCATCTGTTCCACCATCAGCTTCGATTCGCCGTACGGATTCGCCGGCGCCTTGGGAACCTCCTCGGTGATGGGCACCGTCTCGGGAGTGCCGTACAGAGCGCAGGTGGAGGAGAACACGATGCGCTTCACTCCCGCCTGGTGCATGGTTTCGAGCAGGCTTAAGCTGCCGGTGACATTGTTGCGGAAGTAGCGTTCCGGCTCGCGCATGGACTCGCCTACCTCAGCGAAAGCGGCGAAGTGCAGCACCGCGTCGATTTGATGCTCCGTCAGGACCTTGCGGAGACGGTCCTGATCCAGGAGATCGCCTTCCTCGAACGGGCCCCATTTGACCGCCCAGCGATGCCCGCGGCTGAGATTATCGTAGACGACGACGCGATAGCCGGATCGAGTCAGCTCCTTGGTAGTATGGGAGCCGATATAGCCGGCTCCGCCGGTGACCAGAACAGTAGAAGACATGGCAAAGTCCTACTTTAGCGGTTTCGAACCACCGCTGTCCCACAAGCGAACATCGGCCCCCGGCTGCGCCCGCTGGATTCGCTGCTAAGGCGATGTGCCGCCTAAAGATAGGGCCGCGCCGCGGCTGGAAGATGAGTTGCACTTGGGGAGAGGATTTAGAGTACGCCATGAACCATTTTCGAAGCTTGCTCTCCGTTCTCTTTCTGCTCGCTCCGATGACGGAAGCGCAGACCCCGGAGGTATCGATCGAAACGCCTCCGCCGCCGCGCTTTATCGGCCCGTTGCTGCGGCCGTTTCATCTGGAGCCGCGGCGCGTGTCGCCTGCCAAGCTGGAGGATACTCCGCGCTTGGAGTCGCTGGTGCGCGCCGGGAACCTGTATCTGACCTCGCAGGACGTGATTGCGCTGGCGCTGGAAAACAACTTGGACATCGCCATCCAGCGCTACGGGACGTTCCTGGCACGGGAGGTGAAGCGCCGGGCGGATTCAGGCAACATTCTGCGCGGGTTCGAAACGCCCATTCTGCAAGGACCGCAAAGTGTGAGCACGGCGGGAATCAGCTCCAGCGGCCTGGCGGCGGGAGCCAACGTAGCCGCCGTGGGCACGGTCATCACCCAGGTGGGTCCGCCGCTGCCGGGGCTGGATCCGTCGTTCTCGGCACAGGTTTATTTCGGCCACAACACCACGCTGGAGACGGATTTGGTCTCGGTCGGCACGCAGTCGCTGACCAACGCCTACCGCTCCTATTCTTTCAGTTACAACCAGTCCTTCCTGACCGGCACCAACATCAGCGTCGGCGTGTCCAGCTACCGCACGCTGGTCAACAGCCCCTTCTATACTCTGAATCCCAACACCGCCGGAACCGTTTCCCTGACTGTCTCCCAGCCGTTGCTGCAGGGGCTGAGCCCGGCCATCAACGGGCGCGACATCAAGGTGGCCAACAACAACCTGCAGTCCACCGATCTGCAAATGCGGATTCAAGTGATCACCACCATCTCCGCGGTGATGGATCTGTACTGGGACCTGGTGAGCTTTGACCAGGACGTGCGCCTGAAGCAGCGCGCTCTGGATGTCGCGCAAAAACTGTACGACGACAATCGCAACCAGGAGAAGCTGGGAACGCTGCCGCAGATCGAAGTGACGCGCGCCGCGGCGGAGGTATCCGCGCGCAAGGAGGAACTGCTGCAGGCTCAGACTCACGTGGCGCAGCAGGAGACGGTGCTCAAGAACGCGCTCAGCCGCGCCGGATCGTCCGCCGCCTGGCTGGACGACGTGCACATTATCCCGCTCGACCAGATCGAAGTTCCCAAGACCGAAGACCTGAAGCCGGTCTCCGAACTGGTGGCGCAAGCCCTGAGGCAGCGGCCGGAGCTGCAGCAGAGCAACATCAACCTGGCCAGCGCGAAAATCATGGCGGAGGGCGACCGCAACGGCCTGCTGCCCAGCCTGAGCGTGTTCGGGCAGCTCGCCAATAACGGACTGGCCGGGACGCAGGTGTGCAACGGATGCCCGCCCGGGTATTTTGCGGGAGGCGAAGGCGAGGTCCTGCTGCAGGAGCTGCGCCGCAATTTCCCGAACTACGCCGCCGGGCTTTCCTTGAACATTCCGTTCCGCAATCGCGTGGCGCAAGCCGATTACGTCGCCGACATCCTGCAGCTCCGGCAGCAGGAACTGCGCCTGCAAAGGGCGCAGAACGCGGTCCGGACGGATGTGAAAAACGCGGTGATGGGTTTGCAGCAAGCGCGCCTGCGCTATGAATCGGCGGTGAACACACGCGTGCTGGCGGAAGAAACGCTGCAGGCCGAACAGAACCGTTTCAACTTCGGGCAGGTCCCGGATACGACTTTGGTGATCCAGGCGCAAAAGGATCTGGTGCAGGATCAAACCGACGAGGTGCAGGCGATGGCGAATTACACGCATGCGCGGATCGCCTTCGATTTCGCGATCGGGCAGACGCTGGAGGTCAATCACGTTTCGATGGAGGAGGCAGTTTCCGGCCACGTGGCGCGGGAGTCGGCACTTCCTGCAACTCTCCCCCCCGCGCCGCAAACGCAAGGAGAAGCCCGATGAGCCTGCGAAGACCATACAGGGGGACGGCGGCCCTCGGCGCCCTGCTGCAGTGGAGCGCACTTACGGCATCGGCGCAGCAAAACTTAGTCGCGCCAGAGCCGGGCGAGCAGGCCTCGCCGGAACCCTCCCTGTTGCGGCCCTACGTGCGGCCGGTGATCCCGCCCATCCGCCTCCGCCTGATGAACTCCTCGCGTGCGCACGGACTGATTCGAGCGGGCGTTCTGTACTTGAGCGTTTCGGACGCGCTCGCACTGGCGATCGAGAACAATCTGGATCTGGAGATCGAGCGCTACGGTCCGCTGGCGGCGGACTGGAATTTGCAACGCCAGCAGGGCGGCGGACCCTTGCGCGGCGCCAGCGCCAACGCATCGCAGGTGGGCGCGGTGGCCAGCGGACAGGGCGTGCTGGGTAGCGAGAGCAGCGTCGGCCTTCTGGCTCCCACCGGAGGCACTGGAGGAGGCGGCGCAGGCTCCAACAGCTCGGTGCAACAGGTGGGAATCACCGCGCCGAATTACGATCCGACGCTGTCCAGCTCCGTCACGTTTTCGCACGTCAGCATTCCGCAGTACAACCAGGCTATCAGCGAAATTCCGACGCTGGTGGACGATACGCGCACCTACCAGACCCAGATCCAGGAGGGATTGGAGACCGGCGGCTTCGTGCGGTTCTCGCAGACCGAGGATTACCTTAACGAAAATTCCCCGGGTGATTCCATCAATCCGTCGATGGCGCCCAACCTCTCACTGCTGGCCTATCAGCCGCTGCTGCAAGGGCTCGGCGTTCGGGTCAACACCTATTACATCCACGTGGCCCAGAACAACGTGCAGGCGCAGCGCGAATCCTTCCGCTCCCAGATGCTGGACCTGGCCGCCAACGTCTTGAATCTGTACTGGGACCTGGTGAGCGCCGAAGACTCGGTTCGGGCGGCGCAACAATCGCTCGAAATCGCACAAAAATTCGACGACGATACGCGCCAACGCATCCGGCTGGGCACGCTCGCCAACTACCAGTCGGCGCGCGCCGATGCTGAGCTGGCGCGCAACCAGCAGTCGCTGGCGCTGGCGCAGCTCGACCAGCAACAGAGCGAACAGACCCTGAAGAACGTGATCAGCCGGGTGGAGGACGCGGAGCTCGAAACAGCCCAGATCGTGACTACGGACCGGATCGACATTCCCGAGACGGATGACCTGCTGCCGCTGCGGGAATTGGTCGCCAAGGCTCTCGCCGGGCGGCCGGACCTGGCGGTGGCGCAGATCAACGACGAGAATCAGGAGATCACCTCCGTCGGGACGCGCAACAATCTGTTGCCCACCGGTTACATGTTTGCCCGCGCCACCAACACCGGCGATTCCGGATCGCTCGCGAGCGGATTAGGGCAGGTGTTCCGCCGCGATTTTCCCCAGCAGTACGTGGGCGCATACTTCTCGATTCCGCTCAACAACCGCGCGGCGCAAAGCGACTACGCCATCGACCAGTTGCAGTTGCAGCAGAACAAGCTCGGCACGCAGCGCACGCGCAATGAAATTGTCGAAAGCATCTCCAACCAGGTGGTGGCCCTTAAACAGGCACGCGCGGGCTATGAAGCCGCCGTCAGCGCGCGGGAGCTGCGGGAGCAGCTATTCCAGGCCGAGCAGGACAAATTCAGCTTCGGATCCTCCACCATCGACAACGTGGTGCTGGCGCAGCGCGCCCTGGTCGCCGCGCAGAGCGCCGAGGTAGCCGCGCGCGGAGCCTACGCACACGCTCGCGTTAGCCTGGACCAGATGCTGGGCGCAACGCTCGAAGCGAATCACCTCACCATCGAGGAGGGTCTGAGTGGACAGGTCGCTCACTAGGGGGGCGATCCGAGAACCGTGATAAAAGATTACGATGAAGGTAGGGTAAGAACATGACGCACATCGACACTGATATCGATTGGCTGGCTTGTGAGCTGATCGAGCAGGTTCCCGGCAAGGTGTCCGGACGGCCCATCGTGCGCGGCACGCGCATTTTGCCCGACGCCATTGTGGACAGCTTCGACCTTGGGGAGACGATTGAAGAACTGCGCGAAGGCTTCCCTTCTTTGTCCGTTGACCAAATCAAACGCCTGATCGAGTTTGCTCATGCCCGGCGAGGGCAGCCTATGCCGTGAAGGTTTTGCTCGACGAAAATCTTGACCACGCATTGCGGCGTCTACTGGGGCGCACCAGACTGTTGCGGACTGCCGAAGACAACGGGGTCGATGTTTTTCTTACAGGCGATGGTTCGCTCAGCAACGAGCAGAACCTTGCTGGGCGGCGTCTGGCGGTTGTCGCGTTGTCGGCTATTCAGCTCCCCATTATCAGGAAGCATTTGCCAAAGATCATTGCAGCCATCGACAGCGCAGCCCGGGGTTCTTTTCAGACGGTCGATTGCGGTACGTTCAGCCGGAAGAAGATCACCGGCGAGTAAATCCCGCGTGTCGGCCTTCCGCCACACTGCAAAAGTTGACGGTTTTGTCTGCGCGGACCCCGAGCGACGCTATCGTCTTCGTTGGCTTATGGCTTGGTGAGAAGCCACAAAAGCCGACCACGCCGAGTCGAACTCATCTTTCGGTACAACCTTGTGTTTAGCTGCTTCAAACACCATATCTTCGTCCGTCCAGTACGCATAATTTCTGCCAAACGGCCCAGCCCAGATGGCTTCGCCTACGGCATCAAACCCAAGTTCTCGTTGCGGTACACCAGCAGCATCGATTTCGACCCACCATTTGCGGACGTTGTCGTGTATGCCTTCAAAGTCCGGATTGGCGGCGGGAATAACAAGTTTTAAGAACCACGCGACACACGACCACGCGACATCGCTAACTGTCGGGTTTGGAGACGGCACCCAAGGATCGGTAGACAAAGTTGTTTCGATGACCGTCATTGGTGTGCTCATTTTATCGGGCCATGCTCACCCTGTAAGCTCGGCCCGGGCTAAATCTTCTCGACCTTCTGATTCTTTACCTGCGCCAGCATTTCCGTCACCGTCAAGCCGGTGCGCGGGTGCCGCAAACCCGGCGCGAGCTCCGCCAGCGGCTCCAGCACGAAGCGGCGGTCGGCCATGCGCTCATGCGGGATTTCCAGACCGGGTGTCGAAAGAATCGTGTCGCCGTAGAGCAGAATGTCGATGTCGATGGTGCGCGGACCCTTGGGATGCGTGGGAATGCGGCCCAGGGCGCGCTCGATCTTCTGCGTGCGCTCGAGGAGCTGCTTGGGGTAGAGGCTGGATTCCACCTCCACCACCTGATTCAGGAACCAGGGCTGATCGGGAAAATCCCGCGGCTCGGTTTCGTACAGGCCGGAGGCGCGCAGCAGGCGCAGACCGTCGATATTGAGCCGCTCCCGGGCTCGCGCCAAGTGGGTCTCGCGGTCGCCCACGTTCGAGCCCAGCGACAGGTAGACAATCTTCATACGATTAAAACAGCGTGTTCTGGGAGCCGCGCATGCGCCGCGGAACCTTGAAGTAATCGAAAGCGAGCTCAGTGGCGACGCGGCCGCGCGGGGTGCGGTTCAGGAATCCCAACTGCATCAGGTACGGCTCATACACCTCTTCGAGCGTATCGGCCTCCTCGTCGATGGAAGCCGCGATGGTGCTCACCCCGGCCGGACCGCCTCCGTATTTTTCGAGCAGCGTGCGCATGATCTTCTGGTCGATCTCATCCAGACCGTAGGGATCGACGCCCAGCAGATCCAGCGCCAGCCGAGCTACCTCCTCGTCGATGTGCCCGGACGCGCGCACCTGCGCATAGTCGCGAACGCGGCGCAGCAGCCGGTTGGCGATGCGTGGTGTGCCGCGGCTGCGGCGGGCGATCTCCTCGGTCCCTGGGACATCGATGGGGACTTCCAGCAAGCGGGCGGAACGGGCGACGATGCGCGCCAGCTCAGCCAGGTCATAATGATTCAGGCCCAGCACCAGTCCGAAGCGTCCGCGCAGAGGAGCGCTGATCAGGCCCTGGCGCGTGGTCGCGCCGATGGCGGTGAAACGCTTGATCTCGAGAGCATGGGTGCGCGCCCCCGGACCGGTCCCGATCAGAATGTCCAGCCGGAAATCCTCCAGCGCCGAGTACAGCATCTCCTCCACGTCCGGAAGCAGACGGTGAATCTCGTCGACGAAGAAGACTTCGTGCTCATGGATGTTGGTGAGGATCCCGCTCAGGTCCAGCTTCTTCTGAAGAATTGGGCCCGAAGTGACCTGGATACCGACCCCGAGCTCGGAGGCGATGATTCCGGCCAGCGTGGTTTTGCCCAGGCCGGGAGGACCATAGAGCAGCACATGATCCATAGCTTCGCCGCGCCGCTTGGCCGCTTCAATCGCGATCGAGAGGATCTCCTTGAGATTGGATTGGCCTGCGAAATCGGCCAGACGCGTGGGACGCAGGGCGGCTTCAAATTGTTTGTCGTCATCGCGGAGCGAGGACGAAATGATGCCGGGGTCTGGCATGGAAACTCTAGTTTAGCGGACCGGCGATTCAGCGGACGAGCTTGAGGGCCCGGCGGAACAAGGCGTCGAAGGAATTGGGCTCGCTGGCCGATTTCGCCTTGGCGACCGCGGTTTCAGCGGCGGCTCGCGCGGCGCCAAAATTCATCAATGCCGAGATCACGTCCTCCTCGTTAGGATCGAAGTGCGGCTTGGGCGCAGACAAGTCTGCGCGCGCGGGCACGCCGATCAGGTCCAGTTTGTCGCGCAGTTCCAGCACCATCCGTTCCGCGGTCTTCTTGCCTATCTTCGGTATGCGCACCAGTTGCTCTACCGCGCCGCTACGAATCGCCGCGGCTAACTCGGACGCGGGCATGCCGCTGAGCGCATTGATCGCAACGGAGGGCCCGATCCCGCTGACCGAGATCAATTTCTCGAATAGAGCCTTGTCGCCCGCGGTGGTGAAGCCGTATAAGAGGAAGGCGTCCTCACGGACGTGCGTGTGGATGTGCAAGCGCACCTCGGATCCGGTTTCGGGCAGCGAGGAATAGGCCGAAATGGGGATGGTGACTTCGTAGCCGACGCCCTGCACGTCCACGATGACCTGGCCGGGGTGCTTTTCAAGAAGCGGGCCGCGCAGATAAGCGATCATTAGAAGAAGAATACCAATGCGGCGGCGATTCTTTGTGGAGCGGGTCAGGAATGGGCATGCGGAAATTGTGGGCAGCGACGCGGTGCACCTTACACGGGTGCTGCGCGTAGAGGCCGGACGCCGCTACGAGATCTCCGACAATCACGACGTGTACCTGGCGGAGGTGGAGCTGGCTCGCTGGGAACACGTGCGCTTCCGCATGCTGGAGAAACTGCCGCCGGCGGCGCCTTCCGTGCGGCTGCGGCTGTGCGCCGCGCTGGTCAAGTTCGACAAGTTCGAGTGGATGATCGAGAAGGCGACGGAATTGGGCGTCTCCGAAATTGTTCCGTTTGAGGCGACGCGCAGCGAGCGCGGCTTGGAGCGCGCCGCCGAAAAGCGGCTGGAGCGCTGGCGCCGCATCGCGCTCGAATCCAGCCAGCAAGCCCGCCGGGAGCATCTGCCGGAGGTGCATGAGCCGGTGGATTTCTCCACCGTCATCGACGCGGCCGGCCCGAACCGCTACGCTCTCGATGAGGAGCCGGGAGGGCCGCCGCTGCTCTCCGCGCTCCCAGCCGAGCGCCGGAGCGAGGACGTGGTCTCCCTGCTGATCGGGCCCGAAGGGGGCTGGACCGCGGAGGAGCGCGCGGAGTTCCTGGCTGCGGGCTGGAAGCGGGTCTCGCTGGGGCCGCTGATTCTCCGGGCGGAGACCGCGGCCGTGGCCGGGCTCGCCGTGCTGGCACAGGCCTGGGCCGCGGAATAAAAACTGAGCCGCGCCCGCAGGAAGCGGATTTTGGAACTTTCCTGCCGCCGCCACGGCAATACAGGCGAAGATGTTCGAGTTCGAACGCGATCGGGATCGTGAGCTGCTGCGGCGCTTCCGCGGCGGAGACCGCGATGCGTTCGCCGAAATTTACCGCCAGCTCAGCCCCGCCGTGCACCGTTTTGCGCGGGCTATGTCCGGCGATCCCGTCAAAGCGGCCGAGGTCACGCAGGATGTGTTCGTGTGGCTGATCCATCACCCCGGCGCGTTCGACCCGGAGCGCGGCGAGCTCGGCTCGTTTCTGGTAGGGGTCGCACGCAAGCTGATGAAGCGACGCTCCAGCGAGGAGCAGCGCTGGGTGTCGATCGAAGAGTCCCCGATCGAGGAATCTACGGTGCCCCCTCCGAGCGGGAGCGATAGCGACCGTGATGTGGAGTTGTTGCGGCAAGCCGTGGCGGCACTCCCGCATCGGTATCGCGAAGTGGTGGTGCTGTGCGACCTGGAGATGCGTAGCTACGAGGAAGCGGCCGCGGCGGTCGAGTGTGCCGTGGGAACGGTGCGATCCCGCTTGCACCGGGCGCGGGCGTTGCTGGCGCGAAAACTGGTGGGGACGCGAAAGATGATTGGGAGAGGATGTGGTTCAGATGTTTGATCGCGAAGAACAGCGCTTATACGCCGCCTTGGGAAGGCTCACGGCGGAGTTAGAGGAATCGAGCGTGCCGCCGGAGATCGAGAGCGCGGTGCTGGCCGAGTTCGACCGCGTGCGGCGGCACCGGCGGGCGCGGCTATGGGTAGCCGGAGCTGGTGCGGTCGCCGCAGCCGCAGTGGGTTTGTGGATGACCGTCAATCGGCCGACCCAGAAACCGGCGGACCCGGTAGAGGCTGTGGCTCCTGAAGGCGAGCAACCCTTCGTGCCGATTCCCTACGTGCTTCCGCCCGCGCCCTACGAACGGGTAGAGGTGGTCCGGATGCAGGTTCCGGTAGCCGCGTTGATTGCCGCCGGGCTGCCGATCCAGACCGGCGACCCCGGCGCGCAGGCCGAAGCGGACGTGCTGGTGGGCCAGGATGGCCGCCCTCGGGCGGTGCGGCTGGTTTCGATTATTTCTTTTAACTAAGAACGAGGAATCATCTTATGAAGAGTCTGGTTCTGATCTTTTTCGCCGTCCTGCCTGTGCGCGCGCAAGTGGTCAGCGTGGGCGATGTCGCCTTCCAGAGCCTGGGGAATCCCGTGCTCCAAGGCGTGCGCGTGCTGAACGAGGGGTTTGGGAATCAGGTCGTCTCGGGCAAGGCGTTCACGGCCACTGAAGAGAGGCATTCGCTGCAAGTGCTGGGGGATGGAACGCGGATCGAGAACACGCAAACCAACCGCCTGTTTCGCGACGCCGACGGCCGCACTCGCGTGGAGGAGATGAACGGCTCCATCGACATTTACGATCCGGTATCCTTCACTCAAATCGAACTGGACCCGGCCACCAAGACTGCGCGCAAAGGAACCGGGGGCCGCAGTTTCACCTATGGCGCCGGTCCAAACAGCACATTCACTACGGTCTTCGGCGGTTACGCCACCACCGTGAGGACAACGCCGGCGCCGTTCCCCAACACTGCTGCGGGCACCATGCAAGGCGTGATGAGCGAGACCACGGAGAACCTGGGCACGCAGACCATCAACGGTGTCGCTGCGCAGGGCGTGCGCACCACCATGGTCATTCCCAAGGGCCAGATCGGCAACAGCAAAGATATCAAGGTGACCACGGAGCGGTGGTCTTCGAGCGATCTGCAGATGTTGATCAAGAGCACCAACTCCGATCCCAGGTTCGGCGACACCACGTATCAACTGGCCAAGATCTCGCAGACCGCGCCCGATCCGGCCTTGTTCCAGATCCCGGCGGATTACACGGTGAGGGAGCAGCCGGTGGGCGTGCCCTTGCCGCGAGGCGGACGCGGCGCAGGTCCCGGGGCAAAACGCGCGACCACGCCGGCGAAACCGCAGTAACACACTCGCCGGGCAGCACACCGATTGCCGCGCCGCGCGTCTAGTCTAAAGGAATGAAGTGGGCGGCCCTTGCTCTCGTGTCCCTGTGTGGCGCTCCGTGCGGCGCCCTGTGCGCGCAACTCCAGCAGTTTACCTTCGAGGCCGCCTCGGTTCGGCCCTCCGGGCCGAGGTCGATGAACTCCTGGGACGAAGCCGCGGCGGACGCGCCCTCGGGTCAAATGGGCGGTCCCGGCACCGCCGATCCCGAGCGAATTTTTTACTCCCGGGTCACTTTGCAGCGGCTGATCCAGAACGCGTACGGAGTGCAGGTGGATCAGATCGTAGGGCCCGCTTGGATCGCCGCGGAAAAGTTCGACATCACGGCCGACGTGGAGAGCGGGGCGACCCAGGAACAGGTCAACCTCATGCTCCGGAACCTGCTCACGGAGCGCTTCGGCTTGAAGCTGCATCACTCGACCAAAGACGGGCCGGTGTACGAAATGAGGCTCGCCAAGGGCGGGTTGAGAATGAAAACGGCGAGGCCGGAGCTTCACACCCGTGTGGAATCGGCACGCGTCGACGGGCTCCAGCACAAGAGTTGCCGGGCATGCACGATTACAGATTTGATTGAAGCTATCCAGGGATTTGAAGTGCAGCGGTTAGCGCCGGAGCGAATTCTTGACAAAACCGGCTTGAGCGGCCGGTACGAATTTTCGCTGGAGTATCTGGCGCCCGTGGGAGCGGGACAAACCTTGAAGCTGTCGGCGGTGCAGAGCCTGAACCACGCCGGCATGGACATCTTCAAAGCTCTGGAAACGCAACTGGGATTGACGCTGGAGAAGGCTCGCGCACCGGTTGACCTGCTGACGATCGATCACGTGGAGAAAACGCCGACCGAAAATTGAGATGGAGCGGCGTGTCCGCTCCATCGTAATGACAACTTGACACATCCTGCGCTAGTACTAAATACTTAGTCATACGGCTCAACATCGCAGGAAAGGGCCCATCGCGGGAGCGAACGCGAGACGCGCGCGTCCCAGAAACGGACGGTCGCGCTGCGAAGTCGCTTGCGGATGTCTTTGATTTTCAAGGTTGAGGATTTGGCATCGCGGCTGCAGAACGAAAAATTTCGTAAAACGTCCGAACGAAATGGCGGGATTCGGCGTCTAAGCTGGAAAGCGAATTAAGCGAGATTCGATGAAAATTTACGGCTACCTCAGACTGCTGGCCGCCGCAATCGTGGGCACGTTGGCGCTTGTGGCTTCCGAGCAACACGGCGTGGTGACCCTGGGAGGCTTGCCAGTCCCTGGCGTCACGGTCACGGCCACGCAAGGCGAGCGCAAGGTCACCGCGGTCACAGACGGCATGGGAACCTACTCGTTCCCGGATTTGAACGATGGTGTTTGGACCGTTCAGGTGGAGATGTCCGGATTCACCCCGCTCAAACAGGATGTGACCGTGGGACCCAACGCGGAAGGCTCGAAGTTTGAGTTGAAGATTAAATCCCTGAGTGAGATACAAGCCGAGGTCCAAGCCGCGCCGCCGCCCGAGCAGCGCACCGCGCCTGCGGCCGCGGCCAACACCGCGCGTCCGGTACCGGTAGGCGCCAAGGGGCAGGCTCAGGCGCAAGCCGTCGGCCGCGGAGGAACTCCCGCGGCTCCCACGCAGGCCGTGGCCGAAGCTCCGGCCGCCGACGATGCATCGTCCCGCGCTGCCGACGGATTCCTGGTCAACGGCAGCCAGGTCAACGGCGGAGCTTCGCCCTTCGCGTTGAACCCGGCGTTTGGCAACAACCGGCGCGGACCCAGGTCGCTGTACACCTATCAGCTCAGCTTCACCCTGGATAATTCGGCGACCGACGCCAAGCCATTCTCGCTGACCGGGCTGGATCAGCCGAAACCTGCTTACAACAACTACCAGGTCAATGGACTGATCGCCGGCCCGCTGAAAATTCCGCACATCCTGCGCAACGGTCCGAACTTCACTGTCCAGTACTCGATTGTCCGCAATC
Source organism: Bryobacterales bacterium (assembly GCA_963838455.1). Classification (GTDB taxonomy): domain Bacteria; phylum Acidobacteriota; class Terriglobia; order Bryobacterales; family Bryobacteraceae; genus Palsa-187. The sequence goes on from CAWISY010000071.1 coordinate 47,928, forward strand.
GCAACGACAGCATTGCCACCGGTTTGTTTCCGACCCAGGCGGAAAGGAGCGGCGATCTTTCTGCCCTTAGCGGGCAGATCACGGACCCGAACCCCACTGGCCCGGCATTCACCAACAATCAGATTCCGCAGGCTTTGATCAGCCCGCAAGCCACGAAGCTGCTGAAGCTGTATCCGATCCCGAATGTCAGCGGCAGCAGCGTTTACAACTATCAGACGCCGCTTGTCGGGCTCAGCCATTCGGACGTGTTCAACAGCCGCATGAACAAGCAGATCGGGCGCAAGAATTCGATCCAGGGCTTGTTCGCGCTGACCAGCACGCGTTCCACCGCTCCGAGCGTGTTCGGATTCCTGGACACCACCAGCGTGCTGGGCATGAGGCTCGACCCGGTGTGGCGGCATCAATTCACGCCGCGCATGAGTACGACGCTGGAGCTGAACTTCACGCGGAATGCTCCGCACCAATACTCGTTTTTCTCAAATACGCCGAGTCTTTCGGGCGCGGCCTTTGGAATCACGGGAAACGATCAGAACCCGCTGTATTGGGGCCCTCCGACCTTGAACCTCGGCGCCAGCAACCTAAGTGGACTGACCGACGGTTCGCCCTCCTTCAACCGGCAGACGTTTGAGGATCTGATAACCGCCAGCACCTGGAATCACGGCCGCCATAACGTCCAGTTCGGCGGCGACGTGCTGTGGCAGCAGTTCAACTACAACTCGCAGAACAACGCTCGCGGCCAGTTCAGCTTCACCGGCGCCGCTACGAACGCCCCCGGAACGCCCGCCGGATCGTTCGCGGACTTTCTGCTGGGAACTCCGGACAACGCCACGCTGGCTTACGGCAACCCCGACAAATACCTGCGCGCCAGAAACTACCAGCTCTACGTAACCGATGACTGGCGCGTGAATTCGGCGCTCACTTTGAATCTCAACCTGCGCTATGAGTACAATGCTCCGGATTCGGAAGAGTACGGACGCCTGGTCAACCTGGATGAGCTTCCCGGATTCACGCAAGTGGCGCCGGTGCTGGGGTGCTCGTATGCAGAGTGTATCAACAGTGTGGTTCCCGGATTCCAGGTGGCGCCGATGCCGGGGAACGGTCCACTCACGAACATGGGCTATCCCAGCTCCCTGATCCGCCCGGAGCGCTTGCCCTTGGAGCCGAGCCTGGGCTTTGCATGGCGGCCGATTTCGGGATCCTCTCTGGTGGTGCGCGGCGGCTACGCTATGCGCTTCGCCAACCCCGGCTACTCAGGGATCGCCGCGAGCATGGACCAGCAGTATCCATTTTCGACCAGCATCAACGCGATCAACTCCCCGGCGACACCGCTGACCTTGGCCAACGGCTTTGTCGGAAATCCGCTGGTCAGTGCGCAGACGTTTGGAATCGATCCGAACTTCCGCGAATCCTACGTGCAAAGCTGGCAGCTCCAACTGACCAAGGACCTGCCTGGCGGAATGCAGACGGTGATCACCTATCAGGGTGTCAAGGGTACGCGGCTGCCGCAATTTTTCTATCCCAACAGTTATGTCACCGCCGCAGCCCCCTGCCCCACCTGTACCTCGGGATTCGTTTACGAGACTTCGAATGCCGATTCCACCAGGGAAGCCGGCTCCGTTCAGTTGCGCCGCAGACTGCATAACGGCTTCACGGCGTCGGTGCTCTATACCTACGCCAAGGCGATCGACGATACCAACACCCAAGGCCAGCCCGCGCAAAACTGGCTCGACCTTTCCGCCGAACGGGGTCTCTCGAACTTCGATCAGCGCCAGAACGCGCAGTTCCAGTTCCAATACACCTCCGGGATGGGAATTGGTGGAGGGAGCCTGATCAGCGGATGGAAAGCGGCGGCGCTCAAAGAATGGACCTTCTTAACGGCGCCCCAGTGGGGCACCGGTTTGCCGGAGACGCCGATTTATCCCGTCCCGCTGGGCGGCACCACCAACGGAGTCCAGCGGCCGGACTACACCGGGCAGCCGCTTTACACCGCAGCTCCCGGATTGTTCTTGAATAAATACGCGTACGCGGCGCCGGCCGAGGGCACTTTCGGCAACGCCGGCGTCGATACGATCACCGGGCCGCAGCAGTTTTCACTCAACGGTTCGCTGCAGCGGACGTTCCGAATCAATGACCGGGTCACGTTCAATTTTCGCGGGGACGTGAGCAACCTTCTTAATCATGTCGTTTTCACCGGCTACAACACCCGTATCGGCCCGCAGTTCGGAGCCGCTACCGCCGCGAATAACATGCGCTCGGTGAGGATTACCGGCCAGTTTAGGTTTTGATATGGAGCGGCGTGTCCGCTCCATTGTGACTAAGGAATGGAGGTACCCATGCGCTTTTTAGACATAAGAGTACGGCTCTTCGGCTTGGCCTTGATCGTTTTTATGGCCGCCAGCGGACAACAGCGTCCGGCGGCAGCGCCCCCGCCGATTCCCACCAACGCACCCGGCACCAATGCTCCGGCCGGAGGAGCGGTCGCCACCTTCAGCACCACCCTCAACCTGGTGACCGAGGAAGTGACCGTGGTCGACAAGAGCGGGAAATCCATCGAGAATCTCAAGCCGGAAGACTTCATCGTGACCGAAGACGGGGTGGCACAAAAGGTCAGCTTCCTGCAATATCAAAACATTCCCGATGACGCCGGTCCCGGGCTTCAGACCCGGCCGGACACTCCCTCGGTGGTGGCGCCGATGGACAAACTGACCACCACCGAGATTGCGCCCGAGGCTCCGGGCGAAGTCGCGCATCGCGACCGGCGTCTGCTGGTGGCCTATTTCGATATGACCTCCATGCCGCAAAGCGATCAGTTGCGCGCTCTCTCGGCTGCGGAGAAGTTCATCCGCACCAACATGTCGCAAGCAGATCTGATGAGCATCATGGAGTATGACGGCGCTTCGGTGCGGGTGCTAAGCGACTTCACCGACGACCGGGACAAGCTGCAAAGCATCATCGAGACCATCGTGGTAGGCGAGGCGCAGGGCTTCGGCGAAACCAGCAGCGACGCGGCTTCCTCCTCCGACACCGCCGCCTTCGGCCAGGACGACAGCGAGTTCAACATCTTCACCACGGACCGGCAGCTTTCGGCTCTGCAAACCGCGGCCAAGATGCTGGGCACTCTGAATGAGAAGAAAGTGATGGTGATCTTCGCCAGCGGCATCAATCTGAACGGCGTGGACAATCAGGCGCAATTGCACGCTACCGAAAATACCGCCATCAAAGCCAACGTTTCCTTCTGGCCGGTGGACGCCCGCGGCCTGGTGGCCATGCCGCCCATGGGCGACGCCACCCAGCGCACCGCCGGTCTCAACAACCTGATGAACGGCGGAGCCATGAACGCCTTCTCCATGCGCCTGCAGACGACGCAGGACACGCTGTGGACTCTGGCGTCGGACACCGGCGGTAAGGCCCTGCTGGACAACAACGACCTGGGCCGCGGCCTCATCAACGCGGAGAAGTCGATCGGCAGCTATTACATCCTCGGCTACAACACCACCAACAGCAACCTGGACGGCAAATTCCGCAAGATCAAAATCACCCTGGCCAACAACACCTTGACCGCCAAGGATTACCGCCAGGGTTACTACGGCAACAAAGTGTGGAACAAGTTCAACACGGCCGACAAGGAACGGCAGCTTGAAGACGCTCTGATGGCGCCCGATCCGATGACCGAGATCACCATCGCCACCGAGCTCGACTTCTTCCAGTTGAATCGCGCCGAGTATCAGGTTCCCATGATCGTCAAGATCCCGGGGCGTGAAGTGGCGCTGGCGAAAAGCCGCGGGGCTGAGCGCACCGTAATCGACTTTATCGGCGAAGTGAAGGACGACTTCGGAACCACCGTCAGCAACATCCGTGACAAAGCTGACATCAAAGTCAGCGACGCCACCGCAGCGGAACTGGCCAAGCGGCCGATCGAGTACGACACTATGTTCACGCTGTTGCCGGGAGGGTACACCGTCAAATTCCTGGCTCGCGATAACGAGACCGGGCGAATCGGAACCTATATGACCAAGTTCACGGTTCCGAACCTGATGAAGCCGGAGCAGAACATTCGGATTCCCATCAGCTCCGTGGTGTTGAGCAGCCAAAGAGTGGATCTGAAAGACGTGCTGTATAACGCTCTCAAGGACAAGGATCGCGCCGAGACGACGAATCCGCTGGTCCTGGAGGGTCAGAAGATGATTCCCAGCGTGACGCGGGTCTTCTCCAAGACCAAGGACATGTACGTGTTCTTGCAGGCCTATGAGGCGGTGCTCGCCAGTCCGCGGCCGGTGGTCGCTTCGGTCGCGTTCTATCAGGGCCAAAACAAGGTGTACGAGACGCCGATGATTCAAGCTACGACTCCGGGGACTCCCAACAGCAAACCGATGTCGCTGCGCTTCACGGTTCCGCTCAGCAGCTTGAAGAACGGCATCTACAATTGCCAGGTGTCGGTGCTCGATCCGGAGGGCCAGAGAGCGTCCTTCTGGGAAGCGCCCATCGAAATTATTAACTAACGCGCGGCTGGCATACAATCAAACGTATGCCAGTCGAAATCCTCGTGCGGCGAGCGGCGGTTGCCGCGGTTTCTATGGCGATTGCGTGGGCCCAGACGCCCGCGCAGGCTCCCGATAACAGCGCCCGGCAGAAGCTGATCGAAACTCTGGATGCGATCGCCAATCAGCAACTGGCGGATCGGGCGGAAGCAATCGCCCGCATTCAAACCCGCGCCGATGCAGAGAAGCGGAAGACCGAGGTTCGCCAGCAGATCCTGAGCCTGATCGGGGGCCTTCCCGCGCATTCCGGCCCGGTGGCCGTCAAACAGTTCGGATCGCTCTCCGGCGACGGTTTCCGCATCGAGAAACTCGCCTACGAAAGCTTGCCGGGCTTGTGGGTGACGGCGAACCTGTACCTGCCTGCCTCCGGCGCCGGCCCGTTTCCCGCAGTTCTGCTGGCTCCCGGCCATGAGGCCACCGGCAAACAGAGCCAATACTCCTTTGGCGGAAACTTCGCCCGCTCCGGCATCATCGCACTGGCGATCGACCCACTCGGCCAAGGCGAGCGGCTCCAATATTTCGACCCGGAAAAGAAAGCTTCCACCATCGGCGGCTCGACTGGCGAGCATGGGGAAGCGAACGTGCCCGCCATGCTGGCCGGCGAAGACGTGGCGCGCTACTTCGTTAACGATTCCATGCGAGGCATCGACTACCTGCTGAGCCGGCGCGACGTGAATCCGCAGCGCATCGGCGCGCTGGGCTGCTCCGGAGGCGGCACTTCTACCGCGTATTTGGCCGCTCTGGACGATCGCGTCAAAGTCGCGGGCGTGGCCTGCTACATCACCTCTTTCAAGGAACTGTTGCCTTCGACCACCGGCGTCCAGGAAGCCGAGCAGAGCATCCCGCACTTCATCGAACAGGGGCTCGATTTCGGCGACTATGTGGAACTGTTCGCGCCCAAGCCCTACGCCATAATTTCGACCACCGCGGACATGTTCCCCTTCGAAGGCGCCAAGCAGACGCACGAGGAGGCAGCGCGCATCTACAAACTGTACGGCGCGGAGGACCATCTCCAGTGGATCACCGGCCCCGGCGGCCACGGCAACCTCGGCCCCATCTCGCCCGCGATTCTCGGCTTCTTCCTGCACTACCTGAAGGACGCGCCAGCGGGAGACGCCGCTTTTACTCCACTGCGGATTCAGAATCCCGCAGACCTGCTGTGCACGCCCACCGGACAAGTGTCGACCTCCCTTGGGGGCGAGACCATTCCGTCTATCATCAAGGCTCACCTGCCGGCGATTCTGCCCAAGACCCGCCCCAACCCAACCGAGCTTGCCGAAGATATCCGCGGCCTGGCCGGGATTGTCGCGAGGCCGAGCAGCCGCTCGCCAGTCGCCATGGTCGCCGAAGGCGAAAAACGCGACGGATATCGGATCGACTCGGTGCGGCTGCAAAGCGAGGATGGTGAGGTGGTCGCCTTCGTGGCGGTGCCGTCCGCCGCCGGGCTGAAACCGGCGGTGTTGATGCTGGACTCGGCTCCGGAGAAACTGACCGCACCCGGCAGCGATTTCGACCGGCTGGCAAAAGCGGGCCGCGTGGTGATGGCGCTGGGGCCGAAGCCTTCGCCTGTGGGAACCGAGGGGCTGAAATCCCAGTATCTCGGCCCCTTCAATTTGCTCTCCTTGCGCGCGTTCCTGGTGGGCAAGACGATTCTGGGCATGCGCGTCGACGACACTATCAAGGCCATGGACTGGCTCTCCAGCCGTGGTGAAACCGATCCCAAGGCGATTACCGTGTATGGCAGCGGAGCCATGGGAGCCGTCGCCCTGCACGCCGCGGTGCTCGATTCGCGCATCAAGAAAGTGGTGGTGGAGAATACGCTGGCGAGTTACCGCATGGTGACGGATCAGCCGCTGCATCGCAACATTTCCGAAGTCGTGATTCCGGGTGTTTTGGCGAAATACGATATGAGCGATCTGCTCGCCGCGCTGGCGCCCCGGCCGGTGACGGTGATCCATCCGCTGGATGCAACCGGCGCCGCCGTCAGCATCGACCAATTTCAAAAAAGCTTCAGCGCGGCGGGCGTGAAAGTGATCGATCGGGCAGCATCAGACCCGCTGCCGCTGGACTAAAGACCGCTTGCTACGCGCGCGGCTCAGCCGGACCACAGAGCCACGACCAGAGGGAGCGGTTGCGTCAATCCAAACGAGCGACCCACCCCTGCAACTCAGGCGACGGCGCGGGGTATCGTTCCAGCACCAGCGGATCGTGCCCGGGGATAAGATGCTCGGGCGAACTGGCCAACTGGTACGCGCGCCGGTATCCTTCCACCACCTCGGCAGCGTTGTACAGGATCGGGTACGGA
>CAWISY010000072.1:0-13789 GCA_963838455.1 Bryobacterales bacterium
AGGGACGGGCCGAAGATCAAGGCGTCGAAGGACGACTCTAAACTTGCTGCTGCCGCCAGCGGCGGAAGTAAGCGCGACAAGGCTGACCAAGGATCAAACCCCCTTATGGAGGTGGACCAGAGCGGCTTTCCCGCTCCACGCCCAGGTAACCCCATCTACCTTTCCGGAGCCCCATTCTCGGCAACTATAGCGGTGAATGGCAGGTATCGTGCGACTGCATTAAACGAGCCGATGGCGAAGATTGCTGACTTCCTGGGGAACGCAGTGAGAGCGCCCGTACAAGATCAGACCGGATTGACAGGAATATACGATCTTCACTTAGAATACGTGCCGAGACCGAAAACGACTGAAAACGCTGCCACGACCCCGGCGCCTGCCGCTGCAGATCCTGGGCCGGACCTGCTCGATGCCATTCAGGCACAACTCGGATTAAGGTTGGTGCCGAAGAAGGTGCCGGTAGAAGTGCTCGTCATCGACCATGTGGAAAAGGTTCCGACGGATAATTGACTGCTTGAGGAGCCTCCTATCCGTTCCGCTTTTTGTAGATGTTATCGCCCACGCTCCATCTGCTTGCTACGGCGCACAACGTAGCTGCGTGCCCTTGCTCGGGGGCGCTCTCCGCGGCTCACAGCGCCGGGTGCGGCTGGTAGCGCCTGACTTTTACATCGTCCTGATCACGCCGAGCCTGCGCCAGATCGTAGGCCGCCTGCACCCGCACCCAGTGGTCCGCGTTCGACCATCCGGCCTTTTCCAGGCGGATCGCCATTTCCGGCGAAATTCCGGCCTGGCCGTTAATGACGCGCGAGAGCGTGTGGCGGGCCACGCCCAGGACCTTGGCGCCTTCCGTCACGCTGAGCCCCAAAGGATCCAGGCAGGCGTCCTTAATGGAGTGGCCGGGATGCGGCGGGTCTTTCATGGGTGTGGTCAAGCTCCTTTACTAGTGGTAGTCTTTCAGATCGACATCCAGCGCGTCACCGTCGCGAAAGCGGAAGACGATCCGCCAGTTTCCCGATATCGTAACGCTCCACCAGCCCTTAAGATCACCCTTGAGAGAGTGAAGGCGGTAGCCCGGCAAATCGCGGTCGGACGGTTCCTGTGCAACCGTAGCTTGCATCGGTACAGATATCAAGTGCTCGAACCCGCGTTTCGCCGCCTACGGCACGTACCACAGCAGCACTCCCTTGCCGACGCGCTCCGTGGGAGGAATCCGGTCGGTCCAGATCTCCACCGGAGGGTTCGACCGGAACGTTCCCATGCGAAACAGTTTCAGCATGGTGAGGCTGGCGGCGTTCCAGCCGTGCGCGGGCACATGCGGATCGAGAGGATGGATTGCCGGGAACTGCCCCCGCTGCTGGAGCTCTTCCGGGTAAGCTCCATTAAACGGATCGAAGGCCAGATCCTTCACGCCCAACTCCTGCATCCGCGCCGCAAGCCGCTTCATGTCCTGCCCCCAATCGAGATCGGAGTCGACCAGAATATTTTCCGGATGCGAGCCGGCCAGCTCATTGAAGTACGCCAGGTAATCCGGATGGCTGCGCGCGGATGCGACAATCAGCCACAGCAGCAGTCCGCACGCCAACACCCGCTGCGGCACGCCCGCCGACCATAACCAAGCCGCGCCCGCCCCCGCGGCGACGCACAAGCCCACGTAGGCCGGCAGAATGTGGCGGATTCCAAGGTTGATGTTGCTGAGCGTTGACGCAAACAGCAGGATTCCAGCAGCGTAGGCGAGCGGCGCGTATGCGCGCCTTTCCAGGCAGGCCACTACGCCCGCCGCGATCAGCGCCAGCAATGCCAGCGGCGTCTTCACGGCGATGGCGACCGGGTAGTAATACCACCAGCCGTGCTCGCCAAAATGGCCGAGCAGATAGCCTGGATGCCCGACGCTATTATGCGCCATCACGTCGCGAATGCCTTGCCACAACTCCGGCGCGGGCACTCGATCGAAATGGAAACGGTAGCCGGCCCAGATCAGCAGCGCCGCCGTCGCGGCGACGAATGGCACCGTACGCAGAGTTCCTTTGAGCGACGGCCGAACCCAGATCAAGTAGATCAGCGTCGCGGCCGGAAGCAGCGCCAGCGAAGAAAATTTCGACAGCACGGCCAGCGCCAGCGCCGCGCCGAACACCAAGCCCATCTTCCAGCCCGGCTTCTCGATCCAAATCAGCATCGCCAGGAAAGCCGCGCCAATGGAACCCGTTGCGGGCATGTCCGTGGTGGCCAATCCGGCATGCGCCAGCACGGCCGGGAACATGGTGAAACACAGCGTGGCGAACAGCGCGGCGGGCCCTCCTAAGCTACGCCACGTCCACAAAAACACGACAGTCGACGCCAGCCAAAAAAAAGGCAGAACGCCCATGCGCGCCAGCGCGAGCATGCGGTCGAAATTCCCGCCATAATTCAGCACCGCCCGGCCTTCGTGCGAATCGCCGCGCGTGTCGCCGGTGTCGCGAGCACCGGCCAGATACGGACCCACAGCCATCATGCCGCGAGCCAGCGGCGGATGCTCCGGATTGCAGTTGTAGGTGCGGCCGGAAAGCCAGACCATGCCGCAGCCGATGTGCCACGCTTCATCGACCGTATCGTTGAACACCGGATACGTTGCCACGATGCGCGCTGTGGCCAGGATCACCAGCGCCAGAAAAGCGGCCAGGGATAAGGCTCTTCTCAAAGGAACGGCCGGACGGGATCCGATCCGTCCCAGCCAATGGAGGCGCGATAAAAACGATTGAAGGTCGGCTCGAATCCCGGCCCCAGTTCGATCACTTCGGTCATTCCCGGCAGAGTCGCGGTTGTATCCATATACGCGACGCGCCCGCCGCTGGGCACGCGGAGCGAAAAGGCCAGCTCGGCGCCGGAGGCGCGGTAGCGCTCGACCTCCTGCTCAAAGTTCCACGTCGCCACACCAAAATGATGGAAGCCGTAGCCGCGCTTCTCAATCACCTCGCGATATACCGAAGGCGCGGTGTTCACCTGCTGGATCAGCTCGACGTTCATGTGCCCGGCGAAACTCATCGCCAGAGCGATTTCGGCGCCGCTGGCCTGGCCGCGATACATCGGGTCAATCCCGCGAAGACCCTCCAGCAAGAACCACGGCCCCACCTTCAGCCGAGTGGACCACTCATGCATGGCGCGCTGGATATCCTCTACCACGTACGCCATCTGGACGATCCCGTCGTCGGGCTGGCCGAAGCTGACTAAAGACATGCTACTGCCGCAAATCCCGCCCCGTCATTTCCTTCGGCTGCTTGACGTGCATCATCCCCAGGATCGTGGGAGCGATGTCCTGCAGCGCGCCTCCCGAACGGAGCGGACGCTTTTCCTCGTCCACCACGATAAACGGCACCGGGTTGGTGGTGTGGTAGGTGTGCGGGCCGTGCGTCGCCGGGTCGATCATCATCTCCGCGTTGCCGTGATCCGCGGTGATGATCCAGCGGCCGCCGGCGCGCCGCAGCGCATCGTAAATCCCGCCCAGGCAGCCGTCGACAGTTTCCACCGCCTTCACCGTGGGCGCGAATTTTCCGGAGTGGCCCACCATATCGGCGTTGGCGAAGTTCATGACGATCACGTCGAAGACGTGCCGGTCGATGGCCTTGATGGCCGCTTCCGCCACTCCCGCTGCGCTCATCTCCGGCATCAGATCGTAGGTGGCGACTTTGGGCGACGGAATCAGCTCACGCTCTTCGCCGGGGTAGGGCTTCTCGTTTCCGCCGTTGAAGAAGTAGGTCACATGCGCGTATTTCTCGGTTTCGGCGATGCGCAGGTTCTTCCAATTCTCGGCGGCCATGACGTTGGCCAGGATGTTGTTGGGGTGCTCCCTGGCAAGAACAAACGGCACCGGAAATGATTTGTCGTACTGCGTCATGGTCGTGAAGTGAAGTTTCAAAGGCGATTCCACCAGCGCCTGCGTCATCTGCCGGCCGCGGTCGGCGCGATAGTTGAAAAAAATGCAGGCGTCATCCGCGCGGATCAGGCCCACCGGGTCCTGCCGCGCATCCACGATGGTGATCGGCTCGATGAATTCGTCGGTGATGCCGCGCTCATACGACCGCTTCACCGCGGTCACCGGGTCGGTGAATTTCTCGCCGGAGCCTTCCGTCATCGCGCCTTTGGCTCGCTCAATGCGCTCCCAGCGCTTGTCGCGATCCATGGCGTAATAGCGCCCGGAGATCGAGGCGATTTGTCCCACGCCGATGCGCCGGATCTCGCGCTGCAGCGCTTCGATATAACCGGCGCCGGTTTCCGGACCAGTGTCGCGCCCGTCCATGAAGCAGTGGATGAACACGCTTTCCACGCCCTCGCGCTTGGCCATTTCCAGCAGCGCATACAGGTGCGTGTTCATCGAATGCACGCCGCCGTCGCTCAGCAGGCCCATCAGGTGCAGGCGGCGCGTGCGCGCATGATGCATCGCGGCCAGCAGCGTGGGGTCGCGGAAAAAATCGCCGTTAGCGATCATGAGGTCGATGCGCGTGACATCCATGTAAACTACGCGCCCCGCGCCGATATTCAGATGCCCAACTTCGCTGTTGCCCATCTGCCCTTCCGGCAATCCCACAAAGGGTCCGGAGGTGTGCACCAGCGTATTGGGATACTCGCTCAGCAGGCGGTCGTAATTCGGCTTGCGCGCCGCCGCGATGGCGTTGCCCTCCGACGGCGGGGCGAACCCCCAGCCGTCGAGGATGGTCAACACCAGCGGCCGGCCGCTCATGCCCTTCGTTCCGGAAGGCACGCTCATTGACGAAACGCCTTGCGGCCCGGATACCGCGCGGCGTCTCCCAGGTCCTCTTCGATGCGCAGAAGCTGATTGTATTTGGCGATGCGGTCCGTGCGGCTGGCCGAGCCGGTCTTGATCTGGCCCGCGTTGGTGGCGACCGCCAGGTCGGCGATGAACGGATCTTCGGTCTCGCCGCGAGCGATGCGAGACCACCGTTGGTGTAGCCGGCATCGGTGGCCATCTTCATGGCCTCGAGCGTCTCGGTCAGCGTGCCGATCTGGTTCACCTTGATCAGAATCGAATTGGCGATGCCCGCTTCGATCCCGCGCTCCAGCCGCTCCGTGTTGGTGACGAAGATGTCGTCGCCCACCAGTTGGATTTTCTTGCCCAGCAGATCGGTCAGCAGCTTCCAGCCCTCCCAATCGTCCTCGGCCATGCCGTCTTCGAGCGAAATGATCGGATACTGGCGCACCCAATTCGCCCAGAACTCGGCCATTTGCTCGGGCGTGCGCTCGCTCTTGTCGGATTTCTTGAAGACGTACTTCTTTTTGGAGTTATCGAAGAACTCGCTGGCAGCCGGGTCGAGCGCGATGCCGATATCCTCGCCGGGCTTGTAGCCGGCCGCAGTGATGGCTTCGAGCACCACTTCGAGCGCTTCCTCATTGGATTTCAGATTGGGCGCGAAGCCGCCTTCGTCGCCCACCGAGGTCGAATAGCCGCGCTTCTTCAGCACGCTCTTGAGGGTGTGGAACACCTCCGAGCCCCAGCGCAGGGCTTCGGAGAATTTTTCCGCGCCGTAGGGTACGATCATGAACTCCTGCGGGTCGACGCTGTTGTCGGCATGCGCGCCGCCGTTCAGGATGTTCATCTGGGGCACCGGCAGAAGCGAAGCCGAAACGCCGCCCAGATAACGGTACAGCGGCGTCTGCTGCGAAATCGCCGAGGCGCGCGCCACTGCCATCGACACGGCCAGGATCGCGTTCGCGCCCAGGTTGGATTTGTTGGCGGTGCCATCGAGCGAGATCATCAACCGGTCGATGGAGGACTGCCGCTCCGCATCCGCGCCTAACAGCGCCGGAGCGATGGTGTCATTGATATTGGCTACGGCCTTGAGCGTGCCTTTACCGAGATAGCGGGATTTGTCGCCGTCACGAAGCTCGACCGCTTCGTGCTCGCCTGTGGATGCGCCGGAGGGAACCGCGGCCCGGCCCATGCTGCCGTCGGCCAGAGTAACATCGGCCTCGACGGTGGGGTTTCCGCGGCTATCGAGAATCTCGCGGCCCAGGATTCTGGTGATTTCCATCCACTCAGGTTAGCGCATTGGCGGCCCGGGTCGCCCTTACGGCCGGCCTTGGTGGAGATGAACTTTCGGGTGCGGGGACTACGGCCAGTCCTGCGCTCCGTGGAAGATGCGAGAGATTTCGATGCCGCGAGCGGTCACCTGGTAGACGGCGATATACGGCAGCGAGGGAAAAACCAGTTCCCGCCGTCCTGCCATCCGCAGGCTGGCGCGCCCTCTATGAGGGAATTCGCCCAGACTTGAGCATCCGTCGTAAATTGTCTTGGCTACTCGTCGCGCGGCCTCTGGGCTGTCGCGCTCGATCCGTTCGCAGACACGCTCCAGGTCATCCGCGGCCGGCGCAGACCACCGAATTTCCATCAGCGACGCAGGAACCGCTCCATCCGCTGACCGACCTCTTCATGCGTCAGAGAATCGCCCCGATCGAGGGCGGCTTCGCCGCGCTCGACCGCCTCGATGAACCGAGCCTCGTCGTCAAAGTGGCGCTCCAGTAGCTCCTGCGCAAGGTCGACGGGATCGCGTCCGAGACGGGAGGCCGTTTGCGCCAGCCGCGCTTCGAGTTCCGGTTTGAGGTGCACTTCCATTCTGTTCCCCTATATCCTCAGCTTACGCCCTACCGCTTGACCCGGGCCTCGGCCTCGGCCAAAGCGGCTTTGACTTCGGGATCGTCGGGGTAGACCGACTGCACCGCCTTGAACTGTGCGACAGCTTCCGGGTAGCGACCGGCGGTCTCCAGCGCACGCGCCAGGTTGAAGCGCGCGTTGATGAAATCGGGCATCAGCGTGACCGCCATCTGGTACTGCTGGATCGCCTCGGTCACCCGCCCCACCGGCAGCAGGGTCGAGCCCAATAAATTGTGAGCCTCCGGGTCCTTGGGCTCGAGCCGGACGGCGCCCTGCGCGAACCCGACCGCCTCCTGCGTCTTGGCCAGCGACAACAGAATCGCGCCCAGCACCATGTGCGCGCGGAAATCGTCCGGGTATTTTTCAAGCACGTGCCGCGATAGCGCCTCATCCAGTTCCCTGCGCCGGTCATTGGGATCGCGCGGCAGTACCTGCAGCCAGAAGTGGCCCATTTCATCGGTCGCGTGATTGCCCGCCTGCACCCGTTTGGGCGGATGGTTCGGATTGCGCACGTTGGCCGCCGAGTTGTCGTAGTGATAGCGCATCGAAACCACCGACCCCTTGGGCAGAAACACCGGCGTCTTGTAGCGATACACCGTCTGCCAGCTCTGGTCCCATTGCGGAATGCGCAGCAGCCACTTGCGAGTCCCATCCGGCAGGGTCGCGTAGGCCTCCATCAAAGTCGCCAGGTAATGCGCATGCGGGTTGACGGAAAGCACGTCGACGTCCAGCGGCATCTTGAAGTCGTCGGAGACCAGGAAATCCCGGACGCCGGGAGGAATATTGATCGCACCGTCGTGCTCCAGTTGCAGCAGCATGGGGAACTTGGTCTGCGGCTTGTCGGTGAAGTACAGGCCGACCAGGGGCCGGATCTGCTCCGGCCTGCCCGACGGCCGCATGTGGGTATTGAGGATCAGATCGTTGCCGGGATCCAGCGTCCAGGCCAGCCCGTCCGGCTCGACATACGGCGACCCGCCCGGACGCCAGAACAGGAAATGGCCGTCGTCGGGATCGAACACGCTGCGGCGGTTGGCCAGTTCCATGCCGGGAAAGCCTGCGCCCGGCTTCGCCTCCTGCTCATGCCCCCAGCCGGAGCGATCGATGATCAGGTTGGAGTGATGCACGATGCGCTTTTCCCCGGGCCGCACCTCCACCGCTTTGACGTACCGCCGGCGGGTGATCTGCGGGGTCAGCACGAAGTTCCAGTAGACGTCGGTGCCCTCGGCCGGGACGGTGAATGCCTCAGGAGCCTCCACGATCAAATCCGGGGTGCCGAGCTGCCAGCCTTCCGTGAATTTGGGCGCGGGCGGGACCTCCGCTTCCGGACCCTCCGGCGTTCCCTGGGCCAGCCAATCGGCAAACTTGCGGATCTCCTCCGGGGTCAGCCGGTTTTCGTCGGTGAAGTCGCCATAGCCGGCCTGGGGCAGCCAGGGGGGCATGAAGCGGCTCTGGGTGACCGCGGCAAGCTGCGGGGCGTGCTTCTTTACATCCTCGTAAGTCAATAAAGGGAAAGGGCCGGATTCGCCGGGACGATGGCAGGAGGCGCAGTGCTGGTAAACCAGCGGCGCGATGTCGTGCGCGAAGGTGACGGTTTGGCCGGCGCCGAGCGAAGCGACGGCAAACCCTGCCAGCGCCAGTTCCCAGAATCTCCGCTGCACGCCTCTAGCTTACTTGATTCCTCCCCCGGGCAGCGACAAAATGCGGGAACGCAATGGGCATTGCCCGCGTCGGGCTGTAAGAGTAGAATTTAAGAACAGGTGGATTTAGCAATGCGGAAGGCCCTCGCTTACTGTTCGTTTTTTTCTCTCTGCGCTTTGTGCCTGCTCTTTTTGAGCCGCAACGGTGCAACGGCGCAGAACAGCAGCCAGACGCCCTCGACCCCCAAACCCGCTCCGGCCAAGCCGGAGACCATCGCCAAGCCGAAAAGCGCGAAGCAGCAGAAGAAGGACGATGAGCGGCTGAAGAAGGAGCTGGAAACCCCGTATAAGAAGTGGCTGGACGAAGAAGTCTACTACATCATCACTCCGGAAGAACGCACGGCGTTCAAGAGGCTCAGTACGGATGAGGAACGCGAATCCTTCATCGAGAACTTCTGGCTCAAGCGCGATCCCACGCCGGATACGCCGGAGAACGAGTACGAAGAAGAGTATTACCGCCGCATCGCCTACGCCAACGAGAACTTCGCCAGCGGCTTCCCCGGCTGGAAGTCGGACCGCGGCATGATCTATATCAAGTACGGCGCGCCGGATGAGCGCAATGAGCATCCCACCGGCGGCACCTATGAGCGGCCGATCGAAGAGGGCGGCGGCAGCACATCCACCTTCCCCTTCGAGCAGTGGCGTTATCGCTATATCCCCGGCATCGGCAACGACGTGAACATCGAGTTCGTCGACACCACCATGAGCGGCGAGTACCACATGACCTCGGACCCGTCGGAAAAGGACGCGTTGCTGTACGTTCCCGGTGCCGGCCTGACCATGTATGAACAGATGGGCCTGGCCTGCAAGCAGTGCCGCTTTACCCGCACCGACGGAACCCACCTCGGCACCGGCAACATGCCGTTGCCTGCCAGCATGGACCAGTTCACGCGGCTGGAGCAGTTCGCCAACCTGCAGAAGCCGCCGGAGACGCAGTTCAAGGATATGAACGACATCGTCAGCACCTCCATCAAATACAACCTGCTGCCGATGCTGGTGCGCGCGGACTTCATTCCCATGACCGAATCCACGGCGATCACCAACGTCACCATCCAGTTCGATCGCAAGGATCTGAATTATCAGGACAAGGAGGGCGTCTCCAGCGCCCATGTGGAAGTCACCGGCAGGGTGACCAATCTGGCTGGGAAATACATCACCAGCTTTGACCATGACCTGCGTCCGCCGGCAATTCCTACCCAGATGCTGCAGGAGGGCGCCAAGGGTCCGGACATCTTCCAAACTTCCATGGCCCTCAAGCCGGGCGTCTACAAGCTAACGGTGAGGGCCATCGACGAATACAGCCACAACACGGCGGTGGTCGAAAAGCGGCTGGATGTGCCGCATCTCGATGACGACCGCCTGACTTCGAGTTCTCTGATTCTGGCCGACCAGTTGCAGCCGGTCGACCGCCACAGCATCGGGACCGGCAAGGACATGTTCGTGATCGCCGAGGATAAGGTTCGTCCGCGGATGAACGGCGCCGATGGCCGCCCGGATTTCTCCCGCTCCGCTGAAACCGCCAACTACGTCTATGTCTACTGGCGGGTTTACAACCTCGAGTCGGAGACGGTGACGGCGCCGGATGCGAAGGGGCCGGTGGTGAGGAAAGTCGACGGCAGCGTGAAGTATGAGCTGCTCAAGGAGGACCCCAAGGGCGCGATCCAGGTGGCCACGTTCAGCGAATCGGCCGCCGATGTGATCACGCGGACCAAGTCCAGCGCAGGCGTCATGGTGGTGAAGAAGCAACTGCCCGTCTCCAACCTGGAGCCGGGCCAGTATACACTGAAGATGACGGCGACGGATGAGAAGCGGAACCAGACCGTCACCCAAACGGCTCAGTTTACGATAAACTAAGTCGGGATTCAGAACAAGACCCTGAGGTACACGGGGCGCAAGATGATCTGAGGTTGCGGCGAAGAAGCCGCGGGAGGGGTGATCGGCCCCCGCAGCATGAGCGTTAGGACTTCCATCATCGCGGCCGGCTTGCTGGCTGGCCTCGCCACCTGGGCGCCCCAGGCGCACGGCGGAGGTCTTACTGTTTTCTCCGGCAACGTTTTAGGTGAAGTCCGCGGCGCCAATGGCGCGTTGCAGATGGGCGCTTCGGTAAGCCTCTACAACCGCTTCGATCAATTGGTGCGCCAGGTTCTGACCAACGAAGGCGGCAAGTTCGCTTTCGCAGGGCTGGCTCCGGACACCTATTCGATTCACGTCAATCTGGCCAGCTTCCTGCCAGCCGTGCGCAACAATATCATGGTGGCCCCCGGCTCTGAGAATCTGCTGCATGTCAACCTGGGGACGTTGTTCAGCGGAATCGATATCGCGCCGCCGGCTTCGGTTCCCGGCGCCTTGATGAGCGATGAATGGAAATGGGTGCTGCGCACCTCGGCGGCCACGCGGCCGGTGCTGCGCCTGGCGCCGGACTCGAGTTCCAGCAACGCGCCGAAGACTCACCTGCTGGGCAGCTTCACCGAGACCACCGGCCTGGTCAAGCTCTCCGCGGGAGACAATGGCCCCCTGGCCGGCGCCGGCTCGCAGGATCTGGGAACGGCCTTCGCGCTGGCGACGCGCATGAACGGCGACGCGAGCGTCCGGCTGAGCGGCAACTTCTCGTATTTGGCCAACACGGGCCTGCCCATGGCGGCCTTCCGCACCACCTATTCCCGCGATCAGGAAGGGCAGTCCGGTCCGCAGCTCGCTTTGACCGTGCACCAGATTTATTTCCCAGGCGTGGGGCTAGGCGGCTCAGCCGGTTCCGCCAATCCGGCCGCCGGCGGCGATAGCGGTCCGGAGTTGCGCACCGTCACCCTCGGCGTCTCCGACAAGTTGCAGGTCACCGACGATCTCCTGATCGAATACGGCGGCCACATGGATTCGCTCACGTTCCTGCAGAGCCAGGTGCGCCTGACGCCGTATGCCCGCATGACCTACAACATGAAGCAAGACGGGGCCATCCGGCTGGCCTTCAGCTCCGGTACAACCCCGGGGGAATTGCTCAACCGGGACGACAACCTTGGCGATCAGGAAACCGGCAACTCGGAGCTGAATCAGGACCTGGCCGCTCTGGCTCTGCTGCCGGCCATCTCGCGCGAACAGGGCGAGATCCGCATGGAGCGCACGAGGAACCTGGAAGCCGGCTATCAAGTAACGCGGGGCAGCCGCAAGTATTATTTGACGCTGTACAACCAGGCGGTCTCCAGCGGCGCCTTCGACATGTCGGCTCCGCCGCTGTTCCAGTCCCGCACCGATCTGCTGCCGGCTTTGGACGGCAACTACAACGTGTTCGATATCGGCTCCTACCAGCGCTCCGGCTACAGCGCCGCGATGACGCAGGCCCTGGGCGATCACGCCGAGCTGGCCTTCGCCGCAGGCGAGAGCGGTGACCTTGCCTCCAACCTCGCTCAGACCGCCGGAAACACCGCCAACGACGTGCGCGCTGAGATTCGCACCACCCATGGCTACTTCCTGGTGGCGCGCGCTTCCGCCGTGATTCCCTGGATCGGCATGCGCGTCTCCGCCAGCTATGGCTGGACTCAGGCCGGCCTGATGATGCCGGCGTACTATTCGCTCACCGGCCCGGTGAACCAGCAGCAGGGGCTGAATATCGCCGTGCGCCAGCCGCTTCCGCGGCTGATCGATTTCAAGGGACGCCTGGAAGCGACGGCCGAGTGGCGCAACGCCTTGGCCAACGGTTATCTGCCGTTGAACGCTGCGGGCCACTGCGCCATCCTCACCGACGATCCCCGCTCCCTGCGCGGCGGCCTGAACTTCCTGTTTTAGTTTTCCGCTCCCGCTCCTTACAGAGCCGCGCGCGCAGCAAGCGGTCAATTTTTCCGCTCCCTCTGGTCGCGGCTCTGTTAGCGGAGCTGCGGTCAACTCGGTTCTTGCTGCGTCATACAATGCAACGCTCCCAAACCCAAGACCAGATCCCGGCACGGAATCGGAATCACCTCCCGATCCGGGAACAATCGCGCCAGCGTTCGCAAAGCGGCTAAATCGTTCTTGTCCGAAAACACCGGCGCCAGCACCATCCTGTTGGCGATGTAGAAATTCGCGTAACTGGCCGGGAGGAGCTGGCCGGCGAAATAGATCGGCTCCGGCATCGGCAGTTCAGCCACCTTCAGATCCCCGCGCGACCGCAGCCGCGCGAGGTTGTCCTTGAGCGGCTCGTAATTGGGACTGGACTTGTCCCGCTCCACCACGGTCACCACCGTATCGGGTGCGGTGAAGCGAGCCAGATCATCCACGTGGCCATGCGTGTCGTCGCCGGCAATTCCACGGCCGAGCCAGATCACTTCCCGTACTCCCAGGTACTCCGCGAAAGCCTCTTCCAGATCGGCGCGCGAGCGGCCCGGATTGCGCGCCTGCACATCGGAGAGGAGGCATTCCTCGGTGGTCAGCATCTTCCCCGCCCCGTTGACGTCGATAGAGCCGCCTTCCAGCACCAGGTCCGGCCCCCAGATCCTGCGCTTAAACCGCCGCGCAATGGCCTCCGGCACCCGCGCGTCCTTGCGCCAGTTGTCGTACTTGGCCCAACCGTTGAAGCGCCAGCGCGTGGCGGCGACCTCGCCCGCCTGATCTCTAACGAAGATCGGGCCGTAGTCGCGGATCCAGCTCCGGTCCGTCGCCTGGCGATGGAAGTCGACGGCGCTCAAATCGACGCCGCATTTTTTCAAAATCCGTATGACCGGCCGCTCGGCCGCTGCATCCGCCACCACGATCCGCACCCGCTCCACGCGCGCCAGGTGCCGCACGATCTCGCCATACAGCCACGGGATGGGCGCGAATTTACCCGGCCAGTCCGTCTTCTCGACCGGCCAGGCGAGCCAGGTGGCCTCGTGCGGTTCCCACTCGGCGGGCATGCGGAAGGCCCGCGGATTGGAGTTTCCGGATGTGGCTCGCATTATTTGTCGAGCCAGCGCGAAAGTATCGGCTGATACGCGTCGATGCGGCGGTCGCGCAGGAAAGGCCAGTTGCGGCGAATGTCTTCGGCGCGGCGCGGGTCACATTCCCCGACCAGAATCTCTTCTTTGTCGGTCGATGCGTCCACCACCACTTGCCCGAAAGGATCCACCAGCATGGAAGCGCCCCAGAACTCGAGGCCATCCACGGGAGGGCCTTCGAAGCCAACTCGATTCACCGCGGCCACGTAGACGCCGTTCGAGATGGCGTGCGCGTAGTGCATGGTGCGCCAGGCGTCGAGCTGCTGCGCTCCGTACTGCACCTTCTCGCTGGGATGCCAGCCGATGGCGGTGGGGTAAAACAGGATGTCGGCGCCGCCCAGCGACGTGATGCGCGCCGCCTCCGGATACCACTGGTCCCAGCACACCAGCACGCCGATGCGCCCAAAGGGCGTGTCGAAATTCTTGAAGCCCAGATCGCCGGGCGTGAAGTAGAATTTTTCGAAGTATAGAGGATCGTCCGGGATGTGCATCTTGCGGTAGATCCAGCAATACAT
>CAWISY010000073.1:0-17703 GCA_963838455.1 Bryobacterales bacterium
CACTACACTAGGCTCGGCCTATATCGCCATGGATCAAGCCGCGCAGATTCGCGTGGATCACTTCTGCGCCGGCATCGACGGCTTCGATATCGCGGCCGTGCACGCCGATCTCACGCAGCGCGGAATCGGGTATCGCGACTTCCCCAGCGGTAAGGACCTGGCCGTGGCCGATGCGGACGGCACGCGCACCCAGCTCGCGGTCAGCCACGGATGGGAGCAACTGAAGGGCGGTACGGCCTCACCGGAGCCGGTTCCGGGCGGCGACCCCGTCTTCATCGCCACCGGCCTGGATCATATTCTGCTGAATGTCTCCGATGCCGAAAGATCCGCCGAATTTTACGCACAAATCTTCGGCAGCGTGAGCGAGCGCCGCAACAGTCGTATCTGGTTCCAGGCCGGAAGCTCCAGAATCGGACTCTTGCGAACTCCCGCGGGGCAGAAGCCGGGCGTGAACCACTACTGCGTTTCCGCCGCGCCGTTCGATTACGGCTCCGCCGTCCGCAGGCTCACCGCGGTTGGCGCGAAGGTGGAGACTCCCGAACTCGCCGGCGCCCCGCAGTTCCGCGACCCGGACGGATTCCTGGTTCAAGTCGCGGCCTCCTCAAGCGCGCTAAAATAGCGGGGTCTATGGCCATTCCCGTCACCCTCGCCAAGGATCACGCGGCGCTGCTCCACAGCCCCGATTCCAAGCTGGCTGCGCACAAGAAGCTGTGCTACGACTTCTACCGCCTGGTGGTTCGCGCGCGGCACCTGGACCTAGCCGAGAAGTACATGCACGACGACTACATCCAGCACAACCCCAACGCCGAGACCGGCCTCAAGGGGTTCAAGGATTTCTTCACCAAACTGGGCGGACCGCTGCCCATTCCCGAAGAGCTGCCGGATGTGGTTTGGGTGATGGCCGAGGGCGACATGGTCACCATCGCGTTCCGCCGCGAATACGACGATCCCGCCCATCCGGGCCAGAAGTACACCACCACCTGGTTCGACATGTTCCGCGTGGAGGCGGGTAAGATCGCCGAGCACTGGGATTCGGCCACCAAGCCCATCCCTGCCAAGTAGAGAGCCAGGCCAAGCACCGCCCGCTTCCTGAGTTTATCGGCGCTAGAATCTCGGTATGCGCTCCACTATGGTTATCGCTGCCCTTCTTGCGATCCTGATCGTGGCTGGGATTTTCGGGGGCGGCCTTCGCGCCTCCACCGGGCCGATCCCGCTCAATTGCAATCGCACCTGCCTGGAAGGCGTCGCCGACCTGGTGCTGGACGCCATGGTCAAGCACGATCCGAAGCGCCTGCCGCTCTCGGCCGACGTCGTCTACACCGAGAACGATCAGGTGATGGACGTGGGCGACGGCTTCTGGAAAACCGCGGAGGGTCATGGCAACTACGGGCACCGCTTCGCCGATCCCGAGTTCGGCCAGGTCGCCTTCATGGGCACCATGCGCGAGGCCGGCTCCGTGCTGCTGCTGAGCATGCGGGTGCGGGTGGAGCTGGGGCGCATCACCGAGATCGAAACGGTGTTCTATCGCGCTGGCGGAGGTGGACCCTCCGGCATCGCGGATCTGGACAAGCCCGGCTACAAGCCCGAGGATATCTGGTTCAAATCGATTCCCGCCGGGCAGAGGCTTTCGCGGCAGGAGATGATCGCGATTGCCGACGGCTACTTCACCGGCTTGCAGAAGAACGACGGGAAGGGCATCAACGGCACCGGCACCTATCCTTTCACCAACGACTGCCATCGCATCGAAAACGGCGCGCCCACCACCAACGTCCCGCGCCCGCCTGGTGAGGATCCCTCCACCATCAACGGGTTTTCCATGGATTGTCTGGCGCAATTCAAGCTGGGCTATTATTTCGTGGTCCAGAACATCCACCACCGGCGCTATCCGCTGGTGGACAGCGAGCGCGGAGTGGTCTGGTCGCACGCCGTCTTCGATCAGGGAACGGTCAACAAGGGCGTGCTCTCCGACGGGCGTCCGTATCAGTTCAAGGGCTTCAATCGCCCGTCGAGCATCCTGGTGACCGAGGCTTTCCTGATCGAGAACGGAAAAATCCGGCGAGTGGAGATGGTGGGGCCGTCCGTGCCGTATCATCTGAATTCGCCGTGGGGCGGCAAAAGCGGGAATTGACAAGCGCTCCGCAAAGAGACATACTGTGTCTAGTTTTGTACTAGTATGCCATCTTTAGACGACTCCTTCGCATCCGGACTTTCACCTGCGATTTTCCATATCCTCCTCAGCCTTGCGGGAGGCGAGCGCCACGGCTATGCCATCAAGCGCGAGATTTCGCAGCGCACCGCAGGCAAATTGAAGCTGGGCCCCGGAGCCCTCTACGGCTCGATCAACAAACTGCTGGAGAAGGGCTGGATAGAGGAGTCGGACGAACGTCCGGATGCGCATCTGGATGACGAGCGCCGCCGTTACTACCGCCTTACCACGCTGGGGCGCAAGGCCGCGCAATCCGAGGCCGCACGCATGCGGGAGCTGGTGGATCTGGCCGCGGCGCGATTTCGGGTGAACCGCCATGCCTGAGCCGCCCGCTTCCCTCCGCATCTATCAGCGTCTGATCCGGCTGTATCCAGCTTCCTTCCGTGACGAATATGCCGGCGAGCTGGAACGCCAATTTCGAGATGAGCTTGCCGATGCGGCCGGTCCGGCTTCCCGCGCGTTCCTGTGGCTGCGCTTGCTGTTCGATCTCGCCATCTCCGTTCCGGCGCAATTGGCGCGGGAGATTGCCCAGGACAGCCGTCACGCTCTGCGCCAATGGGCGCGCCGGCCGCTGAATACGGCCTTCGCTATTGCCGCACTCGCCATTGGCATCGGAGCCAACACCGGAATGTTCAGCGTGGTTGACGCGCTCTTGCTGCGCCCTCTTCCCTTCCGCGATGCGGATCGCCTGGTGGGCCTGTACCTCTTCCAGCCTCCGCACGATACGGCGTCCCGATTCGAGGGGTGGCGAAAGAACAGTTCGTATCTGGAGGACGCAGCCCTGCTCCATGCGCGCTACGTGAACCTAGAAGAGGGCCGCGAGGCCGTGCGCGTGAGTTTAGCCGCGACCTCGTCGAACTTCTTTACATTCCTGGGAACCCCGCCGATAGCCGGCCGCGGATTCACCGCGGATGAGAATCAGCCGGGCAAGAACAACGTCGTGGTCATCAATTACGGTTTATGGGAGGGTCTGTTCGGAGGCGATCCCAAGGCGGTAGGAGCTTCGCTGCGCATCGACGGCGAACCGGTCACCATCATCGGAATCGCGCCGCCGGACTTCGATTTTCCACGTGGCGCGGCGCTGTGGCGCCCGGCGAACTTCTCCGCGGCCGATAACGGATGGTCGACGGTCGCTCGCTTGAAGCCAGGCATTTCCGTCGCGCAGGCGCGCATTCCGTTTCTCGCCGAAGCGGATCGCTTGGATCCCAACCGCCCGAAAGCGGCCAAGCTCGCGCGGCCTTCGGTGATCGCACCGCTTCAGGCCGGACTTGCAAGCACTTTCGAAGCGCCGCCCCACTCTCCGCCTTCCGCCCGCACCGGCTCTCTGATCCTGCTCTGGGGCGCGACGCTGATTCTGCTGATTGCCTGCACTAATGTCGCCAACCTATTGCTGGCGCGAACGGCGGAGCGTGCAGGCGAATTGTCCGTCCGCTCGGCCATGGGCGCCGGCCGTGCCAGGTTGACGCAGCAACTGCTGACGGAATGCATGCTGCTATCGTCGGCGGCGGCCACCGCTGGGCTGCTGGTCGCTAACTCCGTGACGTCGATTGCCAGTAAGGTTCAATCGCCTCCAGCCGGCGCCCCAACATACTCCATCTGGGATGCTCGCGTCATTGGATTCACTGTAGCCATCTCGATCTTGTGTGGGGTGTTGTTCGGCGTGCTGCCGTCGCTCTATGCTTCGCGCGTTCCTGCCTTTGCCGGCCGGGGAACCAACTTCCGCGCGGCCTCGCGCCGCGCGCGAGAGCTGTTGATCGCCGCACAGGTCTCGCTCACGCTCGTCCTGCTTGCCAGCGCCCTCGTCATGAATCAGGCGTTTCTCGCGTTCGAGGGGATGGATCGAGGATTCGATCGGCAAGGCATCGTGACCGTTAGCGTTTCCGTCACGGGATCCACCCACAGTAAAGGCGGCGCAAGGCTGGCTTATATAGAAGATGTCTTAGAACGCGTCCGGGCCATCCCGGGCGTGCGCACGGCCAGCACAACTGAGTTCCTGCCGCTCGCCCCCAACACGGGTTTTCTAGGGGGCCGGCTTCCCTTCGACGGAAGACGGCCGAACCAAAACGCCATGATCGTTCCGGTTATGCCTGGTTATCTGGAAACCATGGGTGGACATCTGATCGCCGGGCGCGACTTCACCGATGCCGATCTTCGGATGGGTATGCCGGTCGCCATCGTCAATGACCTGTACGCGCGGGAATTCGGCAATCCCGCGGAGATAGTGGGACATCGAGCCGGTTCGTGGCCGATTGTCGGGGTCTTCAAGGGGATGGTGTATCTGGGCGACTACAATCACGCGCAGGTTCTGGTTGTGGATCCCACCGGCCGCAATTTTCCGGTGACGATTGTCGCTCGTGTCGAAGGCCCTCCGGCAAACCGGTTGGCCGTCATTCGTGATGCGGTCAAGTCCGCGGATCCTAGCGTCCCGGTGTTCGACGTGAAGACCATGGATCAGCGGCTGGATGAAGCCCTGGTGCGCCCGAAGTTCTATTCGACCGCGGCGAATTTTTTCGCTGGCTTCGCGCTGCTGCTGGCCGTGATCGGCATCTATGGCGTGGTCTCGTTCTCCGTCGCTCAAAGGGGTCACGAACTGGGCGTGAGGCTGGCACTCGGAACGACGCCCGTTCACCTGCGGACAGCACTGCTCCGCCAGGCTCTGGTGACGGTTGCGATCGGCTCAGGGGCGGGAATCTTCGGGGCGCTACTCGGAGGAAAATTCCTCGAAAGCTTGATCGATGGAGCCAAACCCATCGGCATGGAAGTTTGTGTGGGCGCCGCGTTATTGATCGCGTTGAGCGCTGCCGCCGCCGTGTGGAGCGCGACGCGCGGCATCGCACGGCTGGACGTCATGGAAGTGCTGCGGGCTGAATAAGCACTCACCACATCTCTGCGTTAGACTCTGAGCATGACTCGGAGGACCATCGTTGTTTGTGCTGTTTTTTTCGCTGTCACCCTCAGCGCGCAGTCGAACGGCTACCTGTTCAACGACTCGCATTTTCACCTGACCAATTACATTCAGGAGGGCACCAACATCGGCGATTTCCTGAAGATCATGGGCGACAAGACCGGCCGCGTGGCGCTGTTTGGCATTCCGTTGCAGCAGCAATGGTCGTATCGCGTGGATGGCGATCACGGGCCCACGTATTATCTGAATTCGGACGCGCCGCTGTACTACTACTCCTTCACCGACGCCTGGATCGCGATGGCGTACAAGTCGCTGTCGCGAGATCAACAGGCTCGCTTCGACCCCATGATCACCGGCTTCAATCCCACCGACATGTACGCGGCCGATCACATCAAGCGCGTGCTGCAGACGTTTCCCGGAGTCTTCACCGGCATCGGCGAGTTCAGCATCCACAAGGAATTTGTGGCGGCCAAAATCGCCGGTGAAGTCGCCAGCCTGCGGGACCCGGCGCTCGACCGCATCCTGGATTTCGCCGCGGAGGCCGGCTTGGTGGTGGTGATCCACAACGACATCGACACACCGTTTTCCAAAGAGGGCGAGCCGCCGGCTTACGCAGGCCAGATGGAGGCGCTGTTCCGCCGTCATCCCAGGACCACGTTCATCTGGGCCCACATGGGAGTGGGACGCGTGGTGCGCCCGGTGAAAGACCAGGCCGCGATCATCGAGAAGATTTTGGCCGATCCGGATTTCCGTAACGTCAACGTGGATATTTCCTGGGACGAAGTGGCGAAGTACCTGGTGTCGACTCCGGCCGAAGCGAAAGCTACGGCAGACATGATCACGCGCTATCCCGACCGCTTCCTGTTCGGTACCGACGAGGTCGCGCCGGCGACGCAAGAGAAGTACGAGCACGTTTTCTTTCAATACCAGCCGCTGTGGGATCTGCTGGACAAATCCACCAGCGAGAAGGTCCGCAAGGGAAATTATGAGCGGCTTTTC
This sequence comes from Bryobacterales bacterium, assembly GCA_963838455.1. Classification (GTDB taxonomy): domain Bacteria; phylum Acidobacteriota; class Terriglobia; order Bryobacterales; family Bryobacteraceae; genus Palsa-187. Next base: position 6,111 of record CAWISY010000073.1, read on the forward strand.
AACCAGGCTCGCGTGAACGTGCGAGCCTGGGAGCAGGCGCATCCCGGAGGGCCTGGGCCGAGGTAGAACCGCCCGGCCCAGCGGGCACCCCGGTCACGGCTCAGTCACAGAGCCGCGCACGAAGTAAGCGGTTTGGGTTCACTTGCTGTTGTTCGGCGGAGCCGTTGGCGCGCCGCCGCGTCCGCCACCCCTGCCGCGGCCGCCGCCTGCTCCGCCGGTGCCGGCCTTAGCGCCCTTGCCAGTCAGGTAATCCACCACGCTCTGATAGCGAAGTCCCTTCGCCGCATCGAGCGCGGTGCGGCCGTCGGTATTGGCGACGTTCGCGTCCGCGCCGCCCTCGACGCACATCTTGACCGCTTCCAGCGTCTCGGCTTCCGCATCGTGGATTACGCCCTTCGGCGTCGGGACCCATGCCGCCGTACGGATCATTCCCAGCGCAGCCATCACCACCGTCGCGGTTTCCTTGCGCGGTGCGGCGCCGAAGCCCTGCTCGGCGACGTAATCGGAGTGCAAGACGAACTTGGGATCGGCGCCGTGCTTCAGCAGAAGCTGCATGACGGCGACCTCATCGAAGCGCGCGGCCAGCCACAGCGGTGTCGCGCCGACAATGGCCGGCTCGAAGTTGAAATCGTCAGAGGAGCGCCGGGTGGGCGTCCAGGTCTTGAGCGTGAAGTTGGGGTCCGCGCCGTGATCGAGCAACGACGCCACCACCTTCTCATCCTTCCGCATGATGGCCTCATGCAGGGCGGTGAAGCCGTTCGGCGCGGCATTGGGATCGGCGCCGTGGTCCAGCAGGAAGAGCGTGAGGCCGGTAAAGCCGGAATGTTCGGAAAGAGTCACGGCGCTGACGCCCCAGGCATCGGCGTCATTGACGTTGGCTCCGGCCGCGACCAGCAATTTTGCCGATTCCAGATCGCCCACCCGCGCCCCGAACATGAGAGCCGTTTCGCTGCCGTGCGGGACGGCCTTGTTGTAAGGAAGATAGCCGTGCGGCGGAACGGCCATGACCTCGTCATACCGGTCCGACTTGAGATTCAGATCCGCGTGATGCGCCAGCAGCACCTTCACCACCGCGGGATGCTTTTGTGCGACGGCCCACATCAGCGCCGTCTGTCCGCGCGTGCCGTGCGCGTTGGGGTTGGCGCCCTTGTTCAGGAGTTGCTCGACCACATCGGGATTGCCGGTGCGCGCGCCCACCATCAGCGGAGTCTCGCCCGAAAGCAGAGCCGCGTTCGGATTGGCGCCCGCGTCGAGCAGCCGCTTGACCATCGCAGGACTCCCGTTTTCGCTCGCCTGCCACAACGCTGTGACGCCGAGATCGGTCGCGGTGTTCACCTTGGCGCCGGCGCGGATCAGCAGATCGGCGCTATTGAGATCGTCATGATAAACCGCCCACAGCAGCGCGGTGGAACCGTCGTTATCCGTGGCATTGACGTCGGCCTTCTTCTGGATTAGCGACCGGAGCAACTCCTTGTCGCCGGTCTTGGCTGCTTGAATAATCGACGGGCGGCCGATCTCCGCGGCGTTCAGGCAGGCAGCGATCGGGCACACAACGACGGCCAGCGCGCCAAAGACAGGCAGCGATGCCAAGCGCATGATTACACCTCGGACAACGTGTCGAGGTTGAGTTTGCCGTTGCTGCCCCCGACTCTTTCGACCGGATAATCCATCTTGTCCATGATGGTCAGCAGCAGATTCGCCTGCGAGGGCTTGTTGGCGAACTTGATGTGGCGCCCGCCCTTGATCTTGCCGGAGTGCCCGCCCACCAGCATCAGCGGCAGGTTGTCGCCGGAGTGGCCGTTGCTATTCGAGATGCCGGCCCCATACAGGATGGTCACGTGATCCAGCAGGGAGCCGTCGCCATCGGGAGTGGCTTTCAGTTTCGCCAGGTATTTCGAGAACAGCTCCGCATGATAGCGGTTGATCTTGGACATGCGCTCAATCAGCGCCGGATCGTTGTTGTGGTGCGAGAGCGGATGGTGCGCCTCCGGCACGCCGATCTGCGGATACGGCCGCGGGCTCTGCTCCTTGCTGATCATGAAGGAGATCACGCGGGTCAGATCGGACTGGAACGCGAGCACCTGCAGATCCATCATCAGCGCCAGGTAGTCCTCAAAGACCGGCGGCGCGCCTTGCGGCTGATCCATCGTGGGCAGCGGCTCCAGCGTGCTCTGCTTCTCGGCCATCTGGATGCGGCGCTCCACGTCGCGCACCGCGTCGGTGTACTCGTTGACCTTGGATTGATCCTGCGGCCCCAGCTCAGTCTTCAAGGCGGCCAGCTTGCCGGTGACCGAATCGAGAATGCTCTTGTGCTGCTCCAGGCGGCGTTCGCGCGCGACGCTGTCGGTGGTGCCGCTGTCGCCGAACAATTTCTCGAAGACGGTGCGCGGGTTCCATTCCATGGGCAGAGGCTGCGTGGGGTTGGCCCAGGCGAGCGTGTCGAGGTAAGCGCAGCTCAAGTTGCCGGTACAGGCTCCGGCGTTGGCCGGGGTGTCCATGGACATTTCGAGCGAGGCAAGCTGCGTTTCCTGCGCGAAGTGGCGGCCCAGGAGCTGATCGATGGAGACGTCGGCGATGATCTCGATTTCGTTCTTCCCGCCGCGCGGAGTGCCCGTGAGGAACGACCCGGAGGCTCCGGCGTGGATGTAGTTCCAACTCGCCTTGATGCCCGACATCACCAGCAGTTGATCTTTATACGGATTGAGCGGCTCCATTACCGGAGCCAGTTCGCTGAGAGCCGAGCCTTCGCCTTTGGGGGTCCAATATTCCATGGCCATGCCGTTGGGAACGTAGAAGGCCTGGAAGCGGTGCGCCGGCTTGATCGCCGCGCGCAGGGAGGGGAGCATCGCGTCGAGGAAGGGCAGCGCCATGGTGGTGCCGAGTCCCTTGAGCAGGGTGCGACGAGGCAGGGGTTTCCCGAGCATGGATGGAGGCTCCTTTGACTGCTTAGATGTTATCGCAAATAGATTTGGGGGTGAAGCGTTGGCGCCGCGGAAGCGGGGCTAGAAGCGCTCCCTGGCGGCATGAAGCAGGCGAAGTATGTTCACGATGTCCAGTTCGACGCCGTAAACGATGATGTAAGGAAGAGGCGAAACCACCAGTTCGCGGGTGCCGGGTGCCTGTCCGACACGTCCACGCTGCGGCATCTGTTTCAGTGAGCGGGCTGCTTCGTAAAGCTTCCGCACGGTGGATTGCACATAGGAAGGATGATGCTCACTCAGGTAGTTGCGGATGGCTTCGAGGTCGTCAGCGGCTGCCGGTGACCATCGGACGCGCCTCAAGAGCGCAACATCTCGTCAACGCGCGCGTCCATCTCTTCTTCTTCAAGAAACTCGCCACGGGCAATCTGGTCAATGCCGATCTGAACCTGTTCCCGAAACCACTCATTGTCAGCGAGCAACTGAGCGACCGCCTCTTGCACTAGCTCATCCATCGGACGGCCCGTCCGTGCCGCGAGGTCGTGGAGCCGGGCCTCCTGTCGCTCGGGTAAATGAACTTCCATAACGCCTTCAGAGTACGGGTTGGCGCGACTCGTGTCAACAGTCTGTCGGGAGGTTTAAGTTCGCTGATAATCGGACATGGGCGAGCCCGCTGCTACTGCGACTGTTGCGAGGCACCTCCGATGCTGGAATCCGTTTCAACGACCTGCAGGCGCTCCTTCTTCGCCTCGGTTTCAGCGAACGGGTCAAGGGCAGCCACCACATCTTCACGCACCCTGAGGTGAAGGACATTTTGAACCTTCAGCCTAAGGACTCGATGGCCAAACCGTATCAGGTCAAACAAGTTCGCAAGGTTCTGGTTCAGTATAAACTGGTGGACGGAGCCGAATGACGAAGTACGAGATTATCCTCTATTGGAGTTCTGAGGACGAAGCCTTTATTGCCGAGGTTCCCGAGTTACCCGGCTGCGCGGCCGATGGCGCCACACGGCAGGAAGCGCTAGCCAATGCCGAGGTTGTGATCGCGGAATGGATCGAGACCGCGAAAGAACTTGGGCGGCTGATTCCTGAGGCGAAGGGGCGGCTGCTGTTCGCCTAGACCGGCGGCAACAACTCCGCGACTTTGACCCCTTCCGAGCGGCCGGGGAAGGTCACGGAATCCTCGGCGGAGTGGATTTGGATGCTGCGGTATTCCACGCCGTCCGAGTCGCGGTGGACGATGAGGGCGCGTCGGTTCAGGTCGAGCACCCAATACTCGGGCACGTTTGAGTGCGCGTACAGTGCGGCCTTGCGGGAGCGGTCAAAGGCGATCGTGGTGTCGGAGACTTCGATCGCTAGCAATATCTCGTTTGCCCTCGGATGACGGGCCTCGAGGATTGGCTTGCGAAGAATTGCGAAGTCGGGCTCGGGCAGGCTAAATCTGCCATCCTCTCCAACGAGTTGTAGGGGAAGCTGCGAGGAGATGAGATCGCCATCCAGAAGGCGCGACAGCCATTTCAGGAGAAGGCGCATTGCAAGCGCATGAGGACCATTTTGTCCCATTTTGTCGATGAGATCGCCGTCGATCAGCTCGAAACGCCGCCCAGCGAACGCACCGTTCTCGGTGAGTAGCTCAAATTCTTCGCGGGTGAACCGCTTGCGGAGGGATCCGCTTTCGGCCATCTCCTGCGTCGGTATGGGTGCCGCTGGCATGTGAACTCTTACGTTTATTTTAGCCCGCGGTGCATCAGGGTGCGACTAATTCGACGCCCGGGTTGCGGGTTCCGGGGCCTTTGTCTCCGGAGCAGCCCGCTCCAGGAACGCCGGGCTCTTCACGATCCCCAGGATCAGCGAAGACCAGCGATACTGATTCGCCGCGGCGTCGCGGACGATCTTGCGGACCGAGGGTTCGTCGTAATACTCCACCCGGCGGCCGAGCGCGTAGGCCATCAGCTTCTCGGTGACGGTTTTCGGGAATTGGCCGGGCCGGTCGAGCAGCAGCTTGCGCAGGCCCGGAAGGCCGTCGATGGCCTGGCCGCTGGCCGTGGTGCCGCTCGCATCCACCGGTTTGCCGGCTTCATCGATGGTCCGCCATCCGCCGATCACGTCGTAGTTTTCGAGCGCGAAGCCCAGCGGGTCGATCACCGAATGGCAACTATTGCACGCCGGGCTGGTCCGGTGCTTGGCCAGCCGCTCGCGGATGGTTGGAGGGGCGGTTCCCGCGCGCGGAGCTTCGAGCGTCGTGTTGACTCCCGGCGGAGGCGGCGGAATCGGCAGGCCGAAAATATTGTTGAGCAGCCACTTGCCGCGCAACACCGGTGAAGTTCGTTCCGGGTACGACGTAGTTACCAGGATGGACCCCTGCGCCAGCAAACCGCCGCGCTGGTTGTGATCCGGCAGAGTGACGCGCCGGAAACGGCTGCCGTAAATGCCCGGGATGCCGTACTCACGCGCCAGCCGCTCGTTGACAAAGGTGTAATTCGCATCAAGAAGCTCGTCCACGCTGCGGTCTTCTTGAACCGTGCTGGCCACAAACATCTGCGTTTCGGTGATGAACGCATTCAGCAGGCTCTCGTCGTAGGTGGGGTACTTGACGGGATCGATCACCACTTCATCCACGCGGCGCAGATTCAGCCACTGCGCGGCGAAGTTATCCACCAGAGAATCGACGGCGCGCGGATCGGCCAGCATGCGGCGCACTTCTTTTTCAAGCGTGGCGGGCTTGCTCAGCTCATTGTGCTCGGCCAGCGTCAGCAGATGCTCGTCCGGGATGCTGCTCCATAGAAAGAAGGAGAGGCGCGAGGCCAATTCGAGATCGGTCAGCGGGCGCACGCCGGAAGGCGTCGGCGTCTTTGCTTGATTGGCGGGGGGGTCGCGATACACGCGCAGCAGGAAGTCGGGATCCACCAGCATGCGCTCCAGGGCGAATTGGATGCCGGCCTCGAAGCTGTTCCCATCCTGACGGCCCTGATCGAAGAACTGCAGCAGGGTGCCGGTATCACTCTTGGTGGCCGGCCGGCGGTACGCCAAGCGAGCCATTCTGGCGAGAATCGTGGAAGCGCAGGCCCGTTCTTCCGAGACAGCCGGAGGCTGGCACACGAAAATCGCCTTGCGGCTGGGGGTGTCCTTCGGTGGTCCCTCCGGCGCATACGGACCGGTGATCTCCACCGAGCCCACGTTGGCGTAGCCCATGTACACCTGGTCGTTCGAGATCACCCGGCCGAGCTGGATGGGTTGCGGGAGGCCTTCCGGCTCCCATTCCTCCCGCACAAACGATACGCCCACGGTGCGCGAGCCGGCCTTCACCGGCAGCCGCACTTCCAGCCCCGCATCGCCGGTCAACTGCATATAGGTTTCCCAATCGGGATCGCCGGCGAAACCGGGTTCGCCGTCACCGGCGTAGCTGGACGCCGCGGCACGGCCCTTGCCCTGGCCACCGACCATGAAGCGCTTCAGCAGCTTTCCATCCAGCCGGACTTCGAGCTGCTGCGGCCAGCCCATGCCCTTCAAATAATCCTGATACTGCCGCTGCAAACGAACGTGAATGAGATACTCGCCGTCCACCGGAAAATCGTAATGAATCGCCATGCCGCCGCGCGAGCCGAAGGGGAGATCCTCGCTCATGCGGTCCTCCTGCATCACGTGCAGGGGGATCTCGAAATGCTCCGCCGCGGGTTTGGCCGGCGGCAGGCCGGTGGCCAGGCGCGTGACCTGGCGCGCCACCGACATATAACGCTCCAGGTGCGCGGTGGAGATGGTGAGTGAATCGGCAAAGTTGTCGAAGCTGCCGTCGGCGGTATCGTCTCCCGGCAGCAGCGGCTTTACGTCGAGATCGATCGCGAACAGATCGCGAATGGCATTGTTATATTCGGTGCGATTGAGGCGCTGCACCGCGCCAATCCGACCGGGATTGGGATGCGCGGTCCAGGCCTGATCGGCCAGGTTTTCGAGCGCCGTCGCAACCGACGCGTAGGTAGCCGGATCGGGGCGGGCGTTTCCCGGCGGAGGCATCGACCCGGCGCGCAGCTTCACAATCACCTTTTCGATGGCCGCTGCGTTGGCGGCGGGTTTCGAAAGGTCCAGAGTATCCAGCGCCAATCCCGCGGCAGGCGCCTCATGATCGTGGCAATCAATGCAATAATTGTCGAATAATTCCCGTGGACTTATGGCCGGCGACGTCGTCGCTCGAGCTGAGGCCGCTGGCGCACGCGTCTGCGCGCTGAGGAGGGCGGCTGCAAGCGCTATTCCGGCGGCGGCCGTGGCCGCGATGATCGACGCTCTCATGGGACCTTGACACATCCAGAGGGACACATGTAGATAGACACAATGCAGTATACACCGTCATGAAATCGAAGCGTGCTACAATCTTGCAACCTTGAGGGAGGTTCGGATGAGGATTTGGCGTGGACTGGCGGCCCTATGCGTCGCCGCACCGCTGGCCGTCTGGGCGCAGCCGGATCGTATCGCAGGGAATATCGACACTTCGCGAATGGTCGCGGCGCGCGGCGTCGTGCATCCGCGGATTCGGACCGGCGTAGGCTTCAATAGTGTAGATCAGGGCCCGGTGGAGGCATCCTTCCGCCTGCCCTACATACAACTGATGACGCTACCTTCGGCCGCGCAGGCCGCGGAGCTCGACCAGTTGCTGGCGGCGCAACAGAATCCGGCCTCGCCCCAATTCCGCAAGTGGCTCACGCCGGAGCAGTACGCGGACCGTTTCGGGCTGAGCCGCGGCGATCTGGCCAAAATCTCCGCATGGCTCCAGTCGGCGGGCTTTTCCATCGAATACACCGCGCGCGCGCGGAACTGGATCGCGTTCAGCGGAACGGCCGCGCAGGTGGAGGCGGCGTTTCATACCTCCGTGCACCGCTATCTGGTCAATGGCGAGACGCACTACGCGGTCTCCGCGGAGCCGCAGCTTCCTGAGGTCGTCGCGCCGTTGGTGTCCACGCTGCTTGGCATGGACGACTTTAAGCCCAAGCCGCAGGCGCGCACTCTAACCCTTCCCGACGACAACTCCTATGTGAAGATTCTGGGCCACACGCTGGCCCCCGGCGACCTTGCCACCATCTTTGACATCAATCCGCTGTACCAAATGGGCATCGACGGGACCGGGCAGACCATCGCGGTGGTGGGACAGACGCAGCCTTCCGCCGTTCTGAATGACGTGCAGACATTCCGGAGCATGTACGGTCTGAACCCCATCACGATCCAACCTATTCTGGTGGGCGCGAATCCGGGAGTGGTGACCGCGGACTCGAGAGAAGCCGACCTGGATCTGGAGTACGCCGGCGGGATCGCCCGTAATGCGAGCCTCCTTTTCGTTTACTCGGCCAGCGCCGATACCGCCGCGATGTACGCGATCGACCAGGCTCTGGCGCCGATCGTGAGCGAGAGCTTCGGCTTGTGCGAACTCCAACTGCCATCGTCTTATGTCAGCAGCTTTGAGCTGACGGCCAAGCAGGGAAACAGCCAGGGCATTACCTGGGTAGCGGCCAGCGGCGATAGCGGAGCGGCAGACTGCGACCCTGACACTGGCTCTATCGCCTCCTCCGGTTTGGCTGTGCAGTTCCCGGCGGACATTCCGGAGGTGACCGCGGCCGGGGCGACGGAGCTCAACGACGGAGGCGCGAATTATTGGGCGGCGGTCAATGGCGCTAACGGGGGTTCCGCGCTGAGCTACATTCCGGAAACGGCCTGGAACGACACGGTCTACGGCACGGGGCTGAGCGCCGTTCTGCTTTCGTCGGGCGGCGGCGTCAGCACTATGTTCTCCAAGGCATCCTGGCAGAAGGGGCCGGGCGTGCCCAACGACGGTCAGCGCGACCTGCCGGACTTGGCCATGCCGGGATCGATCGATCACGACGCCTATGACACCATCGAAAACGGCGCGCCGGGACTCGGGGGAGGGACCTCGGCGGCCACTCCTGTGATAGCGGGCATCCTGGCGCTGGTCAACCAATACGCCAAGTCGAACGGATTGGGCAACGTCAACGCATCGCTGTACCCGCTTTCGCAGAGCTTCCCGGCCGCTTTTCACGACATCACCAGCGGGAGCAACATGGTTCCCTGCGCGCCCCCCTCGCCGAGCTGCGTCAACGGCAAATTGGGCTACAGCGCCGGGCCGGGCTTCGACCTGGTCACAGGGCTGGGATCGGTGGACGCCTACAATCTGGCGACAGGCTGGAGCAGTTCCCCGGCGAGCCCCCCGGCAAGCATGGTTACGCTGACCAGCCTCTCACCCGCAGCGGCAGCCCAGGCGGGGCTGGCTTTTGCGCTCACGGTGAACGGGTCGAATTTCGCCTCGGGCGCGGTGGTCCAGTGGAACGGCGCGGCTCTTCCGACAACGTTCCTGAGTGGGTCGCAACTGATAGCCAAGGTGAGCGCCAGCCTGATCTCTTCCGCGGCGACTGCGTCCGTTACGGTTTCAAGCGGCGCCGCCGTCACGGGTCCCCTATACTTCACGGTGACGCCGCCCTCGGTGGCCTTCGCCGCCCAAGTTGTCTCCGGCGTTGCTCCCGACAGTTGCAACGGCGCCCCCAGCGCCACGTTCTTCGCCACCAATATGACCGCGTACCTCTTTTATCGCGCGACGACATCGCCCACAGATACGTTGAATGCCGACTGGCTTGCTCCGGATGGGACCACGTATAGCGCGGGCGCCTGGTCCGTACCCACCTCGGCGGGCACCTACTGCTACTGGACCAATCCCTTGCCGTTATCGAGTGTCCCCCTCAGCCAATACGGCCTCTGGACGGCGCGCGTCTACGGGAACGGGTCGCTGCTGTTCTCGGTTCCCTTTACGGTGAACTGCGGCATGGCGGGTTTGCCGTCGATCAGTTCGGTCGATTCGGCGTCGAGCTACGGCGGTTACTCCTATTTTGCGCCGGGGTCGTGGCTGGAGATCAAAGGAACCAACCTCGCGGATCTAGGTGACCCGCGCTTGACGGCCGCGGTCAATCCAGGCCAGTGGACCGCCAATGACTTTACCGGCGTCAATGCGCCGACCTCGCTGGATGGGATCAGTGTCAGCATCGATGGAAAGCCCGCCTATGTCTGGTATCTTTCCGCCGGCCAGCTCAACGTGGAGGCTCCGCAGGATTCCGCCTCCGGCAATGTCGCGATTACAGTAGGCACCTGCAAGGGCGCCAGCCAGGCGTTCAACTTCCAAGAACAGGCTCTGGCGCCCGGACTGTTGGCGCCGCCGAGTTTTCTCATCAGCGGCAAGCAATACATGGCCGCACAGTTCTACTCGGACAACGCCTATGTGCTCAGCCCGGCGGACGGCGCAGCGCTGGGGGCGAAGACCCGGGCGGCCAGTCCCGGGGACCTGATCGTAGCCTACGGGATCGGCTTCGGCGGCGTCACGCCGTCCACTCTTCCCGGAGTCATGGCGCAAAAGGCCACTACGCTCGCCAACCCTGTGACATTCGCCTTCGGATCAACGAATGCAACCGTGGGCTACCAGGGCTTGTACCCGGGTTTCGTCGGCCTCTACGAGTTCTATATCACTGTGCCTTCCGGCCTCGCCCCCGGCGACTATCAGATCAACGTCACGCAGAACGGAACGGCCCTTCCGCAAACGCTGTACCTGACGGTCGGTAGTTGAGAAAGCAGATGGACTCGTTTCGTTATATATTGTCTTGCATGCTTCTCCGTAGATTCTCGCTGGTTTGCCTTCTCATTTGCATTGCCGCGTCTGCCTTCGGCCAAGGGGTCACCTTCGACCGCCTATTGCACGCTCGCAATGAGCCGCAGAACTGGCTGACCTATTCCGGCACTCTCGATGGCGAGCGCTACTCGCCGCTGACGCAGATCAATCCGGGAAACGTCAAGAATCTGGAACTGCAATGGGTGTGGCAGGCCAGGTCGACCGAGAAGTTCGAGACCACCGCGCTGGTGGTCGACGGTGTCTTGTACACCATCGAGGCGCCGAACAACGTCTACGCGCTCGACGCCGTGACTGGGCGAATCTTCTGGAACCTCAATTACACTAACGCCCCGGAGGCGAACGCGTGCTGCGGAAGGGTGAACCGCGGACTGGCCATTCTGGGCGACACGCTGTACATGGGGACTCTGGACTCGCACGTAGTGGCCATCGATGCCAAGACCGGGAAGATCAACTGGAGCACCCAGGTGGGGACGGCGGCGCAGCGTGGAGGGTATCCCATCACGCATGCTCCGCTAATCGTCAAGGACAAGGTCATCGTGGGGCTGGCGGGCGGGGATGGCCCGATCCGGAGTTATATACTCGCGCTGGACGCCAAGACCGGCAAGGAAGTGTGGAGGTTTTATACCATTCCGGAGCCGGGCGAGCCGGGCAGCGAGACCTGGTCGGGCGATTCGTGGAAGACCGGCGGGGCCGCGGTGTGGAACATCGGCGCGTACGATCCGGATACCAATCTGACCTTCTGGGGGACAGGCAATCCTCAGCCGGATACCAACGGCGATGTGCGCAAGGGCGATAACCTGTATAGCGATTGCGTGCTAGCGCTGGATGCCGATACCGGCAAGCTGCGCTGGTATTACCAGTTCACGCCGCACGACACCATGGATTACGATTCCACGCAGGTCCCGGTGCTGGCGGACTTCGAGTTCAAGGGCAAAATGCGCAAGGCCATGCTGTGGGCCAACCGCAACGGCGTGTTTTACGTGCTGGACCGCACCACGGGCGAG
>CAWISY010000074.1:0-25224 GCA_963838455.1 Bryobacterales bacterium
GTGTCCACGAATTAACTGGACAGGCGTTTGCGGCGTTTCGGGGCAGTACAACCGGGCTGGATCTGTTCGAGGGTTTGGCGGCAACGGGCAAGCTTGGAGACGATGGAGTCGACCGTCGCGGTCCAGACGAAAGGCTTCGGATTTTCGTTCCACGTTGCCAGGAAGTCGTTGATTGCGGCGATGAGTTCGTCGACGCTGAAGAAAGAATCGCGGCGGATGCGTTTGTTGGTTAGTTCAGCGAACCACCGTTCAATCAGGTTCAACCAACTGCAACTGGTTGGGACGTAGTGGATCACAAAGCGAGGATGTTTCTGCAGCCAGGTTTTCACCTCCGCTGTGCCGTGAGTGCCGTAGTTGTCCATGACAACGTGTAAGGCATCGCCGCCCGTGAATTCGCGATCAATCCGCCGGAGAAACTTCAGGAACTCCTGGTGTCTGTGCCGTTTGTAAAAATCGCCGATGACTTTCCCCTGCAGCAGATCGAGAGCGGCGAACAGAGTGGTCGTCCCGTTGCGTTTGTAATCGTGCGTCATGGTTCCGCAGCGGCCCTTCTTCAGAGGCAGACCGGGTTGAGTGCGGTTCAGCGCCTGAATCTGGCTCTTTTCATCGACGCAAAGAACGATGGCTTTGTCGGGCGGATTGAGATAGAGACCAACTACGTCGGTCAGTTTTTCGAGAAACTTCGGATCGCGCGACAGCTTGAACGTCTTTGTGCGATGGGGCTTGATGTTATGGCTCTTCCAAAGATTGCTGACAGTTGACTTGCTGATGCCCTGACTGGCTGCCATGAGGCGGCAGCTCCAGTGCGTCTGGCCCTTCGGCTTCGATTGCAGGGTCGCATCCAGAACTGCCTTGACCCGATCCGGGCCATAAGTCGCTTTGCGGCCGCGCCCCGGCGCGATTTCCCACAAACCCTGCAGTCCTTCTTCGGCGAAACGCTCTCGCCACAGGCGGACGGTTTTGCGATTTATCTTCAGCCCGGCGGCAACCGATGCCTCGGATTCTCCGCGCGCCAGTGCCAGTACAATGCGGCACCGCAAGGCAACCTGTTGCGGGGTACCCATCGCTGCCAGCCACTGCTCGATCTGATTCTGTTGATCCTCCGAAAACACCAGCGGAGTCCCCGAACGAGGCATGCCCCATTATCCGGCTTCCCCAGCCTGATTGTCCAGCTATTTGTTGGACACTACACTAGGTTGTGAGCCGACGGACTACGCGCGGGGCATACTCACGGTCTGTGAGCACTATTCGGAAGCTCCCCTGGCCTGCGTTTCCGGAGTGACGGGCGCAGATATCAAAAAGCGTCTCCGTGCGATCCTTGCAGGAAGCATTGCAAACGAGCTGACCAGCGGCAAAAAGCTGACTCTGGCGGCGATCAGCCTAGCGACTCTCGCGGTGCCTGTAGTGATCGGCGTGCTGAACGCGCCTGTGATCCTCGCCCAAGTCGCGCCGGCGAACACGCCGAAATTTGAAGTGGCCTCGATCAAACCCTGTTCGGAGCCTCTCAACGACGGCGGCCCTCATTCCTCGCCGGGAAGGCTCGCCACGGATTGCGCTCAATTGCTCAATTTAATCGGGAATGCCTATAACGCGTTCGCTGACGGTCATCTCAATCTCAATGCGGAACCGACCCCGATCACAGGAGGTCCGCCATGGATCCACACCACCTCCTATGACATCAACGCAAAGGCCGAGGGAAATCCGAGCAAGGAGATGATGTTCGGCCCGATGATGCAAGCGCTCTTGGAAGATCGTTTTCAATTGAAAATCCATCGTCAAACGAGAGAGGGCCCGGTCTACTTCTTAACCGTCGCGCGTGGGAGGCCGAAGTTGCAATCGTTCACGGAAGGAAGCTGCACGCTCTATTTCGGGTTCCCCAGACCCCCGCTCGCACCGGGCCAAAAATATTGCGAGAGGACGATCAGCGGGTTGAAGCCCTCCGTGCAAGCCGACGGCGCGACGCTCGATGAATTTTCCAAATTGCTCCGCCTGGTGGTAGGCCGTCCCGTGATCGACAAGACCGGAATCACCGGACGATTCGATATGCGCGTCGAGTTTTCACGAGAGGGAACCGAGCTGGCCGGTATCCAGCTCAAGGGACCGACTCCCGCTTCCGACCCGACAGACCCTCCCGAGATATTCACCGCGCTCCAGGAACAGCTCGGCCTCAAGCTCGAATCGGGCAGAGGACCGGTCGACCTGCTGGTCATCGATCGCATAGAGAAGCCTTCGGAAAATTGAACCATTCAGAAAAGGACTGGGTTTGCCTCTCTGAGACCAGCGCACCCGCGTTCAGGTCGCGAGAGGGGGCGGTCTGGCTGTCAGCGATATCGGCGTCAGCTAGCGGGCCAGCTTTGCTCTTCCGGTTCGTAGCCCTCCTTCCGCTGCGGCGTCTTCGAAAGCTTTGGTGACTTCGTCGTTGCGGTGATCGAACCACCACTGAGCTTCTTCGGCTTCGCTGGCGAATTGGGGGAGTTTTCGTAAGGTTGCACTCAGCGCGAATCAGCGGATTGCCTTTCCGTCATCGATGACGAATCTTCCACACCGCCAAAAGAGCGCGGCTCGCCTGTTCAAAGTCGCCGCGGAAATCCACCCACTGAATGGCGGAAAGGGCCCGCGAAAGCGAACCGATGTCACAGGGTTTGTACAGGACCGGAACAATTCGGGACTGAAGCCGGCGATCCTGCAGCGCGTAGAGCAGCTCGTGTCTAACCCAAATCGAAGCCACCGAACGCGGCGAGAGGATCACGACGAACCAGTCGCAGCGCTTCAGAGCGTCTCCGATCGCGTCATGCCACTGCTGGGCGCCGCGAATATGCCGCTCGCTTACGAAGACTTTGATGCCATGATCTGCGAGCATCCTGGCCACCCGGCGCGTGAAAGCCGCATCCCTGCTCGAATGGGAGAGGAAAACCTCACGTGGCCGTGCGGTTGATTTTCGGAGCATCCGATGCCTGCGCCAGAAGTTCCACGATCTTCTTGGCGGTCTTCCCGGGTCCGGCGTAATTCAGGTTTTGGATCGAGTCAAGAATCCAAGGCGCCCCTTTCGCGGGCCGGATGTAGACCGGGATCAGCCGCCCGCTCAGATGCTTGGCCCCGAGGGCATAGGAAATGTCGTTCCTCACGGACCGGGAGGAGATCGCCTCAGGCGAGAGCAAAACGACCATGGCTTGCGCAGACTCGAGCGCCCGGCCGAGTTCCGCTGCCCAATTGTCGCCGGGCAGGATCTCAAGGTCGGTCCACACTCGGAGACCCTCGGAGCGCAGCCCATCGGCAATTTTGAGAGCGACGTCGCGGTCTTTATCCGCGTAGCTCAAAAAAATCGAACGGCCTGTCTTGGGTGCCCGGCTCATGTGCGATCAGGTTCAACTTCATCTTAGCGCTCCAGCGGCAAGAATGACCGTGTCTATCGAGCGGTACAATAGCTGCTGCGATGTCCTTCACCTCCGACCTCAAGAGCCTGCTCCCCGAAAACGAACCCGAGAACCGGCGTGAGTTTATGGTGAAGAAACTAGCCGCGGGCTTCGCGCTCGCCGTGCAGCCCATCTGCGCGCAGACCGCCATCGTGACCGATTCCAACGGGCTCACCGCCGGCGAAGTCAGGATCCCGGTGACCAGCGGAGTGATTCCCGGTTATCGCGCCTGCCCGGCCAAGGGCCGCGGCTTCCCCACCATCCTGGTGGTGCAGGAAATCTTCGGCGTGCATGAACACATCAAGGACATCTGCCGCCGCCTGGCTCACTCGGGCTACTGCGCGGTCGCGCCGGAGCTGTTCGCGCGGCAAGGCGACGTCTCCCAAATGACCGACGTCAACGAAATCATCAGCAAGGTGGTCTCGAAGGTCCCCGACGCCCAGGTGATGAGCGATCTGGACGCCACCGCCAACTGGGCCGCCAAGACCGTGCATAGCGATATCAGCCGGCTGGGAATCGTGGGTTTCTGCTGGGGCGGACGGATCGTGTGGCTGTACGCCGCTCACAATCCCAGGCTCAAGGTGGGGGCCTCCTGGTACGGCCGGCTGGAAGGCGACAAGAACGAAATGACGCCGCACAATCCGATCGACTATGCCGGGGCCTTCAACACGCCCATCATCGGATTCTACGGCGGCAAGGATACCGGCATCTCGCAGGAGTCGGTGGATAAGATGCGCATCGCCCTGAAGGTGGTGGGCAATCCGTCGGAGCTCAACGTCTATCCCGACGCGCAGCACGGCTTCAACGCGGACTATCGCCCCAGCTATGACAAGGAAGCGGCGCAGGACGCCTGGAAGAAGATGCTGGCGTGGTTCAAGAAGTACGGGTTGTGAAGCCTATCGAAACGACACAACGCTGGTGAGGCCGCCCGGCTGCACGCGGCTGGCGAAGGTCTTCTTTTGCGGGCCGTCCGGCTCCGGCGTGGCCCGCCGGCTCTGGATCGCGGAAACCAGGATGCGCGCTCCGTCCCACGCCTTCCAGTAAATATTGTCGCGAATCAGATCGCTGCGTATGCTCAGGATCTCGCGCCGTACCAGGCGCTCGAACAGGTTTCCGTGCTTGCGAAGCATATCCTGTCCCGGCGCCGTCACGCCCCGGGGATGTGCGCAATCGTTGAATTTCAGAACCACCAGTTCCCCGTCGGTCTGCATCAGGTCGCCAGTGGCGTTGCGCGTCTCGCGCGGAATCGCGGGCCGGTCCCACCAATCCATGGAGTCGGCGCAAGTAGAGTAAGCCAGGTCCCAGGCGATCTTGTCGCGTTCATGATCCACGTTCTCTTCGACGCGATGGGTAACCCAGCGGCCCGACCGGAGGAACCCGATTTCGAGATCGCGCGTCGCGGCGGCCACCCACAGCTCCTCGCCCTCCCAGGTCTGGTACATCTTCCACAGCCGGACGTGATGGCGCTTGGTGATGTCGTTGAAACCCTTCTCCCAGCTCATGTCGGGCTCGACGTTGTTGACCCGCAGGGAAGACATCGGCGCAGAGTGATAGGCCGTGTTAAACGTCATTGCAAACGCGCTGCCCCAGTTATTGCGGGGCGTATTGCTCCGCGCCTCGGTCCAACCCGCCGCCGTGAAGGCGGCCGAGATCTGCTCGTGCGAGCCGATCAACAGCAGGTTCACGATGTCGGATGGACGGCCTTGGCCCGTGCCCGCCTTCTTCGGTTTCGTATAGGAGCGCTCCGGCAGATCGGCGATCACCGGCGCCAGGCTGGTGCGCTGGTCTTCGCTGAACCCGCGCGAATCGTCGATTGGATTGGGAACCGCCAGCGCCCGCACCGGTTGCGTCAGCACCAGCGTAAGCTCCGCGCCCGAAGGCAGGTAAATCTCCGGCTCCGGAACCTGGGTGACGATGGATTTCACAGCCCAGGCAGCCAGTTGCGTGTGCACGCTCAGCATCATCATGTCGCGCAGGTAGTGCGCACCCCGGTTGCCCCAGCTGTTGGTGCTGCGGCCCTCCCGAATTTCGCCGCCGGGAGTGACTTCCTCGCGCCCGTTATCCACTAAAACCACCCTGCTCCAGACCGGCAGAGTTGTCCCGCCCGGGAGCACGATCGAATCGAAGGTCAGATCCAGTGAGGCGGCTTCGTGCAGGATACCCAAACCGACCCGGCGGACGGATTTAACACTTCCATGCACGATGGCGCCGGCCGGCAGGACAGTATCGCCCTCGACCTTTACCGGTGCGATCAGGACACCATCTACCAAGTCTCCCCGATGGCTGGCGAAGGAGCCGACCGCGTTCGTCAGACGCAAATGTAACACAGAGCCCGCCGGAGCCTCACGATATATGAGACCCTGCACGGCCATCAGTAGGGAAAGGAAGATGGGCACGATTGCCCCATCATACTTGAGCGGCGCGGCGAACGCCACCGGGTGCAGCTGCTTTTACTTTGATGATCCCCGAAGCGGCCAGGATTCATCCAAAACGCAAAAAAGTTGTGGCCGATCCCTGCCGTCCCGTGTGCCCGGCCGTGGTACAAGGGAATTTATGCCCTCTTTTTTCCTCGTGAAGACGCCGCAGCGGAACTACGAGGTGACCGTGGAGCGAGGCTGCCTGCGTACGTTCAGAATCCCTTCCGGCGCCAAGATTTTCATCATAACTACCAGAGACGTATGGGAGTTGCACGGATCCGCCCTGGAACGCATCCGGGCCCATGCCGAAACTCACGTGCTGTTTTTCCCGGGCGGCGAGCCGCGCAAGCGCCTCTCCGAGGTTGAAGCCCTGGCAGAGCAGATGGTCGCAGCCGGGGGCGATCGCTCCAGCTTGGTTATCGCCTTCGGCGGGGGTATCGTCGGCGACCTGGCCGGATTCCTGGCCGCGATCTTCATGCGCGGCATTAACGTGATCCAGGTCCCGACAACCCTGTTGGCCCAGGTGGACGCAGCGGTCGGCGGAAAGACCGGAGTGAATCTGGTGGCGGGCAAGAATCTGATCGGCAGCTTCCATCAACCCTCCGCGGTGTGGATCGATCCGGAGGTCCTGCGGACCCTTCCCGAACGCGAATACCGCGCCGGCTTGTACGAAATCATCAAGAGCGGCGTGATTCGCGACGCCGCCCTGTTCGACGTGCTGGAGCAATGCTCGGAAGCCGTGCTCCGTCAGGAACCCTCCGTGGTCGACCGGGTCATTTCCGACGCCGTGCGCATCAAGTGCGAAGTGGTGACCGCGGATGAGCGCGAATCCGACCTGCGCCGTATTCTGAACTTCGGCCACACCTTCGGCCACGCGCTCGAAGCCGAGACGAAATACGAACGGCTGCTGCACGGCGAAGCGGTAGCCTGGGGGATGCACGCAGCAACCACCCTGGCCGAGCGTCTCCAGATGTTGCCCGCCGCCGATGCCGCCCGCATCCACAGCGTCGTTGATAAATACGGTCCGATTCCCGCGCTCGACGGAATCCCGGCGGCCCATCTCGCCGCGCGCCTCAAGAGCGACAAGAAGACCGTCGGCGGCAAGATTCATTTCGTCCTGCCGGTGAAGATCGGAGAGGTGAAGATCGTATCGGGCATCGATGAGCAAGTGGTGCTGGAGTCGATTCAGGCATGCCTTCCGTAACCGGGACCACGCCATCCGGGACAACGCCCCGCGGGGTCACCGGCGAGCAGGCCGCCTCGCGCTGGGTTCGCGACATGTTCGGGCGCGTGGCCGCGCGCTACGATCTACTCAACCACCTGCTCTCCTTTAATCTGGATAAGCGCTGGCGCGCGAAGGCTGTCAGCCGGGTCTCGCCGATCCTGGCGAAGCCAGGGGCAATCGCCCTGGATCTGTGTTGCGGCACGGCGGACGTCCTGCTGGCGATGCAGGCGTGCGGCGGCCCAGCGCACATTCTCGGCAGCGATTTCTGCCATCCCATGCTGGTGGAAGCCCAACGCAAGATCGGCGTCCGTGGTTTCCGCAATCCCCTGTTCGAAGCCGACGCACTCACGCTGCCGCTGCGCGACGCCTCGCTGGATCTGATCACTTGCGCGTTCGGCTTTCGCAACCTCGCCAATTACGAGAAAGGATTTGAGGAGATCTTGCGCGTGCTCAAGCCCGGCGGCATCGCGGCAATTCTGGAATTTTCTCAGCCCACCAATCCTCTGTTCGGAGCCGTGTACGGCGTCTTCTCCACCCGGGTTTTGCCGTGGATCGGCGGAGTCATGTCCAGCTCGCGCGAGGCTTATTCGTACCTGCCGGAATCGATCCGCAAATTCCCCGGCGCCGAGGATCTCGCCTCCGCCATGCGCCAGGCCGGCTTCACGCGCGTCGAGTTCGAACGCATGACCGCCGGAGCCGTGGCTCTGCATCTGGGGTGGAAGTAAGATTCGCGCGCTTGCGTATATTCGATAACTCGAATATACTGATGTTATGCAAGACGCGGTCCGGCGCCTCAAAGCCGAAATTTTCCAGGCCCTGGCCCATCCCACCCGCCTCGCCATCCTCGAGCAGCTCCGTGAAGGCGAACTGCCCGCAGGAAAGCTGATGGAGCGGCTGGGCATCGAGCAGGCCAACATGAGCCAGCACCTGGCCGTGCTGCGCTCCAAGCAGATCGTGGCCAATCGCAAGGAAGGCAACCAGGTGTTCTACTCCCTGCGCAGCCCGCTGCTCAAGGACGTGCTCGACATCATGCGGCGCTACTGCCAGGCTCACGTGTCCGAGTCCCTCGCCGCGCTCGGCGAAATCAAAAGGACCGAGTTGCGGCGCGAAAAGGCGGCCGCCCGATGAGCGCCCGCAGGACCAGTTCCCAAAGGACCAGCGCCCGCACGCAAGCCCGCCGGGAACGCTGGCTCCCCAAACTGGTTCTCTGCCTTCCCGGCTACACCGCGAAAACCTTCTTCTCCGACCTGATCGCCGGCCTGACCGTCGGGCTGGTGGCGCTGCCGCTGGCGATGGCGTTCGGCATCGCCTCCGGAGTCACCCCGCAGGCCGGCCTTTACACCGCGGTCGCGGCCGGATTCGTGATCTCCGCCCTGGGAGGATCGCGCACCCAGATCGGCGGACCCACGGGAGCCTTCGTCGTCATCGTCGCCGGCATCGTCGCCAAATTCGGACTCTCCGGACTGTTGATGGTGACCGCGATGGCAGGGGTCATTCTTCTGGTCATGGGCGCGACCGGCCTGGGCGTCGCGGTCCGCTTCATCCCCCGCCCGGTCACCATCGGCTTCACCAACGGCATCTCCGTGCTGATCGCCTCCACCCAAATTGCGGATTTCTTCGGACTGAAGGCGGACAACGTTCCCAGCGACTTCCTGGGGCGGGTGCGAACCCTGGCCGGCCACGCCTCCACGCTCAGTCCGGCGACCACCGCGCTAGCTTGCGGAACGCTGGCGCTCATGCTGCTCTGGCCTCTTCTGACCAAGCGGATTCCAGGCTCGATTGTGGCTCTGTTGGCAGCGACCGCCGCGGCCATCCTGCTGCATCTGCCGGTGGGAACCATCGGCTCGAAATTCGGCGGCATTCCCACCGGACTCCCGGCGCTTCACATCCCGCAATTTCGCGCCGACCTGATTCTGCCGCTGCTTCCTTCGGCCTTTACCGTGGCTCTGCTGGCAGCAGTCGAAAGCTTGCTCTCGGCGGTGGTCGCCGACGGCATGACCGGTGACCGTCACAACTCCGGCGTCGAGCTGATGGCGCAGGGTGTCGCCAACCTGGTCAGCCCCCTGGTGGGCGGAATCCCCGCCACGGGCGCCATCGCTCGAACCGCCACCAACATCCGCTCCGGCGCCGCCACTCCGGTAGCCGGAATGATCCATGCTGCGACGCTCCTGGTGATCCTGGTCGCGGCCGCGCCGCTGGCCAAATTCATCCCTCTGGCCACGCTGGCGGCGGTGTTATTCGTGGTCGCGTACAACATGGGAGAGTGGCGCGAAATCGGCGGAATCCTGCGCTTGAGCTGGGCGGATCGAGCAGTCTGGGCCGCGACCTTCGCGCTCACCGTGCTCGCCGACTTGACCGTCGCGGTCGAGGTCGGCATGGCGCTGGCGGCGCTGCTGTACATCTACCGCGTGTCGCAAACCACCACCGTGGCCGCGGTCACGCCGGAGTACGTCGAAAGCGGGCGCATGCACATCCTGCAGGACAAAGAGATTCCGCCGTACGTGACCATCCTCCGGATTCACGGACCGTTTCTGTTCGGCGCGACCGAACAACTGGCGGAGGAGACCGCCGACCTCAACCGGCTGGCTGCGGTGGTGATTCTGCGGGTGCGCAACATGACCGCCATCGACGCCACCGGCGTGCACGCGCTGGAGCGGCTCTCTGACCGCCTGCGCAAAACCGGCCGGACTATGCTGATCTGCGGCGCTCGCCGCCAGCCCGCCACCATGCTGGAGCAGGCCGAATTCGTCCGCCACGTGGGCCGCGACAACATCCTGCCGCACGTCCAGGCCGCACTAGACCGCGCCCGCCGGTTGCAGGGGCAGTTCGACGGCCTCGCTTCTGAAGCCGTGGCCGACCTCCAAAACGCGCCGCTGTAAGCACGTCCGCGCTACCATGAAGCGTTACCATGAAAGCGATGGCGGCCCACCCGCAGCACTGGTTGACTCCGGAGGAATATCTGGAGATCGAGCGCGCGGCTCAAAACCGTCACGAGTATTACAACGGCCGGATGTACGCCATGGCCGGCGGGTCCTACTGGCACGGCGTCATCAGTGGCAACCTTGTCGGCGAACTTCGCTCCGCGCTGAAGAGCCGGGCTTGCACCGTCACACCCAGCGACCTACGCGTGTGCGTCGCGGCGAACGGGCTGTACACCTACCCTGACATCGTCGTCGTTTGCAATGAGCCCAAGTTCGTTGACCGCCGCTCCGATACGGTCCTAAACCCCAGCCTGCTGATCGAGGTGCTTTCGCCATCTACCGAGCTCGCCGACCGAGAGTTCAAAGCGAAGCTCTATCAGCAGATGGGCTCGCTTCGCGAATACGCCTTCGTCGCCCAGACGAAAGCTCTGGTAGAGGTCTACCGGCGCAGCCCCGAGGGCGGCTGGCCGCTAGCGGAGTTCGTAGGTGTGGATGCCGTCGCGAGGTTCGACAGCATAGAGGTTAGCGTGCCGTTGGCCGAGATTTATTCCAAGGTCCAATTCGGCGAAGAGGACGCCTGAGGCGCCCTCCCGCGAAATAAAAGGGCCAGAGACCCCTACATCCGGCAGATCAGCAGCTCGCGCTCGTAGACCATTTCCGGCGGCAGATGGTCGTGCAGCATCAGGAACAACTCCTCGTGCGCGATCACTTCCTTCTGCCACGCCGCGCGGTCGAACGCCTGCAACTCGTCGAACTTCTCCTTCGGGAAGGACTCTAAGCCCTTCCACTCGATGTCCTCATAGCGAGGCATCCAGCCGATCGGAGTTTCACGGCCCAACGCACGCCCATGTGCCCGGTCGACAATCCATTTCAGCACCCGCATGTTGTCGCTGAAGCCGGGCCAGATGAACTTGCCGCTCGCGTCCTTGCGGAACCAGTTGACGTGGAACATGCGCGGCGTCTCGCTCAGGTTGCGCTGCATCTTGATCCAGTGGCGGAAATAGTCCGCCATGTGATAGCCGCAGAACGGCAGCATGGCCATCGGATCGCGCCGGACCTGTCCCACGCCTCCAGTTGCGGCGGCGGTCGTCTCCGAGCCCATGGTCGCACCGATGTAAACGCCTGCGCTCCAGTTGAACGCCTGGTACACCAGCGGCATCGTAGTGGCGCGCCGCCCGCCGAAGATCAGCGCGCTGATCGGCACGCCGGCAGGATCTTCCCACGCCGGATCGATGGTGGGGCACTGCGAAGCCGGAGCCGTGAAGCGCGAATTGGGATGCGCCGCCTTGGCGCCAGTCTCCTTGGCGATCTGCGGCGTCCAGACATTGCCCTTCCAATCCAGGCACTCGGCCGGAGGCTCCTCCGTCATGCCTTCCCACCACACTCCGCCCTCCGGCGTCAGCGCCATGTTGGTGAAGATGGCGTTGCGCGCCAGCGACTTCATCGCATTCGGATTGGTGTGCGTCGAAGTTCCCGGCGCCACGCCGAAGAATCCGGCTTCCGGATTGATCGCGCGCAACCGGCCCGACGCATCCGGCTTGATCCAGGCGATGTCGTCGCCCACGGTCCACACCTTCCAGCCGTCGAAGCTTTTGGGCGGAATCAGCATGGCGAAGTTGGTTTTGCCGCAGGCGCTGGGGAAGGCCGCGGCGACGTAGGTCTTTTCGCCCTTCGGATCTTCCACGCCCAGAATCAGCATGTGCTCCGCCATCCAGCCCTCGTCGCGGGCGATGTTGGAGGCGATGCGCAGCGCGAAGCACTTCTTGCCCAGCAGCGCATTGCCGCCGTAGCCCGACCCGTACGACCAGATCTCGCGCGTCTCCGGGAAGTGCACGATGTATTTTTCCGGGTTGCAGGGCCACGGCACATCCCGGTCGCCGGCCGCGAGCGGCATGCCCACGCTGTGCATGCACGGCACCACGCGCTTGTCGTCCTTGTCGATCTCGGCGTAAATCGGCAGTCCGATGCGCGCCATGATGCGCATGTTGACCACCACGTATGGCGAATCGGTAAGCTGCACGCCGATCTGCGACATCGGCGAGCCCACCGGGCCCATGCTGTACGGCAGCACGTACATCGTGCGCCCGGGCATCGAGCCGTTGAACAACTCCTTCAGCTTGCTCCTCATCTCATACGGGTTGACCCAGTTATTGGTCGGCCCCGCATCGTCCTTGGAAAGCGAGCAAATAAACGTACGGTCTTCCACGCGCGCGACGTCGCTGGCGTCGCTGCGGGCGTAATAACAGCCAGGCCACAGATCCTGGTTGAGCTTGGTAAACGTTCCGGTTTCGACCATCTGGGCGCAGAGGCCGTCGTATTCTTCCTGCGAGCCATCCACCCAGTGGATTGAGGCCGGCTTGGTCAGTTCGGCCATCTTTTCCACCCAGCGGAGCAGATGTTTGTTCTCGCTCAAAGGCACACTAACATCGCGGCTAGATTTAAGAATTGCAGTAGACATGACTTCTTAATATTATCGCGCAGCCGCAAGGCTTATACGGAGCGGCGTGTCCGCTCCATGGTGACCAAGATATGGAGCGGCGTCGCCGCTCCATTGTGATTAGTCGTTGAGGAGGAATTGATGTGCTGAGAAGCTGGCTCCGGGCCCGCGGTGGATGAGTCCCATCTGCCTTGGAACTTCCACCGCGGAGGTGCTAGCGCGCCGCCGTCTCAGTATGGGTCGCCGGCTCTGTGTAATTCCGCGCTCGCAAAATCTGATCCAGCACGTGCAGGGTGGCCGTGTTGCGATGATCCAGTTCCAGCGCCTGCCGCGTTTCCTGCTCGGCGCGATCCAGATCGCCAGTCAAGAACAGCGCATAGCCGAGATTGGAACGATCCGGAACGTTCTTGGGCAGCGTGGCGAGGGCCTGCTCCAGCTCCGGTATCGCCGCCGGAGCCTGGCTGGTCCGGAGGTACTCAGCGCCCAGCATGCTGTGCGCATACGGAATCGCCGATTTCTCTTTGAGCGCCAGTTGGAGCTGGGCGATGGCCTTGTCGTGCCGCCCCATCGCCGCGTAATTCTTCGCCTGAGTGAGCAGCTTTGCGCCCTTGCGCGAAAGCGGATGCTGCAACTGCTCGGCCGAGACCGTCGCGGCCGGCGCGGGGCGGGGCGCAATCTCCGCGCCGTGCGGATTGTTGTAGAACAACAGGTTGTCCGCGCGAGTTGCGGGGGAATCCTCCGCTAAAGGCACCTCACCGGCAAAGTTCTGCGTCGAAATGCTCTGCGAAACCGCGGTCTGAGTCGCGTAGTTCTCCGCGGCGGCGATCCGCTGCGCCATCGCGCTCTGCGCACATACAATCCGGCCCCACAAAGAGGCCGCCAAAATAGAAATTAGGGCGAGCCGGGACACACTTCCCTCCAGATGTGAGAAATAAAGTAAAAATCGAACGCGTGCTTTGGAGACCCCACCCCACGGTGGTGATCTTAGTGACGAGAGGAAGTAACTACGGAGTCAGAACTTGCCTAGACCGCTATGGAAAAGTGAATCGCAACCTTTTCGATGTCCTCAGAATACCCGAGTAACATATCGGCGTCCAATTGATTCTCTTTATGCACCCGATGTAGGTGTCATCGTATCTGCACTTTAGGGGTTACCGACATGCCCGGGCGAAGCGCGTGATCGTCGTTTTGACCGGGATCTATGGAAATGCGTACCGGAATTCGCTGCACCACCCGAACATAATTGCCCGTGGCGTTTTCCGGCGGCAGCAGGCTGAACTTGGCGCCGCTGGCTCCGGCGATGCGCTCCACTTTGCCGGTGTAAGTTCGGCCGTTGGCGTCCACCTCGAATTTCACGGTTTGGCCGATGCGCATATCCTTCAACTGGGTCTCCTTGAAATTGGCGGTGACCCAGATGTCGTCGAGCGCGATAATCACCACCAACTGCTGGCCGGCGGCGACGTTCTGCCCCACGTCGACGGCCTTGCGTCCGATGACGCCGTTGACCGGCGCGGTGATGGTGGCGTAGCTCAAATTCAACTTGGCCTGATCGACATCGGCCCGCTTCTGCTCCACGCGAGCCACGGCGGCCTGCGCGCGAGCCTCCACGCTCTTGACTTGCTCCGGCCCGGCCTTGGCCGCTTCCACCTGCGAATCGGCCTGGCTCAAGCGCGCCCGCACCTGCTCCACGTTCCGCTCGGCCACGGCGATGTTCTGCTGCGCCTCCGTCACAGTGGCTTGTTGCGATTCGAGCGTGGCGTTGGCAGCCTGCTCCGCAGTCACTGCCTGATCGTAGGTTTCGCGCGAAATCTCATCCTTGGCCACCAGCGCCTTGTAGCGCGCCACATCCTGCGCGGCCTTATCGCGATTGGCCTGCGCCACGCGCACGTTGGCCTGCACCACCGCCAGGCGCGCCCGTTGCACGCCCAACTGCTGCTCCGCCGAGCTCACCGCCGCGGCTGCATCCTCCCTGCCGCTCCGCGCGTTGCTCATGGTGCTGGCGCTCGAAACCGAGGCCGCCGGCACGTCGCTGCGCGCGCCGGTCAGCGCTGCTTCGGCATCCGCCAGGTCGGCCTTGGCTTTGGCCAGCGCCACTTCCAGATCCTTAGTGTCGAGCTGCACCAGAACGTCGCCCGCCTTCACCGGCGTGTCGTCCTTGGCCATCACCGCAACCACATTGCCGCTGATGCGCGCGCTGATCGGAACGATGGTGCCGTCAATCTGCGCGTCGTCGGTCGACTCCTCTTGCGAGAGCCGCTGCCATACCGTATAGCCGCCCACGCCGATTCCGGCCAGCACCGTCAGCGCGACCAGCCACTTGAACGCCGTCTTGATCCAGCCGCTCTTCGTCTTTACCACCATGTCTTGGTCTCCCACGCGGATCCTTAGTTCCCTCCCAGGAATCGCTTCAACGCTGCTTCCGTCGATCCCACCGACCGTGCCAGAGCCACCTTGGCGAGATTGTGAAGATACAACCCGTCGATCAGGTCCTGATTGGCGGCCGCCACGGCCTCCTGCGTCTGGATCACTTCCAGGTTATCGGTGACGCCGCCGGCCACGCGGTCGCGCGCCTGCTCCAGGCCCAACGTTGCCAGATCCAGATTGCTTCGCGCCAGGCTTACCTGATCGGCTGCCGTGTTCAGATCGATCATAGCGGTGCGGATTTCGAACTCGATCTTGCCTTTTAAGTCCGCCAGTTCATTGCGGCGCCGTTCGATCTCGGCATCCGCGGCCGTCTGGTCGGAGCGGATCCGGCCGCCGTCGAAGACGTTCACGCTGACCGTCCCGGTGACCGTATAGGTCCCGTGCGATTGCGCCAGACTCGGTCCGATGTCGCCGTAGTTGGCGGTGACGTAGCCGGTAGGCAGGCGTTGCGCGTTGGCCGCCTGGCGGGAGATTTCGGCCGCATGAAGCTGCGCTTCCGCGCTGCGGTAATCCGCGCGAGCCTCATACGCCTGGCTCAGCAGGCTCTCCGCCTTCAGGTCATCCAGCGGCCTAAACGGCGCCGGATCGGTCAGCTCAAAGTCCTGCGTAGCGGGCAAACCGATGGCCCGCGCCAGCGTCAGCTTGTCCTTGGCGAGCTGGTTCTTCAAGATCAACAGCCGCTGCTGCTGGGTTTTCAGCTCCACCTGCGCCCGGATATCGTCAATCGCCGGGGC
This sequence comes from Bryobacterales bacterium, assembly GCA_963838455.1. Classification (GTDB taxonomy): domain Bacteria; phylum Acidobacteriota; class Terriglobia; order Bryobacterales; family Bryobacteraceae; genus Palsa-187. Next base: position 15,572 of record CAWISY010000074.1, read on the forward strand.
GACACCGCCCTCATGCCGGTCATGCGTGTTGTCGGCCAGAGCTTGCGCAGTCGCAATCTGCATGTTGGTTACTTCGATGCGCGAGGTGTCCGCCAGGATGGTGACATATCCGGTGGCCACCGCCTGAATTACCAGATCGCGTCCGTCATCGATCGATAATTGCGCCGCGCGGGCGTTTTCGGTTGCCGCTTTCAGGTTCTTGAAGGCGGTCCAGTCAAACGCCGGGACGTTAGCGAAGGCGCGCGCATCGCTGTAGGAAAACGGCCCGACCACCTTGGGTATACCCGGGAAACTCAGTCCGTAGACCGCCAGACTGATCTGCGTATCGTATTCGGAGAAGGCCGCGCTGAGGTTGGGCAGCAGCGCGCTCAGGTTGCGCAACCGGTCCGCGCGCGCCGCGCTGCCGGCCGATTCCCGCACCAGCATCCCCAGGTTGGCCTTCATCGCGCGATCGATTGCGTCCTGTAACGACAGCTTGATGGCAGTTGGACTCGCCGTTCCTTGCGCCACGCTCCCGCTGAACTGATCCTGTTGCGGGAAGACCAGCCCGCCCGTCGGAATCTCGGCTCGCTGAGACGGCGGCGGCGGATACTGCGCACGGAGCCGCAGCGGGCCAAGCGAGATAAAGGCCGCGATAAAGGCAACGATTGAGATGGATGTCCTGAAAAGCTTCATTTGGTTTCTTCTTTGGGGTTCCAGGCCCGCGGAGGTGGGACTCAATGACTTAGTATAGCGAGCGTCTTAGCACAGCTAGCGCCGCTACGGCCCCGCCCTCCGAATTAGAAAGCCGAATTAGAAAGCCTAACTTGCCAGTTTACCTGTTAATACTTTATCCTGGAAGCGGATGGCGCGCAAGAGCTTCGATTCGGCCGTCACCGGTTTCACTCAGGCGCTGGGCCTGCTGATCCGGCGCGTGCGGGCCGCAGCGGCGGCGCATGAGCTGTCGCTCACCGAATCGGCGGTCCTCGCCCGCCTCGCCAAAGACGGCCCCGCCACCACGGCCGACCTGGCGCGCGCCGAAGCCATGAAGCCGCAATCGATGGGAACCACCATCGCTGCGCTCGAAGAAAGAGGATTGGTCGAGCGTAAGCCGCACCCTACCGACGGCCGCCGGATTCATATCGAGCTCACCGAAAAGGGCGAGGCCGTGCGCGCCAGCTCCTACGAAGCCAAGCGTAGCTGGCTGGCCCAAGCCATTGCGCAGTTGGACGAGCAGGAACGCGAAACGCTGTTCCGCTCCGGCGAGATCATGAAACGGCTCGCCGAGCGCGAAGGGGCCGTGAAGTGACCCACGCCTGGCGTGCTCTCAGGCATCGTAATTTCCGGCTCTTCTTTTGTGGACAAAGCATCTCGCTGATCGGCACCTGGATGACGCGGCTGGCCACCACCTGGCTGGTCTACCGCCTGACCCATTCGGCGCTGCTGCTGGGCCTCGTGAGTTTCACGGGCCAGATCGTCGCGGCCTTGCTGGGACCCTTCGCCGGAGTTTGGGTAGAGCGGCTCAATCGCCGCAGGCTGCTGGTCTGGACCCAGGTGCTGGGCGGGATCCAATCGCTGGCGCTGGCCGCGCTGACCCTGGCGGGCATCATCACGCTGCCGGAGATCATCGCGCTGGCGGCTTTGCAGGGATTGATCAACGCTTTCGACATGCCCGGCCGCCAATCCTTCCTGGTGCACATGGTGGAGGACCGCAACGACCTTTCGAACGCCATCGCCATCAACTCCTCCATGGCCAACGGCGCGCGCCTGATTGGTCCGGCTATCGCCGGCCTGATCGTGGCGGCGTTCGGCGAGGGCTGGTGCTTCCTGATCGACGGCCTGAGCTATATCCCGGTCGTCGCCTCGCTGCTGATGATGCGTCTGCAGCCTTGGGGTGCGCCCGTTGCTCGCGCCAGCATGCTCGAACAGATGCGCGAAGGCTGGGATTACGTGCGCAACTTCCCGCCGGTCCGCACCGTCCTGGTGATGTTCGCGCTGGTGAGCCTGATGGGCTTCCCTTACTCCGTGCTGCTGCCGCTTTTCGCCGGGCAGGTGCTGCACGGCGGACCCGCCACACTGGGCTGGCTGACCGGAGCTACCGGCGTCGGCGCACTTATTTCGGCGTTTTCGCTGGCGGTCCGCAAATCGGTGGTTGGATTGTCGCGCATGCTGCAGGTGGCCGCCGCGACGCTGGGGACCGCGCTGATCCTTTTCGGACTCTCGCGCGTGTTGTGGTTGTCGCTGCTGCTGATGCTGTTCGCCGGCTTCGGCCTGTTGCAGACGGCTTCGGTCAGTAACACCATCGTGCAATCCTTGGTGCCCGACGATAAACGCGCCCGCGTCATGAGCTACTACACCGTGGCGTTTTTCGGCGCGTCGCCTTTGGGCAGCCTGTTCGCGGGCGTTTTGGCCTCGCGCATTGGCGCGCCGCATACGGTGATGGTCACCGGCGCCTGCTGCCTGGCCGCCGCGCTGTGGTTCACGCTGGAGCTTCCGAAAATCCGCGCGCAGATGCGGCCCGTGTATGAGGAGCGCGGCCTCCTGCCCGCCGAGCAGCCTTCGCCATCTCTGACTTAAAGGAGCGCCATGAACTGGTATAGCTACGTAGCGTGTTTCTTCGCCGGATTGTTCCTCACCAACGTCGTCCCGCATTTCGTGCACGGCATCTCCGGCGACCCTTTTCCGACGCCCTTCGCGAAACCTCCCGGCAAAGGTTTATCTTCGCCGACGGTAAACGTGGTGTGGTCGCTGGCGAATCTTGTGATCGGCTACGTCCTGTTCCGCGTGGGAGGCGTCGCCAGCGGAGACACACTCGCTCTGGTGATTTTCTTCGCCGGGATCGCCGCCATCAGCATCCTGTCGAGCGTGCACTTCGCCGAGAAGGATCGTCCCTAACGGATTCAGTTCGCCTCCGGTTGCTCCAGATGATCGATCACGATCACCTCGACCTGCTGCTTACGATCCTCGAGTTTCAATCCGAGCTGCGATTCCACAGCGGAGAAAGCATCGGGGCCATCGCCCAGCAACCCGCCAACCCCATTCGGTGGCGAAAAGTCCAAGGTGATCTTGTACAGGCCACCACTCAAGCCGGTGTGATCCACTACCAGAGTGGGATACAAGTACAAGTCCATGCAATCGGCCAGGTCCTGCATTGACCATCCCCTGGACGGTGACTTGCAAGCTACGGGTCTGGTGCGACCCTGGTCCGCCTCGCCCGCGGGCTGAAATTTCGGTCCATTCCTCGCGACCACGAGCGCGTAGACACTCATGGGGCGGCTCTCGCGATGGATCGCCAGCTTGAAGCGTTCCGCCAGCAGCGCCTGGACCATCCTACGGCATTGGGCCTCATCCGCGGGCCCAGCAGGAACGCCCTCCATCGCGAAGGAGGCATGAGCCGCGGGCCACTTATCGGTCCCATCCAGTTGAATTATGTTGACTCCGTAGGCCCAGGCTATGGTGAGCTGGAGGCTGGTTTGCGCCGTGAATTTTCCCGTGGCGCAATTCGGCCGCCCAGCCTCATATGCCACCCGGGGCGGGTTGGGTTTCACGGAAGCAACCTCAAAGCTTTGCTCAACAGCCGGGAAGCCCTGCCCGAGGGCCGGCAAGCTGAACAGTAAGCAATTGATTACACGACGCTTATGGGCGGGCACCCGCATCGGAGTCCTCTCCTTGATAACATTGGACGCCGCCAGCAGCCCGAACGTGGAGGTGCACTTCGTTACCTTTCCCGAGTACTATCGTCAGAGAGAATGTTGCAACGGAGCGCCGTGGCCCTCAATTCGGGGTTACCTGCTGACGAAGCGGCGTTGATCCGGGCTGCGCAGGCCGGTGATCAGGACGCCTTCGCTCAGCTCGTTTACGCCTATGACCAGAGTGTGCTCAAACTGGCCATGAACCTGTTGCGCTCGCCGGAAGATGCTCGCGATGTTTACCAGGAGGCGTTTTTGAGGGTGTTCCGCAACTTGAACAACTTCCGCTTCGATTGCAGCTTCCACACCTGGCTGTACCGCATTGTGACCAACCTGTGCCTGGACCAGATGCGCAAGCGCAAGGTCCGCCGCGAGGAGCCGACCGTGCTGTCCGCGCCCGACGGAACCCTGGACCGGATGGATTCGGTGCAGGAGGAGCGGGTCGACGGCGATCCGCAGCGCCACCTGTTCAGCGGCCAGTTGCGCGGACGCATCAAGCTGGTGCTGGAAGGCATGACCCCGCGCGAGCGCATGGTCTTCGAGCTGCGCCATTACCAGGGGCTGCGGCTGCGGCGCATCGGCGAAATTCTGGGAACCACCGAGGAGGCGGCCAAGAACTGCCTGTTTCGGGCGACGCAGAAAATGCGCGCCGCGCTTGGAGATTTTGTATGAATGAGATGAACCCGAATCATCTAAATAGTGACCTTAGCTGTGATCAGGCCCGCGCACACTTTGCGCTGCTGGTCTACGGCGAACTCTCCTTCGACGAGGAAGAACGCCTCGAATCGCACCTGGACGGCTGCGCCGAATGCGGCGCGGAGCTGGAGCGCCACAAAACGCTCCACCAGGCTTTCGACGCCGTTTCGGTGGAGCCGCCGGCGTCTCTGTTGCGCAACTGCCGCGCCGATCTGGCCGCAGCTTTGCGCCACGATCCCGGTCCCGAGCGCGGTCTTGGTCTCCCGGGCCGTGTTGGTTTGGCGGACCGTTTTGGTGTGGCGGGCCGCAGCTGGTGGGACCGCTTGGTGGACTTCTGTACGGCCGGCCCGATTCTGCGCCCCGCCGGCGCCGTCGCCCTGCTGCTGGCCGGATTTATCGGCGCCCGTCTGATGCCGACTCTGGGTGAGAGCCTCATCCCCGGCGCCAGCCAGTCCGGCATCAACCGCGTCAGCGACGTCGAGGCCCAGAACGACGGCACCGTCAGGGTCGTGGTGGATGAAACGCGCCAGCGAACCTTCACCGGCGGCCTGGACGATCAGCACATCCGCAATCTCCTGCTGGAGGCGGTGCGCGATCCCAACAACCCCGGCCTGCGCATCGATAGCGTGGATCTGCTGACCCGGCGGGCGCAATCGGCTGACATCCGCGGCGCGCTGGTCGACCGGGTCCTGCACGACCAGAACGACGGCGTGCGCCTCAAGGCCATGGAAGGATTGAAGCCCTTTGCCGCCGATCCGGAGGTTCACGAGGCGCTCTCCCACGCGCTGTTCGGCGACGCCAATCCGGGAGTCCGCACCCGGGCCATCGATCTGCTGATTCAGGCTCCAGCCGGCCAAATGCCGGCCAATCTCGACCGCGCCACCATCGGGATGCTGCAACAGTTGATGTCGCAGGAACGCAACGCCAGCGTGCGCCAGAAATCGGAAAAAATCCTGGAACTGATGAATGCCTCCGCGGAGATCTACTGATATGGAGCGGCGTGTCCGCTCCATGGGAACTAACCGCATGATGCGGATCGGTACTGTGCTGGTGGTGGTGGCCGCGGCGCTGGAGGCGCAGGACCCCTCTACCAGCGTCAAATGGGCCGACGGCGCGTGGCAGCGCCTGAAGCAGGGCGCGGTAGAAGGGACTCCCGGTCTGCGGGTGGTCTCCCAGGTGCGCGTGCTGCTGCGGGGCAACTCGCAGAGCAGCCAGATCAGTTATCGTTTCATCCAGCGCATTCACGCCCACAGCGCGCAGGCCGCCGCGCAGGCGCCCGCCGGTGACGCCTCCATTGCCAGCTCCCAAGGCGTGACCTCGATTACGGCGCAGGGCCGCGGAGCTTCGACCACGCTTGAAGTCTACGTTCCGGCGGCGGTCCGCACCACTTACGTCGAAGTCCAGGGCGGCGGCGATATCAACGCCTCCAGCCTGCGCGGTGAACTGATGGCTTATACCCAGGCCGGCGACATTGAAGGCGATAGTATCGGCGGCAACGTGGGCGCTTACACCGGCGGCGGCCATATTCAATTCGGGCAAGTGGCGGGCCGGCTGAACTGCTCCACTGGCGCGGGTTCCATTACCGTGGCCGGCGCGGCGGAGGTGAACTGCCAGACCTCCGGCGGCGAGATCGTGGTCAAGCGCAGCCGCGGGCCCGTGTCGCTATCGAGCGGCGGCGGCAACATCCAGGTGGAGCAGGCCGATCAAAACGTGGACGCGCATTCGATGAAGGGCGAAATCGTGGTGGGGCGCGCCGGAGGAGTGGTCACCGCGACCACCGGCGCGGGAGCCATCCGCATCGGTCCGGCCGCGGGTGTGCGCGCCACCTCGGCGTCCGGCCCGGTGTATCTCACCGCAGCCGCCGGAGCCATCAGCGTCTCCACGGCGCTGGGAAGCATTCTGGCGGCTTTGGCCTCCGGGGCGCGATTTCAGAACTCCTCTCTAGTGGCCGCCTCCGGCGATATCACCGTTATGATCCCGTCCAGCATCGCTTTGTCCATCATGGCGACCAATGAGCGCGGCGGCGTGCCGCATATCGATTCCGAATTCAGCGAAATCCGCGTGCCGCAGGTGAACTTCGTGCGTCCGGCGCTGGCTGAGGGGAAAATCAACGGAGGCGGCCCGACTCTGGTGCTGAGCGGCAGCGACATGATTTATCTTCGTAGGAGTAAGTAATTAATGCGGGGGAGACGCAAGAACTAATGTTGTCGCGCAACTCCATCCTGGTCGCGCTGTCCGCCGTCGCTACCCTCCATGGGCAGCCCAGCGCACAGCGGTTCCCGGTGGTTTCAGGAAGTGGAACTCAGAGCGTGGGCTACCTGGGCATCGCCTACCAAGATGTCACTACGGAGTCCGCCAATGCCCTAAAGCTTCCCGAAGAGGTCGGCGTGGAGGTCACCATCCTCGAACCGGGTAGTCCCGCGGCCGCGGCCGGCCTGCGTGTAGATGACGTGGTGGTCGAGTACAACGGCCAGCGCGTGGAGGGCCAGCTTCAACTGAGCCGCTTGATCAGCGAAACACCCCCCGGCCGGCAGGTCCGAATCAAAATCTACCGCAACGGGTATGTGGCGAACCTGATCGCCAAGATCGGCTCACGGCCGCCGTCGCTGGGTGGAAGAGCCCAGATATTCTCGCTGGGGCCGTCCGGTGCGGGCGCGTTTCCCGACGTCGCCTTGACGCGCATGAGCTGGCGCAACGGCCTCGGCGCGGAGTGGGAAACGCTGGACGGCCAGTTGGCGGCTTACTTCGGCGTGCGGGACGGCGGGGTGCTGGTCCGCTCCGTCATGAACGGTTCCGTAGCGGAGCTGGCCGGGCTGCGCGCGGGCGACGTGATCATTCGCGTGGGCGACACCAAGGTCGCCACGGCTACCGACGTCTCCGCCCGCATCCGCGCCGGAAGCATGACGCTCACTATCGTGCGCGATCACAAAGAGATGAATCTAAAGATCCCGCTCGACGGCAGCCGCCCCGGCCAATGAAAAAACCGCTCGGCCCAGGGGGCACCCCGGTCGCGGCTCGGTAACGCGCAGGACCGACCGAGCCGCGCGCGCCAGCAAGCGGTTTTTGCATTCGTTCAGCTTCCTGCTATAACGGCCGAACCTGCACGTGCTTGTAGATGGTCCGGGTCTGCTGCAGCGTAGGAAAATGGATGCCGGGCAGCGAAGCCGTCGCCGTGCCCGCCGCCACGCCCCAGCGCAAGGACTCCGCGAAGCTCTTGCCGCGATCCATGCTCCAGGCAAATGCCGCCGCCATGGCATCGCCCGCGCCGATCGGGCACAGTGATTCGACGCGCGGCGGAATCGCTTCGAAGAGGCCCTCCGGCGACGCGGCCATCGCGCCGCGGCTCCCCAGCGAGAGAATCACCGACTCCGGCCCCATGGCGTGAATCCGCGTCAGCGCATCCAGAAATTGCGTCCTCGTCAGCAGCGCGCGCCCTAACAGCCGCTCGGCCTCCTGCTGGTTGGGAGTAATCACCGAAGGCTTGGCCTCCAGCGCATGCTGCAGCGCTTCGCCATCGGTATCGATCAGTGTCCGGACTCCGCGCGTCCGCGCCGCCTCAATCAACTCGCAGTAGAGATGCGGAGGAACTCCCGGCTGGATGCTGCCGCAGATCATCAGCCAACGCGCCTTTTGGAGCAGCGCCTCGGCCAGGTCCCGAAACGCCTGCGCCTCGGCCGGCGTGAGCGGCGCTCCCACTTCGTTCAATTTCACGGTGAGCCCCTGCTTGTCGGAGATGGTCAGGTTGATGCGGCTCTCCGAGGCGACGTGTACTGACTTGTAAGGAAAACCCATGCCGGCCAGCGACGCTTCCATGTTCTTGCCGGCCGTCCCGCCGGAAGTCAGCAGCGCCATGGTCTTGCCGCCGAAGGCGTGGATCACCTGCGCTGCGTTGATGCCGCGCCCTCCGGCGGCCTCCGCGCGGCCCAGGATATAAGCCCGGTCCTCGAAAACCAGCTTGTCGACGGTGACGGTGCGATCTATAGCGGGATTGATGGTTAATGTGAGGATCAAGCTAACATAGTAACCTCCCGTGCGAAGACATCCCCATCTCGGAGCTTACCTGGCCCTGGCCTGCGTCTGCTTCTTCTGGGGCACCACTTACCTGGGCATCCGCATCGCTGTGGAGGACCTGCCTCCGGCGGCGCTGATGTGCGTGCGCTACTCGCTCTCCGGCGGCATCATTCTGGCGATTGCAGGGCTGCGCCGCACGCGCATTCCGCGTGGCCGCGAGCTGTGGATGACCGCGCTGTGCGGCATTCTCACGATCGGCCTCGGCACCGGAGCGCTGGTCTTCGCCGAAGTGTGGGTCCCCAGCGGCCTAGCCCGGATATCTCACAGGTTTGTCGGACGGGACGGATTTGGAGCTTGGATGGTCTCAAGCCGGGTATCTTGGGTTGTTCGGAAAAATAGCGCTCGATGCGGGTCATGTAGTGGGGGTCGCTGAGGCGACGCGGGCGGCATGCGCGGCATGCGAGTGCCAGTAATGACGCACTGATCCGAGCCGGGCGGGGCGGCTGACTGCAATCGGAAGAAGTCGGAGCTTGCGATGGGCGGCTTCAGCAACGCAGGTTGGTCCAGACCTGCTGGTAGAGGTCCTGCCAAGGATAACTGGAAGCCATCGACACCCAGACCTTGCGAACGCTCACCCGGATCTGCGCGCCGATCTTGAGCAACTTCGTGCGGATCGTTGCTACCTGCGCCTGCGCCAACTCGGTGGCCTTCAGCCCCAGTCGTCGTAGCCCGCTGACCAGGATGTAGGCCATCGCTGACAGGTAAAGGCGCATCTGATTGGCGCGCATCGTTTCCGTGCTCACGCGGTCGCGAACAGACTGAACTGTTCCTTGATGCGGTTCTCCATGTCGCCACGTTCACAGTAACGTTGTTCGTACAGGGTCTGCGCGGCCCAATCTTCACGGCTCAGCGAAGTCACCACGAAACGCGGATTCTCTTTGCCGTCGATGTGTTCCGCCTTGGCCACTACACGCCGTGCGCGGTCCCAGCCGCCCTTCTTCGTCTTCTTGGTCTGGTACTCGAATTCGGTAAATACCCGCGCTGGTTTGCCGGTCTGATTCCACTGCCGGGTGGCCTCGTACATCTGCTGCCCGATGATGTTCCGTAGTCTCTGATTCCGTGCCAACCCGAACACGAAGTCCACGCCATTGCTCTCGCACAAGCTATTAGCTCCGTTGCGGCAGAAACCGGAATCCCCGCGCAGCACGATTTTCACTTCCGGCCATGCTGCGCGAATCTGCTCCACAATGCGGCGAATCTCCGCCAGACAGCCGAAAG